>CAMARB010000136.1 GCA_945860355.1 Chthoniobacter flavus | reverse complement strand
TACCAGCGGGGCGGGCAATCTATCTCATCATCTTCTTTCGTCAACAGGTTTTTCAGATTTTTTTCTGACCCCCGGCGAACACCTTTCGGCGCTCTCGAAAGAAGCTCTTAGCCTCTCACCGATTCCCAACCACTTGCGTGGCGGGATGGGCAAACTAGCGGAGGATCGCCTCGGGTCAACAAGTAATTGGGTTTTTTTTCACAAAAAACCTGAAATCCTCAGCCGGCTGCTCTATTTCTTGCCGGGGGGGGGCAACCGGACAGCGGCCCGACGGCTGAGACGTAGGGAGCCGATCGGGATCCGCGCATCGGGGACGCTGGGGAGGGTCTCTCTCTCCAGTTCCTGATCAATGCGCCCACCAGGAGCGCCGCGAGCAGGCAACCGACAAGAATAATTTCGCCAGATGTCAGTCTCATAGTAATCGGGATCGAGTCCGACATAGAGCAAGGCCGTGGGGCCTTGTGGCGGCGACAGGTGCTGGGGTTCATGCCGGGTCTCGGCGGTCTGCGCCGTGCACCAGAGATTGGGAGCTCCTTGCAAACAGAAGGTCCGGCCGCTACACGGAGAACCCCATGTTTTTCCTCACGCCGCGCCACATTAAGCAGGGACGCATTTACCTTAAGGACGCCAAGAAGGCGCTCGCTTACAAACGAGACATCTGGTCTGCGGAAGCTGTTGGAGATTTCGAATCAGCAATTGAGGTTCTTGCTCAGGCGGTCAAGGGAGGGACAAGGGAGTCAGTGGAAGGCGCAGTTCAGGGGCTCGAAAGGCTAGCGGGTCTCTATTTGAAGCCCGTTCCCAGTGCGGCGCTGAGAGAAAACTGTGAGGTTTTCTTGGTCGCTATCGTCGTGGCATTGGGCGTGAGGACTTATTTTCTACAGCCCTTCACGATTCCGACTGGGTCGATGCAGCCGACTTTGAACGGTATCCTCGCGTATCCGACGCAAGACCCGCCCCCCAACCGCGCAATGCGACTGTTTGACTCTTTGGCACTCGGCCGCACATGGATTGATGCCAAGGCCGAAGTCGACGACGTGATTGTCGATATTCGGGAGGTGAAGTTCCTGCGGTTGTTCACGCGCACGGAAATATTGGGGGCGAAGAGTCGAATCGTCGTCAACTGCCCGAAGGACACTCTGACTCGGGGCTTCAAAGTGGGGATCCAACAACGACTTAAGGCGGGGCAAGTGGTCGCGCGGGGTCACTACGACACGGGCGACCACGTGTTTGTGGACAAGATGAGTTACCACTTCCGGGCGCCTTCGCGAGGGGACGTGTTCGTGTTTAACACGCTCGGGATTCCCACGCAGGAAAATCAGATGACGAGAATGGTGGGGCCCTCCCAGTATTACATCAAGCGCTTGACGGGATTGCCAGGTGACGAGCTTCAGATCCGTCCGCCGGACCTCTTCATCAACGGCAAACGGGCAAGCGAACCCTCCATTCAAAAGGTGATGTCGTGCAACGATGACTACCGCGGATACTCCACGGGGGCCATGGGCATGAGAGTGCTGGCGACCCCGGAACAGACCTACCACCTCCCCACTGCCAGCTACTTTGCTCTTGGCGACAACAGCTACAACAGCTCCGACAGCCGCTACTGGGGCACCGTGCCTGAGAAAAACATCATGGGCCGGGGCGTCCTCGTCTACTGGCCGTTCACGAAACATCTGGGCTTGATTCGTTAATCATCCCGCCATTTTCCGATTCTCTGCGGGGGTGCTCCCTCTCCTGGCCACGCAAAGACGAATCAAACCAGAGCCATGGATGAGTGCGGCGGCGAAATCCAAAGAGGCACCCTAAGAAGTCCGTTGAAGCAAGCGGCTAAATAGCCGCCCCGTCGGGTGCCGACGCAAACTCCCGGCGCTGAGGATTTCCTCTTGTGCAATCTCCCACAGGCGATACTTCTCGGGCATGAATGCGCCCATCGAGGGTCAGCCTCCCGAGGGCAAGCACTCGGGAGAACACCACCCGGCCACACGACGCCTGGGCGATCTGCAAAAGGCTATCACCATGGCGCAGATCGCAAAGGCGGCTGGGGTTTCTCAGGGGGCGATTTCTTCGCTGCTCAACGACCGGGATTACGGGATTCGCGTCAGCGAAAAGACGAGGGAACGCGTTTTCAAGGTGTGCAGGGAGATGGGCTACATTCCCAACGACCTGCGTGCGGTGGTCCGCATGTACCCGGAGCTGGGAGATTTTTGCATCCTGATTTCCCAACGTTTCTCGGCAGGGATGGCAGATCCCTGGGTGTCCGGCGTGGTCGAAACGGCTATGGAAGCCACGGCGGCTGCGTCCTTTAGCCTTAGCGTCGGCCGTTACGAGGAAGGGACGGATTACACGACTGAAACCACCGCATTGCCACCGGCTCTTCAGACCGGAGTCGCCTCCAAATACATTCTGCTCGGGGGCGCGAACCCCTCCCTGCTCCAAGCTCTGGCTCGCCGGGGATTCCCCGCTGTCGCGCTCGGGCAGGACTTCGCAACGAGCAACGTGCTGAGCTTGGTGCCCGACTACCAGCAGGCTTCTCAAATCGCTCTTGCCGCACTCTTCGATGCGGGCCACCGGGACATCGCCATCGTTTCAGGTCCGTTCGGAGAGACGGAGCCCGAGACCATCGAACTGCACCGGGGGATCCGCCTGGGGTCGGAGGATGCGGGCATTTCGCTCGATCCCAAAAACATCATCTACAGCGACAAGAGTTTCGAGGCAGGCGTCTCGGCTTTGGAAACCCTAATGCAATCGCCTACCCCTCCGACGGCAGTGTTCTGCATCACGAATACACTGGCCGCCGGCGTTCTGGCGGGAGCCCAAGCGCGGGGCCTCAAGGTCCCGGGGGCTTTGAGTATTGTCGGGTTCGGCACCCGCCCTGGAGGGGCGTTTCCCGCGCCAGCGCTGACCACGGTCGAGTTTCCCGTCGTCCCCATGACCCGACGGGCTGTCGCCGCGATGGAGGAACTGCTGAGAGAAGGCGCTTCAGGGGCGGCTCGGAAAGAGGTTTTCTCCGTGATCTGGGTCCCTGGAGGCACCTGCGGCCGGGTCCATCACACCTAAGCCCTCCGGGTAGCCCCTCGTGGCCATGCATACAAAACTCCTGCTTTTCGACATCGACGGCACCCTGATCACCAGCGGCGGCGCCGGTGAAAAAGCACTCCGACGCGGACTCAAAACCCACTTCGGCATCGAAGACGATCTGGCCACCATCGAGATTGCCGGACGCACCGACACGGGGATCGCGCGGCGGATCTTTGAGAAACACGGCATCGAACACACGGAATCCAACCTGCGCGCCTTTCTGGAGGCTTATCTGGTCTCTTTGGAGGAGTTTCTGACAACAATCCCGGGCCGCCGCCTGGCGGGCACGAGGGAACTGCTGGAAGCCCTCCAGCCTCGTTCCGACATCATGCTGGGGCTTCTGACGGGCAACCTGAGGCGCGGCGCGCAGCTCAAACTGCAGCATTACGGGCTCTGGGATTATTTCGTTCTAGGGGCGTTTGCGGACGATCACCACGACCGCAATCAGCTCGGCCCCTTTGCCCAGGAACGCGCAAGGAAAGAGCTGGGACAGCCCGTGCTCCCCGAACACATCTACATCTTGGGCGACACCCCTCACGACATCGCCTGCGCCCGGGCCATTGGCGCCCAAGCGGTGGCCGTCTCCACGGGGGTTTTCTCAAGGGAAAACCTTTCCGCCCACGCCCCCGACTATCTCTTTGAGGATTTTTCGGACCCGCAGGCCGTGCTCGCGACCCTCTTCGGGAGCTGAGCCGCCACCGGGAACTCCCGGAGCGCCCGCTACACGGCCGATCCGCGGAAGGCGGTGGGGCTCATTCCGACCACCTTTCGGAAGACCCGGTTGAAATGGGTGAGTGAGTTAAAACCCACCTCAAAGGCCACCTCCGAGATTCGGGCGTGGGGGTTGAGAAGGAGGTTTTTGGCTTTTTGGATGCGCACCAACGAAACGTATTCGGTGAAAGTGAGGCGGGTGGCCTTCTTAAACATCTTACAGAAATGGAAGGTGCTGGTGTTCACCACGCGCGCCACCTCGGCCAGAGTCAAAGGCTCCGCCTGGCGCTGTTCGATGTAAGCCTTGGCCTTGGCCACCATGGGGGAATCCGCCGGAGCATCCTCCAAATGAACACGGTCGGCAGTGAGGGAAAGATGCTGGGCGAAGACCTCCAGAAGCCTGAGCACCGCCTCGTATTGATCCTTGGTCAGCACCGTTGTGTGGAAATAGGCCTCCTCCAGGCGCCGTAAATCCGTCTGAATCCCCCAGGCCAGCAGCTTTTTGGAGACGCCGTTGAACTGACGTTTCGAGGGTTTTTTCAGCGCCATCTGGCCGGTCTTCAAGAACCCGAGCACTTCCTCCCCCAATTTCACAGGGATGGCCGCCTCATAGAGCCCCGCCAAACACACGGTGCTGGCGGGTTTGCCCAGAGCCGGGTTGGAAATCTCCGCCTGCGTCTCCAAGCACATGGCGCAGCTGGGGTTCCACTGGGAGACAAGCGAACAAAAGGGGTTCTCGTATTTGTTGCCGCGATGAGCGAGTTGCCAGTTCTCGACCGGGTGAAAACTCAGCGGCAACCGGGTCGCCTCGCTGAAAGCCTGCTGATAGTCCTGGAAGAGCTTGGAGTCCAACAACCGCTGAACGATGTCCTTGCCCAACTTGGATGCCATGGCTTGCAGATAAACCCGCATCGACGCCTGCCGCAACGCCGAAGCCGCAAGGGAGGGGCGGTTTTTGCCAAAGTGCGGTGAGTCTGAGCGCCGTTTCCGGGCGATGATCGCGGGCGTTCATGGAACTCCAGCCATCAGTTGAGTCCGACTCCAAGCGCCCCTGCGGGAAGTGCACGCAGTGTCGTTGCCAAAAGGACACGCACGGAAACGCGCATCAGGCGCATCAGATGGCTGCCCCCGTTTCTGCTGACGCCCACCGCATCGCGGAAGGCGCTTCCCTCCCCTCCCCCCAACCCCCAGCGTCCCCCAGGCCCCCCGCCCACTCTTCAACCGTCCCGATCGCCCGGTGAACGTTCTCGCGCTTACCGCTTTCGTCGGCACCGTGTTGGTGACGCTGTTTGTCCTGCTGTTTGTCCTCCAAGCCTGCTCCGGCGGCGCGTCCTCGGAAAGGGACGCCCTCATGCCGCTGCGCGAGGACGCGGAGTCCGATTCAGACCGCAGAGCCTGACCCTTTTTTGCACCCATGACCGCTTCCTCTCAAAAAATCCGGATCGAATTCAACGACCACGTGGTGCGCCAGTTTCTGGTGGCCAGCGTCTTCTGGGGCCTCGTCGGAATGCTGGTGGGCGTGATTGTGGCCACGCAACTCGCCAGCTGGCGTGCCAATTTCGACCTCCCCTGGCTGACTTTTGGTCGGCTGCGGCCCCTGCACACCAACGCCGTGATCTTCGCGTTTGTGGGCAACATGATGTTCGCGGGCATCTATTATTCCACCCAACGCCTGGTCAAAGCGCGCCTGGCATCGGATTTCCTCTCCAGCCTGCATTTCTGGGGCTGGCAGGCGATCATTGTGGGAGCCGCCATCACGCTGCCCCTGGGCCTTTGCCGGGGTAAGGAGTATGCGGAACTCATCTGGCCCCTGAACATCGCGGTGGCCGTGGTCTGGGTGGTGTTTGGCTGGAATTTTTTCTGGACCCTGAAACGCCGCAACGAACCGAGCCTTTACGTGGCCGTCTGGTTCTACATCGCCACAATCATCACGGTGGCAGTGCTTTACATCGTCAACCATCTCTCCCTGCCCACGAGCTGGACCCACAGTTACCCGCTCTTTGGCGGGGTCCAGGACGCCTTGGTGCAATGGTGGTACGGCCACAACGCCGTGGCGTTCTTCCTCACCACGCCCATCCTCGGGATCATGTATTATTTCCTGCCCAAAGCGGCAGGCCGCCCCGTTTACAGTTACCGGCTCTCGATCATCCACTTCTGGTCGCTGGTGTTTCTCTACATCTGGGCGGGCCCGCATCACCTTCTCAACACGTCGCTCCCGGTGTGGCTTCAGTCCCTGGGCATGATTTTCTCGCTGATGCTCTGGGCGCCCTCCTGGGGCGGCATGCTCAACGGGTTGCTCACCCTGCGGGGCGCCTGGGACAAGGTGCGCACCGATCCGGTGCTCAAGTTTTTCGCCGCAGGCGTGACGTTCTACGGCATGGCCACGTTTGAAGGGCCGCTTCTGGCGATCCGCTCCGTCAACGCACTTTCCCACTACAGCGACTGGACGATCGGCCACGTGCACAGCGGCACCCTGGGCTGGAACGGGTTTATGGCGGCGGGCATGTTTTATTGGATGGCCCCCCGGCTGTGGAACCGCGCGTTGTATTCGACCGCCTTGGCCAACATGCATTTCTGGCTCGGGCTGGTGGGCATCCTTCTCTACGTGGCGGCCATGTGGGTTTCCGGCATCACCCAGGGCCTGATGCTCGGGGCCACCAAGGAAGCCGGCACGGTGCTCACGTATCCGAACTTTATCGAGGCCGTCACCGCCACGATGAGCCTCATGCATCTGCGCGCCTTGGGCGGGGTGATGTATCTGGCTGGATTCGTTTTGCTGGCGTGGAACCTGTGGAAAACCGCCGCAGGCGCCCAAACCGTCAACGGTTCGGTGGAAGTCCCCGCCGCCACTGCCGCCCCATCCGCCATGGGTGTGGCCGGGGGATTCCTCAACGCCCCGGTGCTCTATTCCCTGTCCCTCATCGGCTGCCTGATTCTCTGGGGCGCAGGCCACGGGATCGTCGCCGGCCTGGGCCTCTGGGGGGTGATCGCCGTGGTGATCGGCGCCCTCACCCACCAACAGTTCACCGGGACCCGCTGGAGCGAATGGTATGAGCGGCTTCTGGAGAACTCGCTCCCCTTTTCCCTGCTCACCGCCGTCGCCGTGCTCATCGGGGGCGTCGTGCAGATTATTCCCACGCTTCTGCTCAACAAAGCCGACCAAGTGGGCGAGGTGCGGCAGATTCCCTACACCCCTCTGGAGCTGGCCGGCCGGGACATCTACGTGCGGGAAGGCTGTTACAACTGCCACTCCCAGCAAATCCGGCCCCTAGTGGGGGACGTCCTGCGCTACGGCGACTACTCCAAGATCGGGGAAAGCATCTACGATCACCCCTACCAGTGGGGGTCCAAACGAACCGGCCCGGACCTTGCCCGGCTCGGAGGCAAATACCCGAGCGTCTGGCACTTCCATCACATGCGCAACCCGCGCCAGATCTCCGCCGGATCCACCATGCCCAATTATCCCTGGCTTTTTGTGGATCCAACCGATGTCGCGGCGCTGCCAACCAAACTCGCCGTGCAACGCCGGCTCGGAGTGCCTTACCCCGAACTCAGCGCCGCGCAGATCCAGGAGAACGTCCAGGCCCAGGCGCAAACCTTTGCCGAGGAACTCAAAAACGCCGGCGCCGAGGTGCCGGCCGACCGCGAGATTGTCGCCCTCATCGCCTACCTCCAGAAGCTGGGCAAATCCGAGACGATTCCAGCCACCAAAACAGCCCAACACTGACGGCACCCCAAAAAACCGCCTGACGGTTCAAACACCGATATGTTCCACCGAATCCTGGTCGAAGACTGGCAACGCGCGCTGACCATCGCGAGTTTCACCCTGTTTTTCGGGGTCTTCCTCGTGACGCTACTGCGCGTCGCCCGGATGCAAAAAAAGGAAGTCCGCCGCTTGGAAAACCTGCCCCTGGAGCAAGAGTCCCATGAATAACCCGCCTCCCGCTGAAGAACCCCTTCGGCCACACACCTACGACGGCATCCAGGAATACGATCACCGGCTGCCCAACTGGTGGCTGGTCACGCTCTACGGCTCCATCGCTTTCGCCGCCCTTTACTGGCTCTTCGGGTTCCAACTCGAACTGCTCCCCGAGCCCGGCGCGGCGTTGGAGGAAAAGATGAAGGCCAACGCACTGGCGGCGGCGCGGAGTTCGGGGGAAATCAGCAACGAGATCCTCTGGAGCATGTCCAAGGACAGTAAGGTGTTGGATGCCGGCAGGGCGGTCTATCAATCCACCTGCGCGTCCTGTCATCTGCCGGACCTGGCCGGGGCCATCGGCCCCAACCTGAAGGACGCGACGTGGATTCACGGCGCCCAGCCCATGGACCTTGTCAAGGTCGTCACCAGCGGGGTCTTGGAGAAGGGAATGCCCACCTGGGGCCCGGTGCTCGGCAAGACCAAGATCAACGAAGTGACCGCCTTTATTCTCAGCCACCAGCCCAACCCCTAGGTTGCGCCCGGCCGGGGCCGCCCCCCTGCCCCCCGGGGCGTTTCCAAAGGCGCAGGCCCTCTCTTTTTATGGCAAACCCGAGTCCCAGCCTCGAACGCGTCACCACCATCAACCGGGACGGCTCCCGCCGATTCATTCACCCGGCGGATGTCCACGGGCCGTTCACCCGGTGGCGGGCCTTGGTGGGTTGGCTGCTGGTGGGCGTTTATGTGGCGCTGCCCTGGATTCCCATCCAGGGGAACCCGGCGGTTTTCTTCGATGTCGCGGCCCGCCAGTTCCATCTTTTCGGGCTGACTTTTGTGGCCCAGGACCTGTGGCTGGCGTTTTTTGTCATCAGCGGCGTGGGGTTCGCGCTCTTCTACGTCGCGGCGTTGCTGGGGCGGATATGGTGCGGCTGGGGCTGTCCCCAGACCGTGTTCCTCGACATCACTCGCCGGATGGAACGGTGGATCGAAGGCAACAGCCTGGCTCGGCAACGCCTCGACCAGATGCCGTGGACCCTGGAGAAAACGCTCCGCCGGGGACTCAAACACGCCGTGCTTGCCGGATTCGCCCTGGTCCTGGCGCATGTCTTTCTCTCCTATTTCATCTCGCTCCCACGGCTCTACGCCATGATGCGGCAGGCCCCCGCCGAACACTGGGGCGCATTCAGCTTTGTTTTCCTCACCGCCGCCGCGTTGTGGTTCGATTTCGCCTGGTTCCGCGAACAATTCTGCATCGTGCTCTGTCCCTACGGCCGGTTGCAGTCGGTTCTGGTGGATCCCGACACGCTGGTCATCGGATACGACGCAAAACGGGGCGAACCGCGCGGGCCGAAATCTCAACCCGACACCGGCGACTGCGTGGACTGCACCCGCTGCGTGCAGGTTTGCCCGACCGGCATCGACATCCGGCAGGGACTCCAAATGGAATGCATCGGGTGCGCCGCCTGCGTGGACGCCTGCAACACGGTGATGCGCAAACTCGACCGCCCCCAAGGCCTCATCCGGTATGATTCGATGAACGGTCTCGTCGGCAAACCCACGCGCTGGATCCGGCCCAGGATCCTGCTCTACACGGCGCTGCTCTGTCTCGGGGCCGCGGCCCTGAGCGCCGGGGTCTCCACGCTGCATCTGGCCAACATGAGCGTCGTGCGGATCAGCGGCGCCCCCTATTTCCTCGAGCAGGGAAACGTGCGCAACCAGTTCCTGCTCCGGCTCATCAACAAACGCAACGAACCCCTGAGCTTCGAGGTCGAGATCCTCCGCGGCCCCGCCAACCTCCACGTCAACGGCGCCCAGCCGCCCGTCACGGTGCCCGCGCTCAGTGAACAAATCCGCCCGCTCGTGCTCGCCCTGCCGCGGATGGATTTCACCCGGGAATTCCCGCTCCAAGTCCGGGTCCGGAGCGCCGACGGCAAAACCACGCTTCAAAAGGAGCTCACCTTTATCGGCCCAGCCGGAGCCGGGCACCCCACCTTGCCATGAAACAGCGCCCCTGGATCTGGATTGTGATCGGTTTTTTGCTTTTCGTCGTGGCCCTGGGCCACTTCGTGCAGACCGCCATCCGCAACGCACCACAAGAGGTGCCCCTTACCCATGGACGTTGAAACCGCCACGCCGCTGGCCGCGTTTGTCGTGGGCCTGAGCTCCAGCCTCCATTGCTCGCTGATGTGCGGGCCGCTGGCCTGCGCTGTCCAGGCGCGCCCCCTCAACTACCACGCCTCCCGGCTTGTCTCCTACACTCTGGCGGGGGCGCTTTGTGGTGGACTCGGGGCCATGATCGCGGGGCTCCTCCGGGGCGACCTCGCGCGTTTCACTCCGTGGGCGCTCGCCCTGGTTCTAGTCTTCATGGCGTTGGGCTGGGAAAAACGCCTGCCCGCCCCGCGCTGGCTCGCCGTTTTTTTCTACCGACTCCGGCTCCGGCACACGCTGGGCTGGTTCACCCCGCTCATTCCCTGCGGTCCGCTGTGGCTCATGCTCGGAGTCGCCGCAGTGGCCGGTAGCGCTTGGACCGGGGCCGGGATGATGGGCAGTTTCGCGGCGGGAACCATCCCTCTTTACCTGCTCCTCCAGAGCCAGGTGGCGCGTCTGCAATCGCGGTTTTCACCGAAATTCCTGCGCATCTCCCAGCAAACCCTCGCCCTGATCGCGGCGAGCCTGCTCATCACCCGCACCGTCCTCGCGCCCCATGGCTGCTGCCACTGATCCCCGATCCAAAGTCTGCATCCATTGCGGCACCCCCTTTGAGCCCAACCCCGTCCGGCC
>CAMARB010000135.1 GCA_945860355.1 Chthoniobacter flavus | reverse complement strand
TCGATCCCGTATTTCAGGCAGGTCTCGTAGATGTTCTGGAACCGGTCCCGAACAAACGCCTCCGGTTTGTGGGTGATGTCCAAAAACACGCATTTGGCCCCGGTCCGCTTCATTTCGGCGTCGATGGCCCGGGCCACGATGTCGCGCGGCGCCAGTTCGCGGCGGTGGTCGTACCGCTCCATGAACTCCCGGCCATGGGCGTCGATGAGCCGGGCGCCTTCGCCCCGGACCGCCTCGGAGATCAGGAAAGAACCGGCGTCGGGATGATACAGACAGGTGGGATGGAACTGGATGAACTCCATGTTGGCCACCCGCGCGCCCGCCCGCCACGCCATGGCGACGCCGTCTCCCGTGGCGACTGCCGGGTTGGTGGTGTAGAGGTAAACCTTGCCGCAGCCTCCCGTGGCCAGCACGAGCCGGTCGGTGCGCAGGGTGAGAACCTGTCCACTGGACTCGTCCAGCACGTAGGCCCCCAGGCAGCGGTCCTCGCTCACATAGCCCAGTTTCCGCAGGGTAATGAGGTCCACAGCCATGTGGTTGCCCAGCAGCTCGATGTGGGCGTGCGCCGCCACGGCTCTCAGCAAAGTCTCCTCGATTGCCAATCCCGTCACATCGCGGGCGTGTAAGATGCGGCGTTTGGAGTGGCCTCCTTCGCGGCCCAGATCCAGGCTGGGCTGGGTTGAGCCGTTGTTGGGTTCATCCGTGCGCTCGTCGAACTGAACCCCGGCTTCAATCAGTTCCCGGATCCGCGCGGGGCCGTCCGTCACAATCGCACGCACCACGGCCTCGTCGCAGAGGCCCGCGCCGGCGTCCAAAGTGTCGGCCACGTGCAGCTCAAAAGAATCCTCCACACTGGTCACGCAGGCGATGCCGCCCTGCGCGTAGCGTGTGTTGGATTCACCCGGCGCCCGTTTGGTGACCAACGCCACGGTGCCGTGTTTTGCCGCTTTGAGGGCGAAACTGAGTCCCGCGATGCCGCCGCCGATAATGACGTAGTCGTACCTTTTCATCGAATCCAGAGGTTGTCTATCAGGCGGGTTTTGCCAAAAAACACCGCCAGCGCCATCACGCAGTCGCGCCCGACGGCCCGCGCCGGCTGGAGCGTCTCGGCTTCCACGATTTCCACGTAATCCGCCCGCGCCAAGGGCGCCCGGGAGAGCGCCTTAAGGAGGAGCCGTTTGATCCGGGCGGGCCGGCTCTCGCCGGAGCGCACCGCCGCGGCGGCGGTCTGCAGCGCCTCTTGGAGGATGGGCGCCTGCTCACGCTCCTCTGCCGTCAAATACTGGTTGCGCGAACTCAGGGCCAATCCGTCGCGCTCCCGGACCGTGGGCGCCGCCACGATGCGGACTGGGAGGTTGAGATCCTTGACCATGCGCCGGATCACCATGCATTGCTGGAAATCTTTGAGCCCGAATACGGCGATGTCGGGCTGCACAATCTGAAAGAGTTTGTGGACCACGGTGCACACCCCTCGGAAATGACCCGGACGCGCGGCTCCGCAAAGGCTCGCCGAAAGGCTCGTTTCCTCGACGTAAGTCGAATAGCCGCTGGGATAGATGCTTTCCGCGTCGGGATGAAAAACCACGTCGGCGCCCTCCTGTTCGCACACCCTCAGGTCGGCCTTCAACGGACGCGGGTACCGGCTGAGGTCTTCCCGGGGGCCAAACTGCGCCGGGTTCACGAAGATACTGACCGCCACCGTGCCCTGGGGCCCCGCCAGTTTGCGCGCCTTCCGGATCAGAGCGGCGTGACCGCGGTGCAGCGCTCCCATGGTGGGAACCAGAACCAGCGGCCGCGATGCCTTGCGGCACCACCGGGTGCAGGAGGAGGGGGAGTGGATGACTTTCAAAATGGCAGGCCAGCGGACTTATCTTTAAAGTGCAGGCAGGGCAAGCGCTTCGCTCCCGGCCCGGCTTTGGGGGGTGGAATGCGCGCAGACCCCGGGGATTTTTTCCAAACGGTGGGGATCGCACCGGCGGTTGAGCCCGGCGACTTCTCTGAGCAACACCCTCCACAATGAGGCGCGCCCCCCTCGACACAGGCCAAGCTCGGCTTAAACTCTCGCCACCCCATGCGCTGCCTCCTTTTCTTTCTCCTCTTCTGTTTTGCGCCGTCGCTGCGTTTGACCTCCTTCGGTGCTGAACCCCGCACTCCCGCTCGTTACAACTTCGCCGTGCTCCAGGCTCTCCGATTGATGCCCGAGGGCGGGCGCTACGCCACGACAGGGATGGCCACGCAGCTCCTCTCCTCCGCCATCTCCGCGTCGGATGGGCGTTTGCTGGTGGATCCCGCCAAGGCCACCCCCAGCTACTGTTCCGGGGCCACTTATCTCGTGTTTCTGGGGGCTTTGGAGCAGCTCATGCGGGAAGGCGTTCTGCATCTGTCGCCTCAAACCCTCAGCCTTCTGGAGGTCCGAGGCCAACGCGACGGCGCCGGCGTCTGGGGCCGTTGGAACGCCAACGGGCCCGGCACCGCGCGGCTGTTTCATGAACTGGGGATCGGGAGCAATTTCACGAGCTACTCGGAGGCGTTGCCCGGTGATTTTATGAAGATCTTTTGGACCCCGGAGATTGGGGCGCAGGAGCGCGGTCACTCGGTGATTTATCTCGGGACGGAAACGCGCGACGGGGCGGAGTGGGTCCGGTTTTGGTCCAGCAATCAACCCCTGGGTTACGGGGAAAAAGTGGTGCCCAAATCCAAAATCGCCCTGGCCTTGTTTTCCCGCCTTGAGACCCCGGCGAATCTGGGGCGGCTTCCAGGCCTGGCCAAGTTGGACCCCTACCTCGCGAGCCTGCTTAAAAAACGTTCCAGCTGGGCGGAGCTGCGGGAGATGTGCGGCTTCTAAGCCGGGATTCTGCATTTCGCAGAACAACCGTCTTCGCGTGGATGCGCGTGGATCTGGTGGGAAGACACTGAACGCCATCGCCTTTGCCTTCGCGTGCGAGCGCGGTCTCGCGTGAACGCCAGGTTTTAGCCCGCATCCTTTGCGCCGCCCCGGAGCGGGCGGCGGGGGGCCGTCATCAATCACCACACGGGCTCGGACATGAGGGGCTCAGACGAGAATGTCTTTGATCACGCGGCCGTGGACGTCCGTGAGCCGGAAATCGCGGCCTTGGAACCGGTAGGTGAGCCGTTCGTGGTCGAACCCGAGGAGATGCAGGACGGTGGCCTGGAGATCATGCACGTGGACCTTGTTCTCCGTGGTGCCAAACCCCAGTTCATCGGTTTGCCCGTAAATGAGCCCCGGCTTTACACCGCCCCCCGCCATCCACAGGGTGAATCCGTCGACGTGATGGTCGCGTCCGATCGTGCCGCGGACCTCGCCCATGGGGGTGCGCCCGAATTCGCCGCCCCAGATCACCAGGGTGTCCTCCAGAAGCCCGCGCTCCTTGAGGTCGGCGACAAGCGCGGCGCTGGCTTGGTCCACCTCCCTGCAAACCTTTTCAAGGTCGGTTTCGAGGTTCTCTCCACCGCCGTGGTGATCCCAGTTGGTGTGGTAGAGCTGGACGAAACGCACCCCGCGCTCCACCAAGCGCCGTGCCAGCAGGCAGTTGTTGGCAAAGGACCCTTTGCCCGGCGTGGCCCCGTATTTGGCCAGGGTCGATTCCGATTCCTGGGAGAGCTCCATCAGCTCGGGGGCGCTCGACTGCATTTGGTACGCCATTTCAAGCGCGTTGATCCGGGTCTGGATCTCCGGGTCCCCCGTTTGATTGAGCCGCTCCTGGTTGAGCTCGTGCACGAAATCAAACACGGCGCGTTGTTCCTCGGCGGAAACCCCCTTGGGATTGCGCAGGTTTAAGATGGCGTCGCCAGAACTGCGGAACGGCACCCCTTGATAACTGCTCGGCAAAAATCCGTTCGACCAAAGGGTGGAGCCCGCCCGCGGCCCGCGCGGCCCGCTCTGGAGCACGACAAAGCCGGGGAGATTCTTGGACTCCGATCCCAACCCATAAGTGGCCCACGCCCCGAGGCTCGGCCGACCGGGGGCTTGGAACCCGGTGTTGATGAAGAGTTTGGCCGGGCCGTGATTAAAGACGTCGGTCGCCATGCTGCGGATCCAGCACACGTCGTCCACCACCTTTCCGGTGTGCGGAAGCAATTCGCTGAGCTCCATTCCGCACTGTCCGTATTTCTGGAACTTTCGCCGGCTGCCCAGGAGCTTCTCGTTGCCTTTGAGAAACGCGAAACGTTTGCCCTGCATCAGGCTCGGCGGCGGGGCCTGCCCGTCGAGCTCCCTCAGCTTGGGTTTGTCCGCGAAAAGCTCAAACTGGCTCGGGCCGCCTGCCATGAACAAATAAATGACCCGTTTGGCTTTGCCCGGAAAATGCGGCTGCCGGACCGCCATCGGGTTTCCCGCCGGGGCCGCGCCCCGGGCTTCGTCGGCGAGCAATTGTTGGAGAGCCACCGCGCCGAGGCCAAACCCGGTTTGCGCAAAAAAATGGCGTCGCGTGGATGCGAGGAGGAGTTGTTTTTCGAGGTCCATGGTTATTCGCGGGTAATGCGTTCGTCCGTGTTGATCAGCGCCCGGGTGAACTCCGTCCAGGCCGCCAATTCCACGGGGCCGGGACCGGCGGAGGTGCCCGCAATGAGGGCCGCATCCTGGGGAGATTCAGCCAAGGCTTTCCGGCGCGCGCCGAGAAACTGTTGGCTGCGCCGGAGCTCTTGATCCGACGGGGGACGGCAAAGGAAGGAGACAAAACCCTGCTTGATCCGCTCTGCATCCTCCGCTTTTGAGGTGCCCGGGACCTTTTTCCAGAGGCCCTGGGCGGCCGCCTGCGCCATTTCCATGAAGGCCTCGTCGTTGGCCGTCATCAGCGCCTGCAAAGGCGTGTTGGAGCTCAGACGCCGGGTGCAGGTGGTCGAGAAATTCGGCGCATCAAACGTGCTCGTCAGCGGATGCTGGGCGCTCCGGTAAAAGTGCGTGTAGAGGGCGCGCCGGAACCGGGCGCCGCCCGTGCTCACCACCCAAGGTTTGGCCGCCTGCGTGAAGGCGAACACGCCCTCGGGTTGCGGGGGGAAAACCGGGGGTCCCCCCAATGTCGCGTCGATCAAGCCGCTTGAGACGAGGGCGCTGTCGCGGATGATCTCGGCGTCGACCCGGATCCGGTTCTGCCGGGCAAGCAACAGGTTCAGGGGATCGATCTCGCGCAGGTCCTTCCGGGCCGTCGAACTCTGGCGGTAGGTGGCGCTCGTGACGATCGTGCGGTGCAGCTTCTTGAGAGACCAGCCCCCGGAAACCAGCTCGCTGGAGAGCCAGTCCAAAAGCTCCGGATGCGTCGGCGCGGTCCCCTGGGTTCCGAAGTCGTTCTCGGTTTCCACGAGCCCCTTGCCGAAATACCGCATCCAGACGCGGTTGACGGTGACCCGCGGAGTCAGCGGGTTCCGCGGGTCCACCAGCCATTTGGCGAGGTCCAGACGCGTGCGCGGTTGATCCGAGGGCGCCATCGGTGGAAGCACCGCGAGTGTGTCCGGCTGCAACGGGCCGAGGGTTTTGTCCGGATTCAGGAAGTCGCCCCGGAGATGGAGCAGGGTCGGACGCGGCTTGGGCAGATCTTTCATGATCAGCAGCTGCGCGGGTTGGGCGATGGCGCTCAGACGGCCGAGTTCCGCTTCCGCGATCACCTGGGGTGCGTCCATTTTTTTAAATGCCGCGACCAAAGCCGGGTGGTTTGGATTGGTCCCCGGTTTCGTTTGCCGGGACAGCTTCCACGCCTCCTGCGCCACTTTCGGCTCGGGCGGCAGCAAAGGCGCCTCGTCCGCGACTTCCACCGCGAATTTTCCAATGAGCCGGTTTTTTCCGGACTCGTGCCGCAACCGAACCACGCAGCGTTTTCCCTCCACGGCCAAGGGTTCCTTGAGAAAAAACCATGCTTCGTGGAGCCCCTTGCTTTCAGCCCGCTTCGGGTCGAGTTGCCACGCCGTCTGGGGATCCCGGTCAATGGCGGTCGAGACCGGGTTTTTGGGATCGTTGAGATCCGACACGGCCCATGCGAAGGGCTGGACGTTGCCGTCCACGGTCAGTTCGATTTCGGTCAGGGCGAAGCTGCCGTCCTGTGCTGTGCCGGCATATTGGGCGTTGAATGAGGAATCGGGCAACAGTCGGAGCCGGAACGCCGACGCCTTGGCTTGATCGGGTGTGAAATGAATCTCAACGACGTCCTGCGGCGCCCCGGCTGAGGGAACCACCACGGCGCCATCTTCGAGCACGCGCGGTTGGCGTCCGCTCTTCGCGGTGGCGCTCACGGCTTTCGGCGCTTGCCAGCGGGTCGGCTCCGAGGCGGCCTCCAGTTTTTTAAGCCACTCGGCACGACGCTGGGACGCGGTGGACTGTGCGTCTGCGACTTTCCTCAGACCGGCCGCGTACTGGGCCGGGCTGACTTTGGCGCTGGGCGCGGGAAAGATCTCCCCGGGAACCACTGGCAGCGTTTCGCCCACGCTGTTGACGTCGGTGGAGGAATTAAAAAAGGCGAAGAGCTTGAAGTATTCCCGGTGCGAAATGGGATCGTACTTGTGGGTGTGACATTGGGCGCAGCCCAGGGTGAGCCCCAGCCACACGGCGCCCGTGGTGTTCACCCGGTCCACGACCGATTCGTTCCGGAACTGTTCCGGGTCGCTGCCGCCCTCGGCGTTGATCATCGTGTTGCGGTGAAACGCCGACGCGATTTTCTGGGACCGGGTCGCGTTGGGGAGCAAGTCTCCGGCGATCTGTTCCCGGGTGAACTGATCAAAAGGCATGTCCTCATTGAGCGCACGAATCACCCAGTCCCGGTAGGGCCACATCGGCCGGGCCCCGTCAATTGAGTATCCGTCCGAGTCGGCGTACCGCGCCTGATCCAGCCAATGCCGCGCCCAACGCTCGCCGTAGTGAGGCGACGCCAGCAGCCGATCCACCAGTCGCTCGTAGGCGTCCGCCGAGGTGTCCTTGAGGAACTGTTCCTGTTCCTGTGGGGTGGGGGGCAGCCCCGTCAGGTCGAGATGCACCCGGCGCAGCAGGGTCGCCTTGTCCGCTTCCGGGGAGGGTTTGATTTTCAGGGCGTCGAGTTTCGCCAGAATGAAGCGGTCCACTGGGTTGCGGACGGAGGCCTCGGAGCGCACCGCGGGCGGTTCCACTTTGCGCACCGGTTGGAACGACCAGTGCCCTTCATACTGCGCGCCCTCGGAAATCCATTGTTTGAGCACTTGGATTTGCGCCTCGGTGGGGCGCGGCTTTTTGCTCTTGGGCGGAGGCATCACCTCGTCTTTGTCGTGCGAAATCATCCGCTCGATCAGCGCGCTTTGATCGGGCTTGCCCGGAAGCACGGCTTTGTAGCCCCCGAGGTCGCGGGTGGCCCCTTCAAATGTGTCCAAGCGCAGATCGGCCTCCCTCTTTTTTTCGTCCGGCCCGTGGCATTGAAAACAGGCGTTCGAGAGGATCGGTCGGATTTTTTCGTTGAATCCGATCCGTTGCGGGCCCGCCTCAGCTCCCGTAGTGAACAATGCAACGCTCAGGCCCGCGGCGGCCCAAGGCGAGAAAGAGGGGCGTCGGGCCAGGTGCAGGTTCGGAGTCAACGCTTCAAAAAATCGGCCGACAGCAGAACGGCCTCCCGGGCGTGCGCCAGAAAAGAGGAGCCGCCACCGGGGGTCTGGGGGTGTGCGCATACCTCTTCTTCCCACTCCGGGCGACAATCTCACAAAAAAAAGTGAGGTTTTTTTCGGGCAGCGTGCTCTGACCGGATCGGAAAGAGTGGAACCAGTAAAAACTGGAGCCAGTGACGGGATTTGAACCCGTGACCTGCTGTTTACGAAACAGCTGCTCTACCCCTGAGCTACACTGGCAAATGGAGGAAAAAGGCGGGGACCGCCTCCGAGGCGGGGGAACGTAGCGGGATTTTCCCGTCCGGCAAGCCGGTTTTCGCCGGAGACTACGGAACCAGGATGATTTTCCCGTGTGCGCCCGGGGCGAGAACGGCGTCGTGGGCCGCAGCCGCGTCATCCAGAGCAAACCGCCGGCCGATCACGGGCCGCAGCGTGCCGCTTTCAAGTCCCGCGTAGAGCCCGGCGTGGATCGAAGCCAGTTCCTTTTCAGTCGCCCCGGCCAGCAGCACACCGCGAATGTCGGCGTTGCGCGTCATGGCGTCGCGGGGATGAATCTCCACGGGGCCGCGGCTGCCGACCACTGCGACGCGTCCATGCGGAGCCAGGAGTTGGAGGTCCCGGCCCAGATTCACGTTGGCCAGCATCTCCAAGATGACGTCCAAACCCGATCCGCCGGTTTGCGCGGCGATCTCCTCCTCATACCCGGCCCTTGTGTGGTCAAACGCCGCGTGCGCTCCCTGACGCAGAATTTCTTCCCGGCCCGTTTCGCTTCCACCGGTCCCAAAAACGCGGAGCCCCATGGTGCGCCCGATTTGCACCGCTGCGAGTCCGACCCCGCCGCTGGCACCGTGAACGAGCAACGTCTCACCGGGAAGCGCCCGCGCCCGGAAATAGAGGGCGTAGAAAGCGGTGGCATAGGGCACGCCCAGCGCCGCGCCCTGCTCAAATGAGACCGGATCGGGCAGGGGATGGAGGTGGTTGGGCGCGCAGAGTGCCTCCTCTGCGTAGGTCCCCGTGAGGGAACCCGTCAGATAAACCCGCTGGCCGGGGTGGAACCCGGAGACGCCCGGGCCGACCTCCAGGACGACGCCCGCGCCGTCGCCGCCCGGAGTGTACGGCAGCGCCGGTTTCACGGCGTAGCCCCCCGATCGGATGTAGGTGTCCACGGGGTTGACCCCGATCGCCTTGAGCCCAACGCGGATCTCGCCCGGGCCTACCGAAAGCTCGGGCACTGTTTGGGCTCGGAGAACGGAGGCGGGACCGAATTGTTCGATGCGAATACTTTTCATGGCAGAGCGGAGGGTTGAACGTCGTGGGCCTTTGAGTGAATACTAAGGTTTATTTTATGACGCAGCCTCAATCTCCCTCCTCCGAATCGGCTCCCACGATGCCGGCCTTGAAAGGCGTCGAACACGCCGGAGTCATCGACGCCCTGGTCCATGATCCAGAGACGGACGTTGTCACGCTGCTCATGGTGGAGCCCCGCCCCTGGGACGGCTCCGAGCTCCGCCTCTTCCAGTTGCAGGAGAAGATCAACGCCTATCTGTCTTTCGCGCTGGATGGCGAGATGTACGAGGCTTTCCCTCAGTTGGAGGGAAAACCGTTGCGGTTGATTCTGGATTGTCTGACGGCCCCGGACTCCACGAGCCTGGGTTTCCTCGGCATGGTGCGCGACCAGATCGCATTCCAAGGCATCACGCTGGAGGTCAGAGCGGCCGGGCCCGGTCCCGAGGGAACCGAGTCCGGAGGCGGTTGCGGAAGCGGCTGCGGTTGCAAATAGCGGGCGGCCACCGGGCATGCCACGGGCGCCCGGAATGTGATCGAACCTTAAAAGGGGGCGCTCTCCGTGTTTTTGGGGGGCCACGCCGGGTGCCCCCAGCGGGCGATTGGGCACCCGGCGCGGGACCCGCCTGATCGCTTTTGCCCCGCCCCGGAAATCCGCGCCCGCCCGGTGGCCCGGGTTATTTTACTGTCTGCGTGAAAAATCGGTAAATCAACAGAAGCGCAACCGCGCCGAGCACGGAGCCGATGAACCCAGCCGGCTCGCCAAGCCGGTAAAGCCCGAGAAGTTGCCCCAGGTAGCCGCCCGCCACGGAGCCGCCCAGCCCGAGGATCACCGTCATCCAGAACCCGCCGGGATCCCGCCCGGGAGTGATGAGTTTGGCTACCACCCCCACTAGGAGCCCAATCAGAATCGCGCTCAGAATTCCCATGTTTCTCTCTCCCCCCCCACAAAGAAGATCGGGAGGGCGGGGGAGAACGGCCGTTCCCGGTGCGGGAAAATTCGCCAGCCCGAACGGCTGCCCTCCACACAAGGGCGGTTCCCTTCCGCCCTCAGGAGGCGCTATTTCCAGGCTTCCGCCAGCTCAATCAACGTGCGCACGCCAAAACCCGTCGCGCCCCGCGCCAAATCAGAGCGGTCCTTGTCCTGATGCGCCGTGTAAGCGATGTCGAGATGCGCCCAGGGCGTTTCCTCGGCAAACGCATGCAGGAAAGCCGCTGCCGTGCACGCGCCGCCCAAACGGCCCCCGCTGTTCTTGAGAAGCGCCACCTGGCTCTTGATCTGCGCCCGGTATTCGGGGAACAGCGGCATGTTCCAGAGGCGTTCCCCGGCTTTTTGCGAGGCCGCCTGCACTCGGCTTGAGAGATCCGGATCGGAGCTCCAGAACCCGGCCGCGTATTCGCCCAGCGCAACGCCGCACGCGCCGGTTAATGTGGCCAAATCGACGATGGCGCCCGCCTTAAAGTGTTTGCGGGCGTAGGCGATGGCATCGGCCAGAACCATCCGACCTTCCGCATCGGTGTTCACGATCTCCACGTGTTTGCCGTCGTAGGTCGTGACGATGTCCCCAGGCCGGTAAGCGCTGCCGCTGGGCATGTTTTCGGCGCTCGCGATCAGCCCCACGATGTTGCTCTTAAGCCCCAGCTGCGCGATCCCTGCCAT
>CAMARB010000134.1 GCA_945860355.1 Chthoniobacter flavus | reverse complement strand
TGTAAGTGGGAAGTTGGCAAAAAAACGCGCCCCGTTGCAGCATGGCCGCGATGCCCGGCGGACAGTCAAAAACCCGTTCGCCCAGTGGTGATGCACAACGCATCCCGTCCTTCAGCGTGGGGACCGGAGCCTGCGACCTCTGTATTGGTGCCGCCTGCCCTGGCAAGTGAGCCCGTCGATGAGAATCAGCCTAAACCAAACGCACTCCGGGCCGCCGGCGCATCACCTCAAAATGATGAAAACCAAAAAACCAGAGTGGGCGGGAGTCAAGGGGTCTGCCAAGAAGCGGCAGGGCTCACGCATTTAAAAAAGAGCGAGGAACCCGGGTGCGGGGTTCGATCCGATGCCGGAGGCATCCCAGAAAGTAGCCGGGGGTTGAGCGAAGCGACACCCCCGGAAGGCCGTCCCCCAGGGACGGCACCCCGGCAGGGCGTGCCAGAGACCACCCGGGGAACAAATCCTCTGCCACCCCTCTGCGGGGGGGGCTGTTTTTTTGACCGCGTTCCGGTGGTGTCGCTTCGCGCCACCACCGGCTACTCTCTTTGTTCCCCTAGGGAACAATGCCCTCCGGTTTGCAACGCACTCTGAGACCTTGAGCGTCCTCTTCCCCCCACGAAGCTGAATTTTACATGCGTAAGCCCCCCCTTCAGACCCGACTTGCGTTCAAAATGAGGCGCTTGCGACTTAACTTCCCGATGAGGGCTCGCGCCGTTATCCGCTTCCCACCCAGCGCGTTACGCTGGGCTGGGATAGTCTGGGCCCTTGGCCCAAGGGGAGGACGGAAGGGGAGGCCGGGCCAATGAGAGCGGCTTTAATTTGTCTGTTCCTGTCGTCCGGTTACCTCGTTGGGCATCTCTATTCGTGGACGTAGGCCCATTCTCCGATCCGCTCCAAGCTGCCGCCGTAGCCCGTCGCCGGATAGTTTCGCATTGGAAAGTAAATGAACCGGTCCCAGTTCAGGAACCCTCTTGAAGTTTCCATAGAGAGAACCCAGGGGTTGTCATTCCACTTCCTCGCCTCATCCCCTGCCGCGTATTGATAGGCGGGGTATGCACCCATCCCAGTCGACGGAATTTTTTGGATGTAATCCGGGATGAGGGCGTTGAGTGTTTCCGGAGGGCTTCCGTGGTCTGTCGTGTAAGCAGCAAGGGCATGAACGAGGGGGGCGGACCGGAAGGCGAGTTGATGGAAGCCCCTCATTCGCACCGTGCCAGCCAATGGCATGAGGGGGATTGCGACCGAGAGAGCCATCACCGCCGTCAAGAGGATGCGCCCGGCCCAAAGCCGCGTTTTTGGGAAGAAGAGCAGAATCAGGCAAGGCGGCACCGCCAGAAAAGCTCCCATGAGCGGGAGCATAAAAAGCATGGGTAATAAGCCTAACGAACGCGATCCATACGCGGAGACCTGGAACCAAGAATCCAGGATGTTGAGGCCTCCAACTCCGGCGCCGATGGCCGCTCCAATCGTTGCTGCGACGATGGATTGATTTCGGATGCTTATGAGGATGCGGCCTGTTGACCCGAAGACAGCAACGCAGCGGGCAATGAGTTGGCTGGCGTGTTTGGTGAGGCGACTCGGGCTTGGCGATTCCGGTAAGCCTTCTCTGTCGGCCAGTCGATTTTGGGCGCCGCATCCAGAAGCTTGAAGGTCGTTGGGTAGGCTCCTTTGACGTTCTTCATGTCAAGAAACGAGCGAACCGCGCTGCGAACCTCGGGACGTTGCTGATGAAGCGCGCCGGAGAAAGCATCGTCACCCAGGGTGGTAAGCAACTTGCCGGCGTTGTTTCGCTTTTGCTCCAAGTCCTCGCCGCCCATGGAGGGCTGGCTCATCCGCACGTAGGCCGAGAGGAAAAAGGCCAGCTGCGCGTCTTGATCCCCCCGCGACGCGGGTTGAAGGGCGCGATTGGATGCGCGCCAAGGATCGAAGCTTTCTTCGTAGCTGGGCAATCCTGCGCGGGCGGACGAGGGCTTTGGGGTGTGCGTGCAAGCCGGGAGAAGCACTGTGGCTCCGAGAAAGACGGGGATTGCAGACTTGGTTTTCATGAGACGCTTGCGCCGGGGCTTTCCGCGGATCAGGCAGCCGCCGGATCATTCCGGGCCGGCTCTGGTGTCCGAGTCGCTGTGCTCGATGTCTACTCTGGATCGCGATCTCTCGGCAAACGCTGGTCCAATTTCTGTTCCCGGCGCCTGCTTCTCTTTCCCTTGTATTGAGGCGCCCCTTCAGGGCTCGCCCGGTTTTCTGTCTCCCACCCAGCGCGTTGCGCTGGGCTGGGATAAGCTGGGCCTTTGGCCCGACGGAGGGCGGAGAGCGGAGCACACGGGAGAAACCTCCGCCCTGACCCCTCACCCAGCGCGTTGCGCTGGGCTGGGATAGGCTGGGCCTTTGGCCCGACGGAGGGCGGAGAGCGGCGCACACGGGAGAAACCTCCGCCCTGACCCCTCACCCAGCGCGTTGCGCTGGGCTGGGTTAGGCTGGGCCCTTGGCCCGACGGAGGGCGGATGAGGGGAGGCGGGAGAAAATCTGACCCCTGACCCCTGACCCCTTTCTCCCCGCGTCCGGCTCATGCCCGCGCCGTGCCGGTCACCGAACGTCCCGAGCGCCCTTTCTTGGGCTTCTGCGCGGGCTTTTGTTTGGCCTTCTGTTTCGTCGTTTTTTTGAGGTCCGTGCGGTGTTCGATTTTCTCCACGCGCCCGCTCTTGAAATACTGATCGCGCAACGCCTGGTATTGGGCGTCGCGCGCGTCGTAGAGCCGTTTGAGTTTGCGGGGCGCTACCTTGCTCAGCGCGTAGGCGGTGATGAGCGGCAGGGTGATCGTGGAATCCGCGTAACACACCACGCAGTCGGGCAGGTTGTCGGGGTCGATCTTGCCCCAGCTCACCGCCTCGGCCGGGGTCGCGCCGCTCAGGCCGCCCGTGTCGGGGCGCGCGTCGGTGCATTGGAGGAAATAATCGTGGCCGCGTTCCTCGATGCCCATGACCTCCTGAATCTGCGGCTCGGTCTGGAGCATGAAGTTTTTCGGGGAACCGCCTCCGAGGATAAACACACTGGAGGTGGCGCCGCTGGATTTCGCGGCGTAAACGATGGCGGCGGTCTGGTTGACGTCGCGGTTGACGTCGATGAGCAGTTGGGAGTCGCGCAGCGCCATCGCGGCGACGTTCATCCCGATGGAGCTGTCGCCGGGGGAACTGGTGAAAATGGGCACCCCGTACTGGTAGGCGGCGCTGAGGACGCTGGTTTCTTTGATGCCGAGCTTTTTCTCCCGCTCATAGACGTACCGGCCCAGCAGGTAATGGAACTCGTCGGTGGCCATGGTGCGCTGGAACTCGGGGCCCTGGATGACCTGGCGCACGAAGGCGTCGGTGTCCAGCAGCACGTCGTAGTCAAAAAGCACGTCGTAGATGCGGATCACACCCTCGTGGCGCAGGTCCACGTCGTTGAGGAACGGCGACCCGGCGTAGAGTTCCATGCCCAGTCCGTAATGGAGGTCGTGGTAGAGGTTGGCGCCGGTGGAAATGATCCAGTCCACGAACCCGGCCTTGAGAAGGGGGATGATGGCCGCCTTGCCGAGTCCGGCGGGGGTGAGCGCCCCGGTGAGCGACATGCCGACCGTGCCCTCGCCGACGATCATTTTCTGGGTGAACAACCGGCAGGCTTCGGCGAGCCGGCCGCCGTTGTAGGCTTTGAATGCCGTGTCGATCAGGTCCGCGACGCGCATGTTTTTGCGGATGGCTTCGGGCAACAGGCGCGGGAACTTCTTGTTGAGCGTGCTCATAAGGTGCGGGACGCTAACGACCCCGACCCGGGGGTTCAATGCGGATCGCGAATGTCCGCGGGCCTTGCCCGGGGACGCCCTCGGGAGAGCGTCGGGGCGCCGAGCCGCCGCTTTTTTTAGGCGCACCGGCGCGTTCCAAGGCGAAGTGGGGGGGAAGTGAACACTCCGAATGCGACCCCCAGTGGATCCGAAGAACCGGGCGGCCCGGGTGTGGAGAACGTCTGTTCCGACGAGGAACTCATGGGCAGGATCCAGGAGCAGGATCCCGAGGCGCTCTCGGAGCTCTACGACCGGTACAGCGGCGTGTTAAAGGCGATGATTATGCGGATCATCCACAACGACGCCGAGGCGGACGATCTGCTGCAGGAGATCTACATGGAGCTCTGGAAACACGCCCGCAATTACTCGCCCGAGAAGGGCAAGCCCCTGGGCTGGATTGTGACCCTGACCCGGAGGCGTTCCATTGACCGGTTGCGAAAGCGCCAGAGTTACATGCGAGCCGAGGAACGTCTCCAGCAGCAGACCGAACAGCAGCCCGAGGCCTGGATTCATAACACCGTGGACGCCGATATCGAGTCGGCGGACCTGCGCCAGATGTTGGGCCGGATCATCGCGCTTTTGCCGCCCGCCCAGCAGCAGGCCATTGACCTGGCCTTTTTCAAAGGCATGAGTCAGCGCGAAATCGCCGCGTTTACGCAGATCCCCCTGGGCACCATCAAAACCCGTCTGGAGCTGGGCCTGAAAAAAATCGCCGACGGACTTAAAGGATTCAAAGATGAATTTTGAGGAGTTCGAAAACATGGCCCGCATGGCGGTCTTGGGGGCTCTGGAGCCCGACGAACTGCGGGTGTTTGAAGAGGCCCGGGCGTTCTTCGGCGAACGGGCCGAGGATTGCCTGAGGGAATGCCGGAAACTCAACTCGGTGTTTGCGCTCAGTCTGCGGCCCCAGCGGCCGCCGGACGAAACCAAAGCCCGGCTGATGGCGCTGGTGGAGGCCTCATTGCGTCGCAAAGAGGCTTCGCCCGGACCCGAGTAGGGGGCAGGTTGCGCCCCAAAAACGGGGGTGGGCGTGGGGTGCGAGGATTGGTTTTCGGGGGCGGGAGCCGTGGAAACAGCGAAAGGAAGGGCCTCGGCGTTTTGGGTGGCATGGGAGGCATGGGAGGCATGGGAGGCATGGGAGGCGTGGGAGGCGTGGGAGGCGTGGGAGGCGTGGGAGCCGGGAAGCTTGGATCCCGGGCGCTAACGGGTGTCCTCAAACCAGTTCGCCACTTTGTAGTCGCTCACCAGGCCGCCGCTGCCGAGCGCCTCGTCGTAGTGCACACTCTGAACGCCCGTCATGCCGATGTCGTATCCCACAAAGGAGCCGTAGATCGAGTCTGTCACACCGCCTCCGAGAAGCGTGATGTCGTATGTGGGCGCGTAAACGCAGGCGCGGAGTCCGCCGTTCCCTGCGACTTTCATCGTCTTGTTGGAGGTGCCGCCGGTGGCGCTGGCCGGGTCGCAGCCGTAGAGCTGGAACTGAAGGGGGGCGCCGGGATTGCTGACGCCCTGCCCGGTGATGTCCGCGTTGCCTTTCACAAAAAGCCGCAGGTTGACCCCGGGCTCCAGGATGATCTGCGATTGGCCGGAGAGCTTGATGTCGCCGGACACCACCACCGTGGCGTAGGTGGCGCTGCCGTCGGCGGCGCCCGTGATCGTGAGCGTTTCGGAGCCGGACAGGGTGACCGCGCTTAGAAGGTAATTGGCCGGGTTACCTGGAGCCGCCGCCAGCGTGGTGGTGGTCAGCGCGCTGGTGGGGCTGCCTGCCTCCGGCGCGAACACCGGCGCGGTGACCGGGAAGAGTTCCTGGAAAAAGTCGTCCCGGATCTCGCCCGTCACATTGGAGGCATTCAGCACTGTGCCGCCGTTGGTGGCGGCGTCGCCGTAGATGTGGGCCGAGCCTGCGGAGATGAGGATGCCGTTGGTGGCGATATCCCCGTTGTCCTGGCGTTTGGCCGGGTCGTAAAAGGCGTTGGTGGACTTGCTGGGATCCCGCGAGTCGTAGCTATCCACCACGATGTTGTGGTTGTTCATGTTGATCTCGTTGGCTGCCAGCAGCGCCAGGCGAAACGTCCCCACCGGTTTGACAAGCACTTCCACCATCCGCGTCGCCTGGGGGCGGCCGTTGAGCGACTGGCCCGTGCGCCGGTTGTATTTGAGGTCGAGTTTGCGCAGTTGGATGTCCTCCTTGTCCCCGGCCACCTTACCGCCGCCCGGGACCTCCTCGATGCCCAGGGAGCGCACCCGATACCATTGTTCCTTGGTGTTGGGCTCGATGAGCAGGGTGGGCGCTTCGATCTGCACCTCGCACCAGGAACGTTGCCCGCCCTCGCTGGTCCTCAAAAACACGGTGGACGTGTAGTAGGCGGTGGTGCCGGAAACGAGCCCGGTCGGGGCGGTTGCGCTGAGCGAGCCGTCCGGGTTTTGGGTTTCCCAGCCCTGGAACGCGCTGCCCGGGTCGTAGAGCTGAGTGCGGAGCTCGTTGATGGCCAAGTCTACCCCGGCCTCGGCGGCCAGCATGGCTTCCTCCCAGGCGGCAGTCTGGTGGGCCTGGCGGAACCGTTTTTGCAGGATCAACGTCGTGGCCGCCGCCATTGAGGCGAGAATCCCGCTCATCATGAGCGCCACCACGAGCGCGTTGCCTCGGCGGGAAAGCGGGAGAGAACTTTTCATGCGGTTCCTAAGGCGTGCTGCTGACTTGCCGGGTGTTCCGGAGCAGGGTGTTCGTGTAGGTCTTGGTCGTGTTCCGCACCCCGGCGTTTTCATCCAGGCTCCACCGGTACCGCGGCAGGAAGGTCACCGAGGTGGAGATCACTTGCCCGGCGCTGTCGTAGGAGATGGAGAAAGCCTGGACATCGTTGCAGAGGGCTTTCTGGACCGTTGTCAGCGTGCCCGTGGCGTAATCGCTCTGCCTCCGGTAAAGCACTTTGCCGCTCACAAAATACCGGACCTGGGGGTTCTGGGACGGGTTGCCATAGACGGCGGCACCGTTTGTGAAGCTCGGATCCCGGGGCACCAACTCGGAGGGGTTGCCGGGTGAGACGGTGTAAAAATCGGGGAGAGTGAGATCGATGATGTCGGGCGCGGCCAAGCTTGGCAGGCTTTTGCTCTGGGTCACGGTCAAAGCCCGGCGGAGATCCAGCGACAACGAGTCGAGGAACCGGAGCTGTTGGGCCTGTTCATTGACGTAGTATTCGCTGGCGGCGAACGTGCGCTGCAGGGAGACGGCCCCCAGAAGAGTCCCGGCAAGAATGATCGAGCAGATGGCGCTTGCGATCAGGACCTCGATCAGGGTGAACCCTGTCGCCCGCCGGTTATCCCTTTCCATTTTTGCCACCCGTGTTGCCGTGCGGATTGGAGTTCGCGTTCGAGTTCCCATTCCCGTTTCCGTTTCCGTTTCCGTTAGAAGTTCCCGTGCCGGTGGTTCCCGTGCCGGTGGTTCCCGTGCCGGTGGTCCCGGTGCCGGTGGTCCCGGTGCCGGTGGTCCCGGTGCCGGTGGTCCCGGTGCCGGTGGTTCCGGTGCTGGTGGTCCCGGTGCCGGTGGTTCCGGTGCCGGTGGTCCCGGTGCTGGTGGTCCCGGTGCTGGTGGTCCCGGCGCTGGTGGTTCCCGTGCTGGTGGTTCCGGTGCTGGTGGTTCCGGTGCTGGTGGAATTGTTTGCTAGATTCAGCCGACTGATCCCGCTGTTCGAGATCAAGGTGGACGAACTGCGCTGAAAGGTTTGCCCGTTGCTTCCCAGCCACGAAACGCTCAAGTCCACTCGCGCGATTCTCTGGTCGGAAAGGCCGGCTCCGCCGGATGGGGTCGTGCGGGTGCCGGAGGCCTTCCTCAGGACCTTCAGGGTTTCGCAGACACTGGGGTCGGGGTAGGCGGAAACGGTGATGCTTTCCTCAAGACCCGAGAGCGGGCCGGACGATTGCGTGGGACTCAGCATCAACGTGCCGGCCACATAACTGGCATTGGTCATCTGGCGCCAGTTGCTGATGCGCATCGTCTCCACGCGCTCCTGGAGGGCGAGACTGGCCGCGTTGGTTTCCCTTGTCTTCTTCACCAGTTTGAGCTGGTAGGCGTTGGTGTTGAACACGGCCAGGAAACCCATCCCCACCACCGCCGTGGCGAGTGTGGCTTCAGCGATGGTGAATCCGCCGGCACCTCGCACGGCCAAGGGAGAGAGGGTGCCGGTCTTGACGCGGGATTCCCTCCAGACGCGGAGCCGCCGGATAACCTGCGGGAGAAAAGAGGGAAGCCTCATGCACCCTTTCAAAGAGCATTGGCTGTGCCCACCAGCCTGAGCGGCGGGGGCGGTGAGGGCGTTTTCTAAGTGCAAGAACCAGAGACGAATCGGGTTTGCCCCCCCTCCTGGGAGCATTTCATGAGCCAGCCGGGCTCGCGCGCAGCCCAGCCCGCGGAGCGGACGGCGCAGGACGGGATCCGACAACTTTTTTGGCGGATGCTCCATTGGATGCGGCACCGGATCCGCGCAGGGTTTGCTTGGTTCCAAGGAACCGGCCGATCCGCAGCCCGCCGTGAGCGCGGATCGATCCGCACCCCCTTGCACGGCATTGCTTCGCAACGAGCCCGACATTTTTTCCGTCTATGAATTCCGAATCCTCCCGCTTGGCCACGCAGACGCGTCGGCATTTCCTCAAGACCTCCCTCGTGGGCGCCGCCGGCGCCGCGTGGGCCGGTTCCACGGTGAAAGCAGAAGCCGCCGGGGAGATCGTCGGCCACGGGGAGTTTCGTTATCGCGTGGACAAAAGCTGGAGCCGTCTCGACCCGGCGCAATATCCCGTCAACGACTGCCACGAGATGGTGCAGGTCTCCGATGGCCGACTTTTTCTGCTCACCAACCATCGCAAGAACAACGTGCTCATCTACGACACCGAGGGCCGCGGGCAGGGGGCATGGACCCTGGACTGGGGCGGGGCTCACGGTCTGAGCGTGCATCGCGAGGCGGATGGCCGGGAGTTTCTCTACCTGACCGATCCCGGGGCCGGCAAAGTGGTGAAGACCACCCTGGAGGGGGAGGTGGTCATGGAGTTGCCCCACGCGTCTAAATGCGGGGCTTACGGCCCCCATATCCCGTATCAGCCGACGGAGACAGCCGTGGGGCCTCAGGGCGATATCTACGTCGCCGACGGATACGGTTCTCAGAATATCCTGCGCTTTTCAAAGGAGGGCAAATACCTGGGCAAATTCGGAGGCAAAAGCTCGGTGGCCAACAACGCGGGCCGGTTTCTTCAGGCGCACGGGGTGGCGATCGACAACCGGGGGCCGGAGCCCCTGGTGCTCTGCACCGAACGCATCCGAAACGAGTTTCACTGGTACACCCTGGAGGGCGTCTATGTCCGCTCCGTTTACCTGCCCGGCGCCTATCTGAGCCGCCCGGTGATCCACGGCCAGGAGCTGTATTCCGCCGTGTGTTTTGGCATGTTCGAAAACGATTTCCGGATGTGGCGGGAACGCGGCTTTGTCACCATCCTCGACGCCCAGAACCGGGTGGTTTCGAATCCCGGGGGCAAGGAGCCGGTCTATCGCGACGGCAAGCTGGAGGTGATGCTCCAGGATCAGCCTGTGTTCCGCAACTGCCACGACGTCTGCGTGGACCGCAGCGGGGACCTCTACGTCTGCCAATGGGCCAGCGGAAAGGTTTATCCCTACAAACTCCACCGCGTTTAACCGAGGGGCCGCGGAGAACGCGGAGGAGGTTCCATCAAGAACGGAGCGCTTGGGTTTTGCGGGTGCCCGCTCGCGGTCGTTTCGCCGGAACTTCCGCTTTCGCGGTGAAGCCCCTCCAGCGGAGCTCAACGGCAGGCCGGACTCTGTCAGTGGTAAGTTGGCAAAAAAGCGCGCCCCGTTGCAGCAGGGTGACGATGCCCGGCGGACAGTCACAAACCCGATTCCCGCTAGCCCCGACTTGCGTTCCAAATGAGGCGCTTGCGGCTGAACTTCCCGATGAGGGCTCGATAGATCAACCGCAGATGACACAGATTGACGCGGATTTTGTTTCGGGGGTTCGCCATCTGCGCTCACCTGCGAAATCTGCGGTTCCATTCACCCGAAAACGGAACAGTCTCCCTTCCGAAACGCTCTCGATGAGGGCGAGACGCTCCGGGTGCTCCGGTGCGCTCTGCGGCTTCCGGCGGCTTGCCGCGAGCCTCGACGGCTTTCCCCGCGCACGGCGGGCGGCGGATGGATCCGCGGGTCTTACGGCAAATCGCGGTTTCACAGCGGGGCGCGGCCCGTGTAAACCCCGGGGCTCCCATATGATTGTCCACAACGTCTATTTCTGGCTGAAAACGGATCTCACGGCCCAGCAGCGGGCCACCTTTGAGACGGAACTGCTCCAACTCGCCAAGATCCCCTATCTGGCGGGGGGCTCGGTTGGCAAACCTGCTCCGACCGAGGCGCGGCCCGTGACCGACCATTCATTCGACTACACGAGCTCGCTCCAATTTAAGACCATGGCCGATCACGAGCATTACCAGCGGGATTGCGCTTTCCACCAGCGCTTCGTGGAGGTGTGCAAGCCGATGTTTGAGCGGGTGGTTGTTTACGACAACACGCCGATTGGTTCCTAACGGGCCCGTCAACTTGCGGGGGGGCTTTGGGCTCCCATTGCCGCCCCCGACTCCACTCGGCGTGAAACGGCGCTGTTTCCGGAAACCCGGAAGCTCGGGTTAAAAAGAGAAGGGACCTGTCCGAAGAAACTTCGGACAGGTCCCTGGTTGCCCTAACGAGCGGT
>CAMARB010000133.1 GCA_945860355.1 Chthoniobacter flavus | reverse complement strand
CAAAGGCTCACGCCGCCGGTGGAGCCCAAAGTGGCACAGCCATCCTGGCTGTGACTGTCACAGATCACAGGCTGGAAGCCTGTGCCACTTTTCCCCCACCGAGACACCGCAAACCTCCCAAAGTGAGCTTAAGTTAGCGCCATCCCCATGTGGCCCTTCTCCAACATGCTGTGTTTCGCCCCCGCCAAGGCCCCCACCGTCCCGTGCCCGGTGCAGTCCACGAAAAGTTTGCCGCGGAAAACCCGTTCCCGGCCGGACCGCACGTCCAGCGCCGCCACCGCTTGGATGGCGGCTCCGGGCGCGTCCTGCACAACGCCGTGGGCGAAGTGACCAAGGAAAAGGCTCAGCGTTTTTTCGTTCCTGCAGACGGTTTCCTTGAGGGCGTCCTTGAAGTCCTCGGGCAGCCCGGGGGAATCCGGGGCGCGATCCGCGAACTCCTCGACGATCTCACCGAGGCGCGGGTATTTGCCGCGCATGGTGCCGCCCATGGCCCAGACCCCGATCTCGCTGCTGCCGTTGCCGCCGAGAACGAACCGGTCCTGGATCAGCGCCACTTTGAGCGACTGTCGGGCCGCGGAAATGGCCGCGCCGAGCCCCGCGTACCCGCCGCCGACCACGACCAAGTCGAACTCCCCGGCGTCCTCGGGTTTGCCCCCCGGGTTGAGCCAGTTTTTTCGGGCTTCGGCGAGGGTTTTGCCTTCGGGCGGCGTGTAGCCGGGGACGTTGCTCAGCAGGAGCGCGTCGCAGCGGCCGTCAAATCCGGTGAGGTCGCGCAGGGCGACGGTGTTTTTGCCCGCCTTCAACGAGACGGACCCGCCGGCCTGCCAATGCCAGTCGGCGCCTTCCGCGCCGAATTCCTCCGGGTGGGTTTGGCCGTTGATCACGACCTGGAACCGGCCGGGTTTGCCCGGCGCTTTCCACGGGGCCACTCAGTCCTTGGTGCGAACCCAGATTTTGTAGGCGCCCGCCTCCGCGACTTCCACGGCGCCGACGGCGTCTGGAACGGCTTTCCCGAGGCCGTGCGCCAGCAGGTAGGGGGAGCCCACGATCTGGGTGAACGAAGTGTCCAACGCCCAGCCCCCGTGTTGATCGAAGGATTCCGCTTCGACAAAAACGGTTTCAGCCGCGCAGACAGGCACGGCGGCACCCAGCAGCAGGGACGCGATGCCGAGCGACAGACGGGTGGGATGGGGTTTCATGGAATGGACGGGGTGTTTCAAGGGGTCAGTTTCAGGCGCAAAGTGGGCGGTGAAAGCGTGGGGTGATGATTGCCGGCGAAGCCGTACACGACGCTTTGCCCGTTTTTTTGAGCGGTCTCGGAGACGATCACGAGGCTGGCATGGCGGTTCGCGTCGGTTCTGAGGAAGTCGGTGAGGCGCGGGTCTTCCACGGAGAAGGCGCCTTGGACCACGCCCCGGGGCAGCGTGAACGTGGCGAGTTTGGCGGCGTGGCTTTCGTCCACGCGCCCGCCGTCAGGGGAGTAAGCCGGGGCGGTTTTCCATTGGACCGTGCGCGGATCCCACAGGTCCCGGGAGTCGCTGGTGATGCCGTAAATAGCAAACTCGGCGTCGACCCCCAGGGAGGTGAACCCGAAGCCGGTGGGTGCGAAATGCAGGGTGAGCCGGGCGGCCTCGATGGCGTGGCTGGCGAGCGGGGTGAGATCAAACCGCAACAGGGCCTTGCGCTGGTAGGCCTCGGAGCTGCGCATGTTTTTCACCAGCAAGAGTTCCTTTGAGAAATGGTCGAGGGTGCCGGGCGAAAACACGGAGGCTGCGGCGCCCTCTCCCGTGGCGGTGGTGAGCTCGTGGGTGAACGTCCATTCCCCGGGCGACCCCGTCTTGGGCCGGGGCAGCGCAAGTTCCCCTCCCAGCGAGTCGATTCTGGCCAGGCTTTGGGCGCTCACCGCCGCGGTCTGGTCGTCCAGCAAACGCAGAGGTCTGCCTCCCAGCGTATGCCGCAGCTCCACTTCGCCCTTGAGCACGCGCACCGACGCGCTGCCGTCCTCCCCGGCCCGGATCCCGAATTCCGTGCCGTGATCGATGAGTTCGGCGTAGGCGGTTCGGACCGTGAACCCGCGTCCGGCCGGAGGCACGTGCGCCATGAGGGTCCCGGCGTGGAGCCGGCAAAGTTTGGGGTCGATGAGCTCCAGGTCGGCGGGGCCTTCCAAGCTGAGTTCCGCCCCGCTGCGGAACACGAGTTTGGCGATGCCTTCGGCGAGGCGCATCCGGCCGGGGGCGATTTTCGATCCGGGTTCGGTGGGTTGGCTGCTGTTTTCCCAGCGGGTGCCTTTGGCTTCGGCGAGAATGGCGACGTGAGCCGGGGCGCGGGCGCCCAGCCAGAGTGCGGCGCCCGAGGCGAGCAGCAGAGCCGCGGCGGCTTTGAGCCAGCCCGGGTGTCGCCACCAGGAGCGGGACGTCGGCGCCGGGGCAAAAGGTTGGCGAATGGATTCTAGAGAGACCTCGCCGAGCTGGCCGCTGCGCAGGCGGAGCGTGGCGTTTTCGTGGAGGTATTCCACGTACAAGCGGCGCAGGGCGGCGTCGGAGAGCACCAGGGTCTCGAGCCGGGCGTGTTGTTCGGCGCCGAGTTCCCCGTCGAGCAGGGTGTCGCAGAGCGCCAGCAGTTCCGACTGCAACGGGGAGTCCGGCTCACTCATATTCGGCGGTTTGAAGGGAGCGCGTGACGCATCCGTGCAGGGCTTGGCGCACCCGGCTCAGCAGCCGGTAGAGCGCGGTGGTGGTGCGTCGGAGGCGCTCGGCCATCTCCTCCAGGGAAAGCGCGTCCTGGTAGCGCAAAAACAACACTTGGCGGTGGTCCGCCGGGAGTTTTGCAATGCACCCCTGCAATGCGCGCTCGCGTTTTTCCAGGTGATCGGCCCGGGATTCGACTTCCTCAGAAACGGCCTGAAGAAAGGCTTCGCTGAATTCGAGCCGGTCCCGGTTTTTGCGTTTCCGGTAGGCCAGCACCTGGTGAAAGGCCACTTTGCGGGCCCAGGCGGCGAAGTTCGTGCCCGGCTGGAATTGGCTGAAATGCCGCCACATGACCACTTTGGCCTCCTGTAAGATGTCGTCGGCATCGGCGGGATGCGGGACGAGAGTCATCACATAAGCGCCCAGCAACCGCTCGTGGCGGGCTAGGAGGAAAACAAATTCCTCGGCGAGTGGGGACGGGGGATTCATGGGAGGACGCCTGGGAGAGCTTTTTTCATTCCAGCGGCGTTTCTGGTGAAGGCGCGCGTTGGACGGCTCCGGGCGGTTTGTTCTGGGGAGTGCATCGAGGGAGGGGTGGGAAGGGGTTCTCGCAGAAGCGCTGGTGGATAAAGGTGCGAAAGCCGGGACTTCCACCCTCTGAGTCCCGGACCCGGGTTTTTGGACAAAAAAAATGCGCGCCAGGTGATTTTGACCCGCGGCGGGTCGCGGGCAGGGGGGGCGGCAGCCATCGAAAAAGGGCCGGGCTCCAAGTGCAGCGGCGGGCCCGGCGTCCATAGAGTCCATAGAGTCCATGGGAGCCATGGGAGCCATGGGAGCCATGGGAGCCATGGGAGGGGCGTCAGTCCGGGCGGTTGCGCATGGCGTCGGCCACTTGGGCGAAGAACTGCGTCATCAAAGCCGTTTCGCGTTCGGGCAGAGCCGCTTCCTGGAGGGCTTGGCCCATCAACTCCAGCCAGCGGTCGCGTTCGGCTGTTCCGATGGGGAAGGGGAAATGGCGGGCCCGCAGCCGTGGATGCCCGCGCTGTTCGAGGTAGGTGGGGGCGCCGCCCATTCGGTAGACGAGGAAATCGGCCAGCCGTTTTTCCGCGCCTTCCCAGTCATCGGCGGGATACATGGGGCCGATGAGATCGTCCTGTCGAACGCGCTGGTAGAAGCCGCCAACCAGACGCCGGAGGGGGGCTTCGCCCAGAGTCGCCACAATTTCGGAGATGGGATCCATGCCCCTGCTCCTATCCGCCGGCGCTTTGGAATTCAACCGATCGGGTGGGCGCCCTGCCTCTGGCTCCCTCGCGCATTTTTTGATCCGTGAGCCTAGGCTCGCACGGCCTGACCTCTTGCACTGGCTTTCCGGGGGCTGCTAGGTTCCCAGGGGATTTGACTCAACCGCCGAAGCACGGCTGGTTGTTCCGTGCGAATCCCTCCCACTCACCCAACTCATTATGTCTCAACCCGTTATCGCGCAGAAATCTCCGATCCTTGTTCCGGTGGAAGCCGGCAAAACCTACTACTGGTGTTCCTGCGGCAAAAGCGCCTCACAACCCTTCTGCGACGGGGCGCACAAAGGCTCGGAATTCGCGCCGGTTCCTTACAAAGCGGAAAAAGACGGCACGGTGGCGTTCTGCGGCTGCAAACACAGCAAAAACGGCGCGCTTTGCGACGGCGCGCACAAGGCCCTTTAACCCGGACTCCGAAATTTCAGAGAGAGCATTTTCACGCGGAGACGCGGAGAACGCGGAGAACTTTTTGGAAAGTACGGAACGCCATCGCGTTGCACTTCCTCCCTTGCAGTCACTCCGCTGGAACTTCGTTTTTACAGGTTTAAGAAGGGGTGGCGGAGTCTCGGCGAGCGGGCCGTGCGATGGACGGCGCTCAGTCCATCTGGCTGAAATCCAGGTGGACCACCACATACACAACCAACGCCATCCACAGACTGCACAGGGACGCTGCGACCGCGGCCAACGCCTTGCGGCCGCGGGCGGGCGACGCTCTGGAGCGCCAGATGAAAATCAGGCTTGCGGGCCAGCACAACACGACCGCGGCGAAACGGGAAAGATGGAGGGCGGACTCCGGCCAGTTCAGCCGCTCGGCCACGAGGATCGCCGGGGCGCAGCTCAATGCGTAGAGGCCGGTTGCCAGAAAGAGCCACCGGGAGACGGCTGTCAGTTTCATGGGATTGGAGATTTTCTAAAGGGAGGGCCCTTTCGAGGGGCCGGGGGGGATCCGGATGCGGTGCCGGAGACGCTTCGCCCCTTGGGGGGGGGAATCGACAGTCCACTCGGTAACCCAGGGGGGACTTTCCGCCTACTAGCCGAACGGCTAGGGCGACTTGAGCCCGGGCAGGGCCTGGCCCGGTCGGCTGCAATCGTCAGTGGCCTTTGCCCAGGGCCGAATCTTAAAAATCACATGCCGCGCCTTGCCCGGCGGGCGAGGGTCTCGGCGTCCTTTTTGAGGGCCTCGGAGAACTTCGCCACATTCGGCGGGAGCTGGATCATCCCGGTCGGCGGAGGCAGATGCTGGAATGTGCGGGATTCACCCGGGCGTTTCCAAAGCAGAGGGAGACGGGTTTCCTCATCCACCCACGCCCAAGTGTCGCCTTTTTGAAAGAGCAGGGAGCGGCGTCCGCCGAGGTCGGTGGTTTTGACAAAGGTGTCCGCTGCGATCCAGTCCAGCTCGGGGTAGTCGCCCGCGCCGAAGTCCACCAGGAATTTGGTGCGTTTGCCGTCCTCCTCCACGGGACAGAAAATGGGCGATTCCTGCTGGGTGCCCAAAACGAATTCCTGGAGGCCGTCGGAGCACTGGGTGAGCACGTTGCCGCCGAGATCCTCGGTGACCGCGATCCAGAGGGGGCGGGTCCGGGCGAAAGTGACCTTGCGCGGGGCGGTGGAGAGAAAGAGGTTGGTGGTGTTGGGGGCGTGTTTGGATTCGTATTTGTAAACGATTTGCCACGCGCAAATGTCGCCCGCTTTTTTGAGCAACGGTCCCGGCGGCGCCGGCTCCGGCACCGGGTCGGCGGCGCGCAGGGCTGCGCTCGCAACAAGAATCCAGAAACCGAGGGTGAGGAGGGGCTTCATTCCGTGACGGGTTCGAGTTGTTGGTCGATGACTTGGGCGGTTTGGCGGTCGATGGCCACATGCAGCCAGTAGCGTTTCTCGCCTTCCACGACGAAATCCTGGGGGTTGACGGCCGAGGCGGGATACTTGCCAACCTGGGCGACCAAGTCGATGAGCAGGTTCCATGTCCCGGCCTGGCCGGTGTCGGAGAGGGCCCGTATGACCGATTCGCGGTGCCGACTCACGATGTTGTTCGGACTCACGATGTTGTTCGGTGAGGTGACGCCGACTGTGAAAAGCCCGCCGAGGTCCTTGGAAAATCCATCGTAGGGCTGGGAGGCGTCCGTGGCGGCCCCGTTTTTAAATCCAGAGCCGAAACGTCCGACCAGATCCGCGATATTGGAGAGCGGGCCCTTGCCAACGGTGGCCGAGTCCTTGGTGCGGTTCACCAGGGCCGTGGCGATGGCTCCGGCTTCGGTTGCGGAGAGCACGTTGGAGGGAGCGAGTTCGTCCCGTCCGGCGCCGACGAGAAGGGCTTTGAGCACGGGCGCCTGGCGGGTGTTGAGGTCGACCCTGCCGGAGACGAGCTCCGAGCCGGGATCGCTGATGCTAAACACATCGAGCAGCGCGGCGGTCCCGCTTTCGGGTTTGGAGAAATCGATGTTGCGCCAGGGCGTGTCGGAGAAAACGTAGCCGAGTTCGGCCACGCTCCGGAACGGGCGGTGCAGGAGGATGGGCCGGTTGCTGGCGTTGGCCGCGTTGCCTCGGACGGTCGCAAGCGGCAGCCCGACGCTGGTTGTGGCGGTTCCTGCGGAAGTGGACGGCGCAAAGCCGCCCATAGCCCGGCGGATCACGCCGTCCGGGTCGGTGATGTAGCTGTTGGCGTCGGTGAATTTCCAAACAGATCCCCAAGCCTGATCGTTTCTGATGTACATATCCTGGCTTGCTCCGCCCGCGGGCACCCCGATTCCCGGCCCCTGGCCCTTGGTGTTGTCCCGGCGATAGGTCTCGATCATCGATCGGTAATTGGGCACCGACAACGGCGTGGCAGCTGAAGGTGGCCTGTCGATAAAGCTGCCTACGAAGGTGTTACACCATGGGGTCCATCGCCTGGAACGCGGATCCCAGCGTCCGACCCCTAGCCAAGTTGCATTCCAGTCACTGTTATTGCCTCCAAAAACTTCCAGCCTCGATCGTAGGTTAAGGCCTTCACCACTGTTTATTAGATTCGGAGCGTAGTTGTAAGGAACAGCCACAGCCGCTCGCTGTCTGTGCGGGACGAGGGTTTGAGCATAGGGAACCCATTGCGAGCCCGTGTTGTACTCGAGAGACACGGTTTGGCCATGATACGTCCCTTCTAGAAAATTTGCGGAATTGGTTGTGTAGGTCGTTGTTGTGTTATTTGCTTCGTTGGCCTCCTTCCAGCGAAGCGGGAATTGTCCGGCGTAAAAACCGATGTATTTTACGTCCGTGGTCACCTCCGGAATTCCGGTGCTCCACGACGGTGAACCCGCGGTCGCCGATGAACCCGCAGTCGCCATGGCGTTGTTGTTTTCGAGGGCGAGATTGCTGTTGACTGGAACTCCGGGGCGAACCAAGGGCGTGGGTTCGCGGTAAAGGGAGGGTTCGTTACTGAATGTCATAGCGGTGTTTCCCGCCCCCCCGGACGTGGGCATTGTGATCGAGCCTGTGGTGGCGTCATAGCTGCCAAGACTCCACGGGGCGCTTAGGGAACCAACCGGATGCGGATAATCTTGAACTATGTCAGCTGTTCCGGGCGGGGACTTTACCAGAATTTTTCGATAGTACGGTGTGGTAATGGCCTGGCCCGGACTAAGAGCTGCCGCCTTGGGGTTGGAGAACGAGCGCATGGAGGTGCAAATTCGCAATTGGGTGGGGGCCAGGCCTGCTGCGACGGGGGCACCTTGACTGTGCGGATTCCAAATCGTCGGAACCAAAATCGAGGCGACCAGACCCGGGTCTTCCGGCGGAGAGAAAACGGTGGACGTTGTGCCTGCAGTTTGCACCGGGGCGGATTCAGCTTCGCTTTTGACTTCCGGTGTGGATTTTCTGACCAAGATGTTGAGGTTGAATTCATTGTAGAGGTAGGGGAGGTCCTCCACCCCGTCGAAGCTCAGGGGATAGGTTCCGTTGTCGAAGACAATCCGTGTCGGAAAACTGTCCGGGGACGCTTGGTCGATGATGTTGGCCCCGAGCTGGATAATCTGGTTGTCGATCAGCGTGTCCTGGGTGCTGTAGAACTGAAAAACGGGTTGATTATATCCAACCCCGTAACCCGGAGCGCTTTTCGCGAGCGAGCCCGCGCCGACCCCCGCTTTGAGCAGCTCAAAAAAGTCTGGCTCACGCTTTGCCGCAGCATCGCGCACGTTCTCAAGCGTCGCGATTTTTGTGTGGAAATCATGGCTGTAGGTCCAGTAGCCCCCGATCCCCCCCGAGCCGGGGCCCGGGGTCCAGACCAAGCCGAAGTGGTTCCGGATATTGAGCGGGGTGCCTTCGCTGAGCAGCCGGGGGGAGATGCCCAGGCTGACATACTGCTGATAAAGGATGTCGGCGGGTGGGAGGCTGGCGCTGGGGCCTTTGCAGGTCAGCCATGCGAGGCGGTTGAGGGCGAACCGCCTTTTGACCAAGGGCTCGCCTTCAGTCGCGGGGGTGCCGTCGTTCCGGGAGAAGGTTCCCGTCGCGCGAATCGTCCGAAACCAAGGATTGACCCTGTCGTCGGCTCCGAAAGCGTCGTTGCCCCCGCTGTAGCTGGAAGAGGGGGCGAGATAGGCTCCGCCGACAACCTTGGGCCGGTCGGGATCGGGGCGGAAACTGGGTTGGTTGAGGACGCGGCTGAAGGTGCCCAGGTACTGCGCCGCGTTTTGCAGGTTGGTCCGGCGGCTTGGGGTCGAGTTTTCACCCAGGGCGGAGAGAAACGTGAGGAGTTGTTGGCGGCTCGAAAACGTCCGGTCGCTCTGGCCGTTAAAAAGGGAGGTGTTGGCCGGCGGAATGGTCCCGTTCGGGGTGAGCCGGATGAAGTTGAAGAAGTTGGCGCTTGAGACCGCATTGAACCTCGTGTTGGGAAACGCGCCCGGCGGCTGGGCGGAGGCGTAGTTGCGCCAGCCGACAATGGCGTTGATTTCGTTGTGGTTGAGGTAGGTTTGGGTGGCGGGATCCGGGTTGATCTGGGTGAGGTCGGCGAATGCCAGGGCCATTTTTCCGCCGGTCTGGGTGGCGGTTAACCCGGAGGGATACCCGGCGGAGTTGATGTCGAGCAGACCGCCCTCGTTGTAGATGGCGTAGGCGTACCGGCCGATCACGGTGGAGGGGTTGCTCAGGGACCATTTGGCGGAGCCGGGCAGAGTTGCAGTGGGATTGGACCCATCCCGGGCGACCAGGACCCAGTCGGGAATGGGGAATCTGGCAACGGGAGTCGTGGCCGTTGTGAGCGGGTTTTGTTTGGCGACCAACAGCGGGGCGTTCCAGCGCTCGGGCGAGATGAACCGGCCGTTGAGCGAGGCGACGCCCGTGGGGAGGCTCGCCGCGCGCACAGGCCCGCTGGGCTGGAAGAAGGCGGCGCCGGACTTGCTGATTTTGAGCAGGTTCTCGAGGCCCGTCGGGGCGGCGGATGTGCCCGGGGCCGGGGCTGCTGCGGCGATGGTGGGTGGGACCAGGGCTGGGCTTGCGGCGGCGGCGGTGCTCGGGCTGTAGAGAGTGACGGTGGAGGGGCCTGCGGTCACGGTGGTCGCGGTTGAGAGTGTCGTGATCTCGGTTTTGAGGTCGCCGACCACGGTGTCCAACGCGCCCTGCGCGAACAACTCGGCGCTGGTTTGGTTGGCGCTGCTGGTGGCGATGTGTTTCTGGCTGAGGGCGCGTGTGAGAAACGCCACGACGATGCCTGTCAAAAGGACCACAAAAGCCAGGACGACAACGAGGGCGACGCCTTTTCGGGAGGCGCGTGCCGGTGGGGGGGCGGGAAAGTGTCCGGGAGAGGGCATGGGGAGATATGATCTGCGGCGGTTACGCAGGTTAGTTGTTCAGGGAAAACGTTCGCTGGTAGATGCGCACTTGTCCGGCCGCCGAGCGGGGAATTCCGCTGGCCGTTGAAAAGGTGTCGAGATTCCGCAGGGGGCTGAGCCATTGGGGGGAGAGGAGCTGTGGTGGCTGAGGCGGGCTGGTCGAAGCGTTTCCAGGAACGATTGCCGGATTCGGATCGGGCAGGCCGGCGGGCATCAGGCTGGTGTCGGAGAGCGTTTTGCGGGATTGGGGATCGAGGAGCGCAAGGCCGATCACAAGGGCGGACACGTCGCGGAATCCGAGCCGGGTCCAAACGGCGGCGCCCGGAGTGGCGCTGAGGCAGAGATAGGCGGCGCCGCCCGGGGAGTTGTCGAACCAGCGTGAGTTCGTGGCGTATCCGCGAGAGGTGTCGTCGGAGGCGGCGGGCGGGCGAGTCGCAGCGAGGTTGTTCTTGGTGGCCGCGGGATTACTGGCGGGGACGGCGGAGAAAGCCCCGTCTTTGAGAAGAAAGAGCAGCTCCATGCGGAAGACTTGGTCGCTCAAAATTTCGTAATCGGTGTCTGTGCCGTCGGTGAACCCGCTCGCGGCGCTGCCGACGCTGCCGACGCTGCCGACGCTGCCGCCCCAAACGCCGGCGATGGTGCTCGCGGGGTCTGGCAGGGTGGAGCCGGGCGGGTGGGTGAGGAAGACGGGGCTTCCCGGGCTGGGGGGGCTGGAGGTTCCATCCCAGGTAAGCCCTTTGGCCAGGCGTTCGAGCACGGGGTTGCCGGGGGAGTTGGGGTTGTTCGTGTGGATGCGGTACCCGATCAGGGC
>CAMARB010000132.1 GCA_945860355.1 Chthoniobacter flavus | reverse complement strand
TCGCCGGCGAGGGTGACGATGAGCGAGCCGCTGTGGGGGAAGAGCCGGATGGCCGTGTCCAAATCGGGGACGAGGACCGTGTGGTTGATGAGCCGTTCGATGAGGCGCCTGAGTTCCGGGGCCGGTGTGACCTTGTTGATGAGCCAGTCGATGGCGCCCTCGGGCAGGCGCATCTCGCGATTTTCAACGTGCTCGAACACGCGTTCAAACTCCCGCAGGGCGAGCGACGCCTTGCCCATTTTTTTGGCGGTCAACGTCTTGATGACGGACTCGGCGACCATCGTGTCTTTCATGACGATGGTTTGAAGGTGCGCTCCCAGGGTGGCCTCCACGGCGGCGACGTATTCCGGTGGCACCTCGATGAACTGCGCCACGGCGCCGAGGATGGCGGGTTTGAAGAAATCGGGGTTGTCGAGGCCGCGGAGGATGGCCTGGGTGCCCTCGGAGAAGCCTTCGCCCCCCGCGTTGAGTTGGCGGAGCACCTCGAGTTTGGAGTCCTTTTCCGAGAGCTGCCGCTGGGTGTTGCGGACTTCCTGTTCCAGGCCGGCCAGGGCCGACTGACCCTCGCGCAACTGCTGTTCGCACTCGGCGAGCTGGGCCGTGGCGCGCTCCAAGTCGTTTTGAGCGCGCTCCAGTTCCGCTTGCGCGAAGGCCTGCTGTTCGTTGACCCGTGCAAACCCGAATTCGAGCTGGGCGAGTTCGCTTGAAAGAATCGCAAGGCGCGCCTCCGCCCCGTCGCGCTGCTGGGTGGCCATCGCGGTTTGGCCGCGCAACGCGCTGACCCGGCTCTCCACCCGGCTCGCCTCGTTGGCCAGCGCGGTGATGCTGCGTTCGGCCTCCTGGCGCTGCTGGACGAGTGTGGCGGTGGCCGCCTGTTTCTCCTCCAAAACCCGCAGCTCGGTCGCCAAAAGTTGGGTGATCTGTTCCAGTTCGGCGTCCGTGTCGCGCAACTGAGTTTCCGCGACGCGCAGTTTCTCCTCCGCGCCGGCCACGTCTCCCTGATAACGGCTCACCAGCGCGTTGAATTCCTCGGCGCGTTCCTCGTTGTGGATGACTCGGTTTTCGTGGTTGGAAATCCGGGTCCTCAGATCGGCCACACCCTGGCGGGCGGCGTTGAGTTGGGCCTCCAGCTCCGAAAGCGCGGACCGCTGCACGGACATCTGCGATTCCTGGGCTTCAATCTCCTGTTCGCACTCGGTTTGGCGGTCCGCCAGGCGGCTTTGCTCGGCGCCGGTGGCGTCGCGCTGCTCGGAAAGCAGGTCGAACTGGCGTTTGGCCGAGTGCGTCTCCAGCAGCTTCAGGTCCGTGAGCAGCGACTGGTAACGGCGCGCCTTGCCCGCCTGGCGCTGAAGCGAGCCGATCTGGCGTTTGACCTCCTTGATGATGTCGGCCAGCCGAACCAGGTTGGATTCCGTGGCCTCAAGTTTGCGGAGCGCTTCCTTCTTCTGGGCCTTGTATTTGGTGATGCCGGCGGCTTCCTCAAAAATGGTGCGCCGATCTTCCGGGCGCGAGGAAAGGATCATGTCGATCTTGCCCTGTTCCATGATGGAGTAGGCGGATCGGCCGATGCCGGTGTCCATGAAAAGGGAGTGAATGTCCCGGAGCCGGCAGGGGGTTTTATTGAGGAGATACTCCGAGCCGCCGTCGCGAAACACGCGCCGGGTGATGGTGACCTCGCTCCAGTCCAGGCCGAGTTGTTCTTCGCACTCGGCAAAGGTCATCGAAACCTCGGCCATCCCGACTGCGGCCCGGGAATCGGTGCCGCTAAAGATGACGTCGGCCATTTCACCGCCCCGGAGGGCCTTGGCGGACTGCTCGCCCAGGACCCAGCGCATGGCGTCGAGCACGTTGGATTTGCCGCAGCCGTTGGGGCCGACGACCGCCGTGACGCCCCGGTGAAACTCCAGCTTGGTTTTCGGTGCAAACGATTTGAAGCCGAAGAGCTCAAGGGACTGGAGATACATAGAGGCGCGGAATGGTTGTGTCGGCTCGGATTTCGGGCGAGCAGCCCGGGAGACTCGTTGTGAGGGTGGGGGGATGCAAGCCCAATATGTAGCGGTTCCGTCGGCGCGTCACCACCATGGGCGGTGGCGTGGATCGCTCCGCGCGGCCTCTCGGGACAGGGGGGCGAGAGCAGCCGGGGCTTTTACGCCCGAACATGCCTCCGGCGTGTTTCTCTCCCGAGTCGGGAGAAGAGATGCGGGGATGTGCGCCCGCTTGGGGCGGCCAAGGGGCTTTATTTCGTCCAGTTGCCGATATCGTCGGCGGTGCCGGGTTTGCGATCGGCGCCGGCGGAGAAAAGGTCGTAGCCGTCGGAGTTGTGGGTGCCCGGGCTCTGGTATTGGTATTCGTTGCCGAAGGGATCCTGGGGCACCTCGGCCATCAATTTGCGCCAACTGCGGGGCCTGGGATCGCTTTCGGGCTTGGAGACTAGGGCCTTGAGTCCCTGTTCGGTGCTGGGAAAGAAGCCATTGGTGCCCTGGTAGACCATTAACTGGGTCCCAAGGGATTGGACGTCGCCTTTGATGCGGGTTTCACGGGCGAAATCGAGGCTGCCGCCCATCTTGTTAATGGCGAAGCCGAGCAGGAGCACGATGATGAGCACCACGAGCATGATTTCGATCATGGTGAAAGCGGCGCGGGAGTGTTTGAGAGAGCGTTTCATTGCGAGATTAAGGTGCCAGTTGATAGGGGAGATGTTTCCAGGCGTTTTTGAGTTCGAGTTCCACCGAACGAATGGCGACGGGAGCGGATTGCCGGGGAATCGCCACACTGAGCTGGTTGATGCCTTTCTGGAGGGCGGAACCGGGAATGACCTGTTGACAGCGCACCCAGCCCGCATACCGAAACCGCATGTCGGCTTCGAGCGGCTTAACAATGCCTTGAAAACCGGGATCCGCAAGATCGGGAAGTTGAAGGGTTGCCCGGCCCAGGGGGCGCTGGTTGACGGTGAGCTCGGGCGGGTCCAAGGGGTCGACACCGAGCACTTCGAAGCGGACGATGGCGATGAGAGGCTCCGCATCCAGAGGAAACTGGATTGGGGTGTTTTGTCCCGGGGCAAGCCGGATGGGCCCCGCGTCGAGCGTGGCTTTCACCCGGCCGTAGAGAAAATGATCGTCTTTCGAGGGGGCCGCCGCCGCCGGGCCCGCAAAGGGGTCGGCAACCGCCGGGGACGCCTCGAAATCCATGGCATGCCGGGTCTGGGCGCTTTGGAGGGTGGCCAGAAAGACGGTGCGGAGGGATTTGCCGTCGCCCGGGACTTCGAGATCGAGGTAATCCATGCCCTCCGCGGCGATGAACAGTTTCTCTGAATTGGGCAGGCCCAAGCCGGAGCCCAGGGGCTGGCTTCTATAGAGCTCCATTCCCGTCTCGGTCCAGCCGGTGAGCGTGGGTTGGAGGCCGGGTTGATCGTCAAAAAAGACGCGAAACTCGATTTCCTTGCTGAGTTGTCCCAGGCGGCGCAGGCGAAAGCGCAGGGTGGTCTTCTGGGGGCTTTGGTCGGTGGCCCCCATGGTGCTGCGTTGGACTGATTCGAGCCAGATGGGCAGGGCCGCCTGTTTTGTGGAGAACGTCCGGCTGGATTGGAGGTCCAACCACGCGGAGAAAGGCGTGGGTTGGACCCGCAGCTCCTGGGCCGAGGCTGGCGGGAGACTCCACAGACCCAGGCAGGCGGCCACGGTGACGGCGGGGAGCTCAGCAAGAAAACGGCGCATAGTCGGCTGGGTTTGGCGGGTGGCGCTTTGGACTACGGCAGAGCCACGGCTTAGCGCAAGCCCGAGGTGAGGCTGAACACCGCGCTCAGAATGCCGTAAACGACGAGCCCAACCACCGCCGCAATACCCAGCATCACCACGGGGGGCACGAGGGATGTGGTGATTTGCACCTGTTTGTCGAGTTCGCGCTCATAGACGTCGGCGATCATCCCCATGGTTTGCCCAAATTTGCCCGCCTGCTCGCCGACCGCCATCATGTCGATGAAGAGCTCCGGGAAAAGCTGCTGTTCACCCAGCGCAACGGACATCGTCGCACCGTCCATCACGGCCTTGCGGACCGCTGACATCCGATCCCGCACGTAAACGTTCCCCGAGATTTCCTCAAGCAGCTCCAGGGACCGCAGCAGGGTCACGCCGTTTTCCATGAGGGTGCCCAAGGTCCGGGCGAACTGGGCGTAGTACCGGTAGCGGAGGATCCCGCTGAACACGGGGATGTTCCAGACCAGGGTGTCCCAGCTTTTGCGGCCCTCCGGGGACCGGGTGAGCGCCTTGAATCCGAAATAGATCCCGGCGCAGGCGAGCGCGGCCACCCATCCGTAGGAGGTGAGCAAGCGGTTGATTTCCAGAAGGATGCGGGTGGGGAGCGGAAGGACCTGCCCGGTTTTTTCGAAGAACCCCATGAGCTGGGGGACCATGACCTTGATGAACACGACGATGAGTGCCGCGCCGACGAGAACCAGAAGCGCCGGATAAACAAGGGCCTGCTGGACTTTATCCCGCAGCGCTTTGATTCCGGCAAGATGGCGCACCAAGCGTTTGAGGATGTCGGGCAGCGCGCCGCTGGCCTCGCCGGCGGCGACCATGTTGGCGTAGAGCGAGGAAAAGATGAGGGGATATTCCCTCATCGCCTGGGAAAGGCTGCGGCCTTCGACCAGGGATTGATGGAGGGCCTTGGAGAGGCCCCCAAGGCGCGCGTGTTTGAGCCGACGCACCATGATCCCCAAGCCCTCGTCCAGGGTCATCCCGGCCGTGAGCAGATGCGCGAGTTGTTCGGTGAAAAGATAGAGCTGATTGTGCCCGAGCCGGTCCGTTTTGGTTGGCGCCGACAAAGCGGTCGCGGGCTCCGACGCGCGTGTGGGTGGTGCGGCTGGTCGGGATTCCGCGGGAGGGGCTGGATTTGCGCCCTGAACCGGCTCGATTCGAATGGGCACCGCACGCTCTTTTTCGACGTGATGAATGGCGGCTGCCCGGTCAGGGCAGGTCAGAACCCCCTCGATGAGTTTCCCTTCGCTATTGCGGGCAACGTATCTGAACTCCGGCATGGCGTCGGCACCTTAGGCAGGAGCCCTCCAATAGCAAGTCGCTCAAAGTAAACTCGAACGCGCAATCTGGCCTTTAAAAACCCAGAACAACGCCTTCACCCCGAGCTCGGCCAGGTGGAAGGGCTTTGCAATGAAGTCGTTGCCTCCGTTGAGGGTCGATTGCACCCGGTTCTGGAAGCTGTCCATGCCCGTGAGAAACACGATCGGTGTGGTTCGGTAGGTTTCTATCTGCCGGATGCGGGCGCAGAGTTCGATGCCGCTCATTTCCGGTAGTCCCACGTCGAGAAAAACGAGGTCGAACACGGAGGCGCCTGCCACAGCGAGTGTCTCGCTGGGGGTGCCGGTGGAATCCGCCGGCAACCCGACAAGCCCCATTGCCGCGGTGATAATCTGGCGGCCGTTGGGGTCGTCTTCCACGATCAACACCCGGGATTGGGGTGGCGCCACCGCTTTGTTCCAGTGATCCCCCTCGACTAGGTGGGCGAGGAAATCGATCCCCTGGGTCAGGGTGCGCAGGGTCGAGGGGGTGGCTTGGGCGGGCATCCGTTCCAGATCAAAACTCAAGGATTCCAGGGCGCCTGCCATGTGGAAAAGGGGTTTCCTTCCCAGGATGTACGCCCGTTCGCAAAGCTCGTGTAGGCCTTGGACTAACTCCGGCAACACAGGCCCCAAGCCCGAGGACTGATGGGTTTTTTGCAGGCTCTTGCGCAGGGCTCCGATTTTTTCAGGCATCTCCGCGTGGCACCGCTCCCGGACGGCGTCACTCGGCTCTTGGTCGGCGGGAGTGACGGACGGGAGGCCGGGGGAGAGGCACCGCTCCATGGCGCGCACCACGCTGGCGATGGAGTGTTCGGAGCGCTCAAGAAGTTGACTGACTCCGGAAGCCACCGCCGCGCGGGCGATGGGTTCCAAAGCGGTGGGAAGCGCGAGGATGGGAAGGAGGCGCGTGGCCGGGTTGGCGCGGAGTTGGGCAATGACTTCGTCTCCGCGCAGGTCCGGAAGCACAAGATCCACCAGCACCGCGTCGGGTTGGAAAGCGTCCACGCTGCTGAGGGCCGAGCGCCCTTCAAGCGAGGCTTGGACATGGAAACCCGCCCCGGCCAGAGCCTCGCCGTATCCAGTGGCAAGCAGAGGGTCGTGGGCGATGAGAAGAATTCGGGGCGGCTTCATTCAGAAGGAAAGACAGACTGAGTTTCCGGTGGGAATGCAGGGACCGTGCCGTCCGGGGAAAACTTCTTCAATTGAACCGCAAAAGAGAGCTGCCGAGACCGGATAAGAAATTCCCGCGTGGAACGACGAAAAAACTTGAGGGGCTTGGCGGAGCCGTTACAGTCCGCGTCCCATTCCGCGCACGAGCGGAGTTGGATGCTTAGAATCCGGCGCGGCGCTCGAAAGCGGCATGCGTTTTGAAGGCATCCTTCCCGGCGTGAACAAATGTGATGTCACGGATGAGTAGCTCAATTGGCAGAGCAAGCGACTCTTAATCGCTAGGTTCTGGGTTCGATTCCCAGCTCATCCACTCCTCCCCATCTCGGAAGGAGATCCGTTTCCCCCCTCTCTCTGGAAGATGCTCGAATTGTTGGCTGTCGCCCGATGCGGCAGCGCCGCCAAACGCCGTGTTGGGCTCGATTTCGAAAGGCACCCGCGCCGATTCGGGGGACGGTGGGAGACGGACGCCGCCGTCGTTCTTTCGTTTCCAGAACGTCTGTCCCAGAGCGCCCTGCTTTTGCCGCCGCTATTTGCTGCCCGGCGCAACCTGTATCGGCCACCGCAGAAATTTCGATGCGGAACGGCGACTCCTCCTCCTTTGGGGTGAACGTGATTGGAGAGGGACGTGCTGCGTCTCCCGATGGAAAGATCCACCGTCTTCTCGCGGAGGGCGGAATCTGTTTTCGGCGGGAGCGCCCGCTCCCGAAGCTCTGAAATTCAGGCGGGTGACTGGAGCTGATGACACCACGGCGACAGCCGGGGCCGTCGGAAGTGCCGTTTGGGGTGCCAGGAATGCGCCCTTCCCAGAAAGGACGGTGCAGAAACAAAAACCCCAGCCCCTATCGCGCAGGCTACGCCGACTTATTGATCCGTGCTTCGATCAGCGCGAGCGCCTTGTCGTAGCTTGCCCGGTCTAGATAGTGGGCCAGCTGAGGGTCAACGGGCTGGGGAAGGTTCTCCCTGATCTCACAGATCTTTCCCGAGACGCTCTTGAGCTGATCCAGATGCGCGCCCGCGTCGCGGGAATACAATTCGCGATCCGCGATGATGGCAAGACGGGTACGGAGAGCCGCCGCGAGCTGTTCACACCCGTCGTTCATGGAAACGTTTTTTCCCGGCTTATCTGAGTTCACAGGGGGCTCCGGGAGAGGAGCCGGCGCGGAATCCTAAGACGCCTTTTTCTTGGGCTTTTTCGCGGCGGAACTTTCCTCGGCGACTTGCCGCTCTGCTTCGAGCCAATCCTGATGTTCGTCGCCCGGGAGCCCGGTTGAACGTCGTTTCTCCGAGATGAAATAGGCGCGGATGGCGACGTCTTGCCAGCTGATGCCTTCGCTCGCAGCAGGCTCCGCTTTTTCGATCGCGCGGGGCGCGGGAGGCGTCGGACGCTTTTTGGCGGGAGCCTTGACCGGCTTTGCCCGTTGTGGGGCCGCTGATTCCGGGGCAACTTTGCGCCGCTGCGCAGTTGGCTTGGGAGCGGCGGATTCCGGTTCCGTTTTCTTCCCTTTTTTTGATGCCTGAGCTGTTTTTGTCGCGGGTTTTTGAGCCATGATGTTGTGTGAGAGGCTAACTGTTGAGTTCCGTACGTTCTAATATACGGAGGAACGCTCTGAAGGGCGGGGCCACGATACCGAGAGTTCGGTGGTGGTAAATACGAAACTTGACGTAATCACCGGCGCGACGGGAATTAACTACGGATGCGTCGGCCCGTTTTCCTCACGTGAAAGCCCCTGGAGTTTCGAAGGACGGTTCGGGCTTGAACCGCTCTCGAGTCAAGTTCCGAGCCGCGAGATCGTCCCCTAAGCGCGGGTGAGTTGGGCAGCGATTTCACGTGCAAGAACGCCAATGGACTCGATTCCCGACGTTTCCAGCGGAGACAGAACGGAGTCCCGGGCGAACCAGGTGACTTGTCGTTTCGCGTAGTTCCGCGTGGCGGCCTGGATCGAGGCGATGCACTCGGCTTTGGAGTGGCCTCCCTGGAGGTGGTTCTCGATTTCCGCGAGCCCGAGAACTTGTGCGGCTGTTTTTCCCGGCCTGGGCAGGTTTCGCACTTCCTCAATCACGCCCATGGCGAACATTTCCTCCGTGCGTCGGTTGATCCGGGCGGAGAGCTCTTCGCGCGGGCAGCGGAGGGTGACGCCTCGCACGCCGGCTTTTGGGGTGCTCCACTGCTCGCGGAAACTGGAGAACGGTTTGCCTGTCAGGAGGCAGACCTCGATCGCGCGAATCACGCGCCGCGGGTTCTTGAGATCGATCCAGCGGATCCCTGTCGGGTCGAGTCCGGTCAGCTGCTGCTGGAGCTGCTCAAGGGATTGCTGCTCGAGTTGCGCGCGGAGAACTTGGTCGGCGGGCGGCAAATCCGCCAAGCCGTGAGTCAGCGCCCGGAGGTAGAGTCCCGTCCCCCCAACAATCACCACGGGGCGGTTCCGGTTTTGGATGGATCGGATGCGTTCCGTGGCAAGGCTCACGTACTGGCCGACGTCGAAACTGTGGGCGGGCGAAATTTCGCCCACGAGATGGTGCGGGATTTGATTGCGATCCGCCTGAGAGACTGCGGCCGTCAGAATCTCCAGGCCCGAGTAGATTTGAAAGGCGTCGGCGCCGATGATTTCAGCGCCGGTCATTTCGGCCACCGCGAGTGCGAGTGCGGATTTTCCGGAGGCGGTCGGGCCGGCGATGAAAAAACAGTTTTCGTAAAGCACGCGGTCTTTTTTCGGGGCGTTTTTTTGGATCGTCGGCGGCTTGCAGGCGGCGGATCCGTTTCTCGGGGCGATCGGTGCGATGCGCAAAAAAACGGGAGGCTCATCTGCCGATAAGCCTCCCTGAATGAATCGACGGTTGGAGCGAAGTTAGCCTCGATAATTGGCCTCGCGCTCGCTGGATTTCGCTCCGCTCACGACCAGTTTGCGTCCGAGGAATTCGCGGTCATGAAGCTCTTCAACGGCTCGCTTTGCCTCATCAAGCGTGGTCATGAGCACGAACCCGAAGCCCTTGGAGCGATCCGTTTCGCGGTGCGTGACGATTTCGGCGTTGCGCACGGCCCCCACCCCCTTGAATAGCTCAAAGAGATCGCTCTCGGTGGCGTCGAAGGAAAGGTTGCCCACGTAGAGTTTCGGTGAGGACACCTCCACCATTTCAGGTTTGCGCGCCGGGGTTGCGGGTTTTTCCGTGCGCGCGTTGGTGCGGGATGCGGAGACCGGTTTTGCGGATTTTGCGGCGGGTCGGAAGAACGCCAGGATTTTTTGCCAGAGGCTCTTTTTTGCGGGGGGAGCGGGGCGTTGATCGTCGCGTTGGCGATTGGATCGCCGCGCACCGCGGTCCCCGCGGTCGGACCGGCGGCCCGACGATCGGGAGTTACGAGATTTCATGTGATGGAGCTAATTACTTTAGGTTGGTGTCTGAGCTAGGGGCCCAAAGCCGCGCAAGCGGGTTCGGACCTGCGACATTTTTGGTGGACTGCCTCAGAAACAGGGGAAAAGCCCCTTGCGGGACGGATCCCGGAGAACCTTGTTCTGGGCGGCGGCACCTCGGATGGCCAGCTTGCGAGAGAATTCTCTCGACGGGAAGCGAGGCGCTCCGAGCAACCGACGTGGCTGCACGCATGGAGCTTGAAAAGCGGATCGATCCCCTCATCGGCGAGCTGCGTTCGGCTGTAAAAGCTCAAGAACCACGCGAGCCCCTCCCAGCAAAAACGCGGCGACAATAAAGCGCGGCCCCGACTCCTCAGCAAGGTGAAACACCGAAATTGACAGGGAGCCGCGGGAGTTGGTGCTGCCGCTTCCCAAACGGCAAAGTCCTGCTAGTGTCCCGCTCCCTAAATTATGGCCAGCAGCATCATTGACCCCAGTCGCCTTGAGCGGATCGAATTCAGCAACGATGAGATCGCGAGGTACTCGCGCCATCTCATCATGCCCGAGGTAACCCTTGAGGGGCAGAAACGCATCAAGGCGGCCAGCGTGCTCTGTATCGGCACCGGCGGGCTCGGGTCGCCCATCGCGCTGTATCTGGCGGCTGCCGGCATTGGCCGGATGGGCCTTGTGGATGGCGACACCGTGGATTTCTCCAACCTTCAACGGCAGATCCTGCACGGCACCCGGGATGTGGGACGCAAAAAACTCAACTCCGCGAGGGACCGGATCCGCGAGGTGAACCCCAACGTGCAGGTGGATCTTTACGACACGTTTTTCACCGCTGCGAATGCGCGGGAGATCGTGGCGCCCTACGACATCGTCATCGATGGGACGGACAACTTTCCGACGCGGTATCTTTCGAACGACATCTGCGTCTTCCTCAAGAAGCCCAACGTTTACGGCTCCATTTTCCGTTTTGACGGGCAATGCACGGTGTTTGCGCC
>CAMARB010000131.1 GCA_945860355.1 Chthoniobacter flavus | reverse complement strand
AACGGCAGTTCCCGCCCCTTAAACGCGATCCGGTTCAGGCGTTTGAGCTGGGTCGCCAGAATATCCTCCAAAAGGACGTGGCGCCGTTTGCCCCGGCGTTCGACCGCCACCTCCTCCGGGCTGAGATAGGTGTACCCGAGCTGCTGGAGCAGGCGCAGCGCGGGGATCTGGCTGATGTGGGATTCGAGGAAGGAGGGCGTGCTCATAAACGATCGCTTTAGTTCGAAACCGCCGTTTTTTCAGTGAGCGTCCGAAAGAAACGCTGAAAACTGGGGGAGCGATTTGCCGATAAATCCATGTGCCCCGTGATCTTTTCCGCCCAAAGAGTCTTCTCGCGGCCCACGATCTGAAAACCCTGAGCTTTTAATGCGGTCGCTCCGCCGGGATACACGGCATCGGCTAACACCTCCCAGGTGCCGCAGATGGAATCGTTTTTATAGGAATTCAGAATAGTCTGCTTGGCCCTGGGGTAGGCTTTTTTTACTGCGGAGTGATCACCCAAAAACCAAGCTTCCATCTCCTCTACAGCTATGCAGAACTCCGCGTCGGGGGCTGGCCGGAGACCGGATTGAAGGCCATTTAATTCTTTGGAGAATTGATCGAAATGACGGTCATCCAGGTCGCACACGACCACCACCATTGCCTTGTAATTTTCTGGGTAGGCGGAAAAACGTCTCCCGTAACCCGCAAGTAATCTCGGGAGTTGATCGAGCAGAATTCTTTTATTCGGCTCTGAATGAGGGCTTAGATTTTTCGGAATTCGGCCGATTCCTTTGTAAGAATGAATCTCAACCGTGTGCTCGGTACCGATCATCTTTGGAAGCAAACGCTGTAACATCGCCATGCCCGATTGATCTTCGACAAGAAATTCAAAGTGCATACGAATCAACGCTTGTCGAGGTAGTCGCTGTACCACAAGCCCCCAAGGGGCAGGCCCTGCTCAACCATCGCGCTGACGACGGGGTCCTCGCTCGCGCGGCGGATAACGGAAAACCCATCATCGCCTTTTTCCAAAACCCAGACCTCCTCCGGCGCAAGGGCATCCACGAAATAGGGCTGGTGAGTTGTGATGAATACCTGGGAGCTATTCTTTAACCCTTTGGCGTGTGCGCGAAACTCCATCGCAAGCGACTCCAGAAGCTTGTGGTAGAGGCCATTCTCGGGCTCTTCGATGCAGATAAAGGGCGGGGGTGTCGGGTCCTCCAGTAACAAGAGATACGCAAAGACCTTGAGCGTTCCATCCGACATTTCCTGCGCGTAGAACGGCTCATGAAAGCCTTTGCTGTGAAACCGCAGCAATAGGCGTTTGTCGTTGCTCTTTTCCGTGTCGATCCTCTCGATGCCCGGAATCTTTTCCGCAATTCGATCCAAAATCCGTTGAAAGCGCTCCTTGTGTTCCCGTTCCATATACTGGACCACGTTGCCAAGATTGTCGCCGTGGACGTTTAATTGCTTCTGCGGCCCCGCCAAAGGAAGACTTCGTGCGGCATCGGGCGTGAAATAACTGAGATACCAGCCCTCAATGAAACGGCGAAAAGCGGCAATCCGAGGATGCTGTTTGAGCGAACCCAATGTGGCTATGCCCAGCCTCCGCATATCCTCCAGCTCAATGATTTCCGTTTCTGCCCCCTCGGAAGCCAAGCTCCGGCGCAATTCCTCAAACGAGGGCTGCTTGGCGCCGTCCTCCATCTGTTGGCCGACGGATTCTCCTATCCAGGCCGCACCTCGCCCGTTCTGGAGCCAAAGAAACGAGAACGGTCGGCCTGTTTTCTGGCCTTTTCTGCGCTGACGGAGGCGTTCCCTCGCCACATACGGCCGCCCATCCTCATCCGCGTCGATGGCGACCTCGTAAGTAATCGGCCGCGTATTGCCCTCTTGCTTGTAATAAACCTCAAATTCCACAGCGCCCGTTTGGCCGCGCGATCGGATTCGCTCAAATCCCCCGCGCCCGCGCATGTCGCAGGCCTCCTCAACTCCGTGTTTCAAACAATCCGACAAGAAACCAAAGGCATCGAAAAGGCTGGATTTGCCAGCGCCGTTTTTGCCAAGGACCACCGTCATCGGACTGAGCGGGGCTTTGTTCTGAAGATTCCAAAGCTTGCCAAACTCCAAGTGGCGCAATGCGCGATAGTTGCGGATTCGTAAGCCTTCAATGTTGGGCATAATATATTATTCTATTATTTTTCCGACTTTATTTCAAATTTCACAGCTTTACCCGCACCCTCCCAGTCAGCAGCCGCTGCATTAGACCGCGTTTCTGTTGATCCAATGCGTCACGCTCCGCGCGAAGTAACCGAAGCTCTTCGTCGCAGGTGTCCAGTAATGCTCCGATACGGCACTGATCCTCAATCGAAGGATTTGGGAGTTTAACAAAACCGAAATCCGTGAAGCTGATCTGTTTGCCATCACGAATGCCAATAACCGCTGTTGCTAGCCGAGATACGAAGTCAGGCGACTTGAAGTAATGGCGATAGTAAGATCTGTCTATCTCAGTTATTGGATGAATAACATGATAGGCAGGGCTGACAGCGCCAGATAATTCCGAATATTCTAACCCTCCCTGAAACGATCGAAGACTTATAATGAAATCACCAGCCTTCACAATCTTGTAGGTATCAGTGTTATTTTCATCATGCGTAATCCGGCGTTCTAAATCACTGCGGAGCACTACCCCCTGATCCTGAGTCACAGATAATACCGGTAATCTTTTAACGTTTCGTTCAGACCGATTGGTGAAAAGTTCTGATGCACGAAGGAACTGAATCTTCCCGTTACTTTCCTTCAGTCGCCTCTTCCCCGTGAGCAGCTGCTGCATCAGCGCCTTCTTCCGGCGCTCCTTCGCTTGAATCAACGCGTCCAGCTTCTCCAACGCCTCATCCCATGTCCCAAGAATTTCGGCGATCTTTCGCTGCTCCGGAAGGGGGGGGCATGGTATCCGAATCCCAAGATAAGATCCGGACCCAATATTCATCATCCCAGTTCCGCCAGAGCTACGTTCCAAAACTTTTGCACGGAACCACCCTGATGAGAGAAGAAAACCTATAAATCTCCCGCATGCCCGCTCTTGCCTGGGTGTGATTTGCCAAAGTTTATCGGAAAGGAAGATGTTCCTTAATGAATCTCGAACATACACGGCAGATCCAATGAGATCGGCTGATCCGTTTGCTCGGTTTACTAGAATCGCCCCTGCCAACACGTGCGTTTTAAGCCGTAGCGATTCGACACCAATAACCGCTTTCGATTCGTTCGGGTTAAATTTTCCGGAGGTAACAGCGCTCACTTTTAAAACCGCCAATTCTCCATGTGATGGGCATCTGTCCTCGCCGCTTACACTAGTTCCTGACTGAATCGGGTGAACAATGTCCTCAAGACGATGAAAAAACCATCCTTGGGGAGTTTCGCTAGCGGGTAGGCTTGTTGTCTTGTTTTCTGCTCTTTGCAGTTTCATCCCAACACCTCCTTATACCGCTGCAAAGACTCCAAAACCCGCGCGGCAATAAACGCCCGGAAAGCCGCCGGATCGCTCGATTGATCGCTATCGGCCAAGGCCTGATAATACTCCGCCCGCTGGGTATTAGCCGCCCGGATAATAGTCAGCGGATAACCGCGCTGCATCAGATGGAGATTCATCACGAGCCGGCACACGCGCCCATTTCCGTCAATAAACGGGTGAATTTGCGCCAGCCGGAGATGCAAATCGGCAGCCACCTCCACGGGATGGGCCGTCGACTGCGACGGATACCAGGCAAACAGTTCCTCCATCAGCGAGGGCAACTTGAGCGGGTTCGGAGGGACATGCCGTGACCCCGAAATGCGCACACCCACATTCCGGTAACGCCCCGCATATTCATCCTCAATTCCCCGCAAAATGACGGCGTGCAATTGAATTAACACGGCTTCATCCAACGGTGTCTGTTGCGCCACCAACCGCTGCAACAAATGAAACGCCTCCAGATGATTCTTGGCTTCCAGATGATCCTTCAGCGGTTTTCCAGCCACCGTGAGGCCGCGGCGAATCACCACCTCCGTTTCCGCGAGGGTCAGGGTGTTTCCTTCAATCGCGTTGGACTCGTGAATGTACTCCGTTTCCTCCGCCTCAAACACCGTCGCCAGCCCGCGCACTTGCTCAGGAGAAAGCGGACGCCGGGCATCCAGAGCCGCTTTGAGTGCATCAATTTCAGCCAAGTGAGGTGTCGCGGTCATAGCCCGAGTTCCTCCAAATGGGCCTTCATTTTGACGCGGACCGCGGCGAGCTGTTCTTCCAGCGTGGCGATTTCGGTTTTGACCGCGTCCAGGTCGATCTCGGCCTCCTCCTCAAAGGTGTCCACGTAGCGCGGGATGTTCAGGTTGAAATCGTTGTCGGCGATTTCCTGCGGAGTGGCTCGGTATGCGTATTTCTCCACCGTCTGGAACGCCTGGAACGTGCCGACGATCTTTTGCAGATGTTCGTCCGTGAGAATGCTCTGGTTCTTGCCCTCCTTGTACTCCCGGGAGGCGTCGATGAAGAGGACGTCCCCGTGGGTTTTTCCTTTGTTAAAGAGGAGGATCGCCGCCGGGATGCCCGTCCCGAAGAACAGGTTGGCCGGGAGGCCGATCACGGCTTCGAGCAGGTTTTCCTCGATGAGTTTGCGCCGGATTTTTCCCTCGGCGGCACCCCGGAACAGCACCCCGTGGGGCACAATCACCCCGACTTTGCCCGTGCCCTCCCGGGCCGTCTCGATCATGTGCGTGATGAAGGCGTAATCGCCCTTGGACTTCGGCGGCAATCCCCGGTGATACCGGTGGAACGGGTCGGCCTGCGCGTCCTCGTATCCCCATTTCTCAAGGGAGAACGGGGGATTGGCCACCACGATGTCGAACTTCATGAGTTGATCGTGCTCGACCAGCTTGGGGTTGCGGAGGGTGTCGCCCCACTGGATGGAGAAGGTGTCCATGCTGTGGAGGAACATGTTCATCCGGCAAAGCGCGTGGGTGGTGCCGTTGCTCTCCTGGCCGAACAGGGCGAAGTCGCGTTCGTCCGCCTGGCGCCCCACTTGGATGAGCAATGAGCCCGAACCGCAGGCCGGGTCGCAGATGGTGTTGCCCTTTTGTGGGGCGAGCAAACGCGCGAGCAGGGTGGAGACCTGTCCGGGCGTGTAGAACTCCCCCGCCTTTTTCCCGGCATCCGAGGCGAACCGTTCGAGCAGATACTCGTAGACGTTGCCGATCACGTCCTCCTCGCCCACGACGGAGGGCCGCAGGTCGAGGCGCGGGTCGTTAAAGTCCTGGAGCAGGTTTTTGAGGCGGGAATTGCGGTCCTTGGTCTCGCCGAGTTTGTTCTCGGAATTAAAGTCCACCTCGCGAAAGACGCCTTCGAGTTTGGCTTTGTTGGCTTCCTCGATTTTCTCCAAAGCCATGTTCATGCGCTGGCCGATGTCGGCCACGTCCCGCTGATTGTAGAGGCTGGTGAAATCGCAGCCCTCCGGGAGCTGGAACCTTTCCCGGGCGAGGCGGCGCTGGACCCGTTCTGTGTCCCCGGCGTATTCCGCCAGATACCGGTCGCGGTGGTCGCGCCAGACATCGGAGACGTATTTCCAGAAAAGGGTGACCAGGATGTAGTTTTTGTAGTCGGACGGATCGACGACTCCCCGAAAGGTGTCGCAGGCGCGCCAGGCGACGTCGTTGATTTCGGATTGGTTACTCTTGCTCATAGGAAGGGGACGGAGGGGGCGGCTGATTTTTGGGCGAATCGGACCAGTTGTTGGTTCGTGAATTGCGCACGGAGTTGAAGAAGTCGTTCCGTGAGCTGGCGCTCTTGTTGGGCCAGCGAAGCGATCTCCACGATTTGACGTTGCTGGATCAAAGGAGGCAATGGGATGGGCAGGGTCGCCAGGGCGCCGCGGTCAATGACGGGCACGTGGGTTCCTTTCTTGAGGGCGTTGAGGTTTTCCTGGGTCGGGGCGGAACGCAGCACCCAGGCGAGGTAGTCGGGCACAACCCGGGTTTGGTCCGGGCGGATCACGACAAACTGCGGGCCCACGATCGTGCGGGTGTCCAGTCCGCGGAAAACCAGGGCCGTGTTGCGCGTGCCGCGGTTGGGGAAAAGGACGTCCCCGGGGAGCAAACACGAGCGGGCGCTGACGGGCTCGTTGGGTTCGATCCGCTGGAGGTCGTCGGTGAGCAACGCGCCGTCGTCGGAGATGTCGCCAATGCGGATGAAGAGGTAGGAGCCGTTGGGGTCGGGGCGCGTGGCATCCCGGCCCCGGAGGGTGGCACCCATCCGGATTTCCGCGAGAGAGGAGAGGGGGGTCATGGGTATTCCGGCAGGCTGAGCCGATTGTTTGGATGGTTCCCGTCGTTTTCGGTTTTCAGGGATTTGCGACCGAAGCGACTGATCGCCCCGTCCGTCTTCCCCGGGACGCTCACAAAGAAGCGCCACTTCCCGGACTCGATTCCGGCGATGGCATCCTGCTGGCGGAGATTCCAACGACCGCCGTCGGGATGGATCCCGCCGACATTTTTGATGCGCGCATCCGCGTCGTGTCGGTCGGTTTTGTCGAGGCACTTGATTTCCACATGAATGGGCATTTTGGGCTGATTTCTCATCCGAGGCGTTCAGCGGCACTCGGAAAGGAGGTTGATCCTCGGCCGCGCACAAGTTAGAGGAGAGTTTCCTAGGCTGATCCCGCTCTTGTAGCGGCTTCGGACATCCAGCCCGGTTGGCGTCATTGCCGACCGGGCTTTTTGCTGAACGCGTCGAATGTATGCGCAAGGAGTGTGGGTTTTGTCAAAAATAAAAAAAGCAAACATGGCTTGTGTGATTTATTTGCGGCTCTCTTCTGTGGGCGGAGCTCGACGCCCACGGCAATCCCCCGAAGCGTGTGGTGCGACGGGCTGATTGGGGCACCCCAGTCAGGGCTTCCCATTTTTTAGGATGGGCCCCTGGGCGCGTTGCGCCGGGCTGCGATGGTTTGGGTCTTCGGCCCGATGACGGCACCCCGGGTTGGTCCTGATTTGCGCGCCCTGCGTCCGGGGCCCCGGCGCCCTTCTCCCCAACCGTCGGCCCTGCCGCGCAATCCGCCCTTGCCACTGGGGGGCTCCCTGAGGAATCTGGGCGTCCCGATGAAACTGCTCGACCGTTATGTTACCCGCCACGTGTTGGTAACCGCCTCTTTTGCGGTCGCGGTTTTGAGCGTGGTGCTGGTGCTGGGCAACGTGTTCAAGCAGTTGCTCGACCTGCTGGTCAACCAGAGCGTCCCGCTCGAGTTTATCCTGAGTTTTATCGGCTACATCCTGCCGTTCTCGCTCACGTTCACCCTGCCCTGGGGGTTTCTGACGGCCGTGCTCCTCGTGTTCGGGAAGATGTCGGCGGAGAACGAACTCATCGCCCTGCGCTCCAGCGGGGTGAGTATTCCCAGGATCTGCCTGCCGGTGGGCGGGATCGCGCTGGTGTTTGTGGGGATCTGTCTTTGGATCAACGTGCAGGTGGCGCCCCAGGCCCAGGTGAAGATGAAGGAGGCCCTCTACAACATCGCCACGAACAACCCGCTCTCCATGTTCGGCAGCGACAAGATCATCGACGAGTTTCCGGGCAAAAAAATCTACGTCCAACACAACGAAGGCGCTCAGCTCCGGAACATCCTGGTCTACGAACTCGACCGGGATTCCAACCTGGTGAAGGTGGTTTTTGCGAAGGAGGGGAAAATCGCCACCGACGCCCCCACGCAGCGGCTGCTTTTGCACCTGTACGACGTCCAATACGAGCAACGGGACGAGAAAAACCCGGAGAGCTTCGTGAAAATCAACCAGGGGATCTCCGCCGAGTCCACGACCTTCCCGATCTCGCTTCAGGAACTCTACGAGAAGAACAAAAAACGCAGGGGGTTAAGCACCCTGACGATCACCGAGCTTCAAGAGCGGATGCGTCAGAATGAAAAGGCGCGGGCGGAGGCCACCACTCCGAAGGAGATCAAGAAGCGGAAGGAGGAACAGTCCTCGGCGCGCACAGAATTCAGCAAGCGTTTTTCGTTCGCCCTCGCGAGCCTGGCGTTTGGTCTGATTGGGGTGCCCTTGGCCATCACGGCGCATCGCAAGGAGACCTCTGTGGGTTTCCTGATGAGTCTGATTGTGGCCTTTGTTTATTTCTTCTTCATCATCCTCGCCGACACGTTCCGCGGAAACCCCAAGTGGCACCCGGAATTCCTCATCTGGACCCCGAACTTTCTCTTTATCGGATTGGGCGCCTGGCTGTTTACGCGACTCAGCCGACAGTAGGGAGGGGGAGAAGGGGTGAGGGGTGAGGGGTGAGGGGTGAGGATGAACGTCTCTATCTTTCTGATCCCTGACCCCTGACCCCTGTTCCCGTTCCTGCTGCTGCCTCGGAATACGGGGCGCACTCCGCCGCCAGCCTCGGCGGGATCAGCGCCAGGATCCGGACGTTTTGATCCACATACTCGGTTTCGATGACTTTGGCGTGGCGATGCAGCTTGGCGACGAGGTCCGAGGCGCTGGCCGGGATCAGGAGTTCGCGGACGCAGGCGCCTTCCGAGACAAACTCGCCGATCCGATCCACCAATGCGTCCAGGCCCTCCCCGGTGTGGACGGAAATGTAGAGCGCCTCGGGGAAATGCCGGCGCAGATGGGATAACACCGTGGGATCCTCGATCCGGTCGATTTTGTTGAAAACCACCAGGGTGCGTTTGTGTTCGGCGCCGAGTTCGTTGAGGACTTTGAGGGTGGTGTTGTAATGCTCCAAAACCTCGGGCTGGGACGCGTCGAGGAGGTGGATCAGGAAATCCGCGAGCACGGCCTCCTCCAGGGTGGCGTTGAAGGCCTCCACCAGCCGGTGGGGGAGTTTGCGCACAAAGCCCACGGTGTCCGTGAGCAGAAGGGGTTGTTTGTTGGGGAGCTCGATCTTGCGGGTGGTGGTGTCGAGCGTGGCGAAAAGTTTGTCTTCGATGAGCACGTCCGCCCCGGTGAGTTTCCGCAGCAGGGAGGATTTTCCGGCGTTGGTGTATCCCACGATGGCGGCGTTGGGCACGGGCGTGCGTTTGCGATCCTTGCGCTGGGTGGCCCGGGACGAGCGCACTTCGAGCAGCTCGCGTTTGCAGCGGTCGATGCTGTTGCGGACGCGGCGTTTGTCTTGTTCGAGCTGGGATTCGCCCTCGCCTCGGCTGCCGATCCCGCCGCCTTGCCGGGCCAAATGCCCCCAAGCGCGGGTGAGCCGGGGCAGGGAATACTCCATCCGCGCCAGCTCCACCTGGAGCCGCGCCTCGCGGGTCTGCGCGCGTTTGCCGAAGATGTCGAGGATGACCTCCTGCCGGTCGATCACCGCGATTTTCGGGGCGATTTTCTCCCAGTTCCTCTGCTGGCTGGGGGTGAGTTCGTTGTCGAACACGATCACGTCGGCGTGCAGTTCCTGGGCGCGCGCGACGACCTCCTCGGCTTTGCCCGAGCCGACCAGGAAACGGGCGTGTGTTTCCCGGTGATGCACCAGGAGGCGTTCGATCACCGGAATGCCGAGCGTGTCGACCAATTCCTCCAACTCCACGAGCAGGCTTTGAGATTCCGCCTTCGCGGCGTGGTCGGTGTAGGCACTCACCAGGAGGGCGCGCTGCACCATTTTGGACTCGGAGTTTTCGAACATCCCCAAACGATAGGCCAGGCGCGGCCGGGTGCAATGCGCGGGCTCAAACCTTTTGACCCCCGTTCCGAGGGGCACCGCGCCGCGACCTCGGCCCGGTCGCCGCGTTCTATCGCCGGTTCGCCTCGTCGGCTTTGACGAGTTTTGTGCCCTTGATCCGTTCCTGGAGCACAAAGGTGTTGTTCTCTCCGAGAGCCGACCACGGCCCGGTCGGCACCTCCTCGAACTCGACAAAACGCCAGTCCGTGACGTCGGTGTCCGCCATTCCAAGGTAGTCCCGGACGGCCGGCGACACGTCCAGGCCCGCCCCGCGGTTCAGGTTGGGTTTTGGGCGTTCATTCCCAAAAACATACTGCCAATGGTCCGTCCGAAACGGCCCGCAATCCTCCCATTGCCCGTAACAGGTCCGGTTCCCGAAACGGACGGCGATCCAGCGGCCTTTGAGCACGGATTTTCCCGGCCCGCTGTAAGCCGACCGGAACCAGGGGATGACGGCGGGCGCCTCGGGTTTGTGCCCGCCTTTTTGCAGGTCGTTGTAGGGCAGGGCCACGTAGAACGGGTTTTGTTTCGGGGTGAACGCCGTGGGGATGTAGCGGGCTCTTTTCGAGGAGTCAGGGTCGTCTGTGCCTCCGTAGTTTTTCGCCCAGTGCACATCCCAGGAACTGGCATCGTTGGGCACCGGGTTGCGCGGACTGGGGCGTTCCCCAATCCAGAAGGTCGTGGTGACAATCCGCTCCTTCCAAGCGCTCGGTTTCACAGTAGGGGGTTCCGACAGGCCTTGCTCCGCTGTTGGAAGGGGCTGGCGCAGAGAGGATTCCCTGAGTTTTTTCGCGTAGTTCACGGTTTCCTCCGCGCGCAGCGCCGTCTGAGGCATAAGCGAGGAGATCGAGGACGCGAGGATCGCTGACGAGCGCAGGAAGCGTTTTCTCATGGGGATAGGGCAGGCGGCGGCGCGGGATGCGTTTCCTGACAGGGGG
>CAMARB010000130.1 GCA_945860355.1 Chthoniobacter flavus | reverse complement strand
GGGGGGAGCCTTGGGGGGAGGCGTGGATTCCCGGCTAAGCGGCGGGTTCTATCCAGCCGCAGTACTGCTTGGTGAGCGCCGAGCCGATCTCAATGAGGCGTTCCTGGATGTTTTCCAGGTATTGATGAAGGCCCTGGGCGAAAATGTCCTGGGTCGAGGCGTAGTGTAAATCGGAGCAGAGCCGACCCGAGAATCGCTCGGCGGGATTCGAGAAATGGGAGGCCGCGCAGCCGCTGATCCTGTGCAGCGCGAGGTCGAGATGATCCACGCAGAACCGGATCGAACGGGGGAAACTCTCGTGAAGGATGATGAATTGCGCGACGTTCCAGGGGGTAACCGGTCCGGGATGCAGTTTCAGGAAGGCCTCAAAGCCGCTGCAGGATTTTAGCACCGCCTGCCATTGGATGGTGTCGACGGTGCCGCCCACCTTTTCGCCTTGCGGCAGGAGGATGTGGTATTTGAGGTCGAGGATCCGCGACGCCGAGTCGGCGCGCTCGATGTATTTGGCGGCCTGCATGAAGTTCCAGCCTTCGCCCTGGGTGAGGGTGGCGTCTGTGGTGCCGTGGAACTGGTGGGCGTGATCGACGATCTGCCGGTAGAGGTCGATGGCGCTGCCGTCGTAGAGTTGCCGCGCCTCGGGCGAGTTGAGCCACAGGTAAAGCGCGTTGATGCGCTCCCACATCTCGCTCGAGATGTAGTCCCGGACAGTCCGCGCATTTTCCCGGGCGGCCGCCACGGAGGAGAGGATGGAGTTGGGGTTCTCCTTGGAGAACGTGACAAACTCGCACACCGTCTGGGCGTTGACCTGCTGCCCGTTTTTGGTGAAGCGCGTCTGGTCCTCGAGGGTGGCGAGAATCGGCAGCCAGTCCTGGCGCTGTTCGGCGGGGCTCGCGTGGTCCGAATCGAGCGTCACCTGGAGGTTGACGTCGAGGATGCGGGCGTTGTTCTCGGCGCGCTCGATGTAACGAGAGAGCCAGTAAAGAGAATCAGCAACACGACTCAGCATGAGCGGGATGGGTTGGAGAGGAGGTTGAAAGTGCGGTTGGGTTCTTTGGGATACGCGCGGTTATTCGTCATCGACGACCCAGGTGTCTTTGCTGCCGCCGCCCTGGGAGCTGTTGACCACCAGCGACCCCTTGCGCAGGGCCACCCGGGTCAGGCCCCCGGGGATGATCGTGATCTTGTCGCCGTAGAGAATGTAGGGTCGCAGGTCGATGTGCCTTCCCTCGATGAGCCCCGAATCGCAGTAGCTCGGGCTGCGCGAAAGCGAAATGACGGGTTGGGCGACGTAGTTGCGCGGGTCGGCGATGATGGCTTGCCGGAACTTCTCGTGTTCGGCCTTGGTGGCGTGCGGTCCGATGAGCATGCCGTAGCCGCCGCTTTCGTTGGCGCTTTTGATGACCAGCTCCGGGATGTGATCGAGCACATACTGGCGGTCCTTCTCGAACATGGTCAGGTAGGTGTCCACGTTGGGCAGGATGGGTTCCTGGCCCAGGTAGAACCGGATCATGGCCGGCACGAAATAATACATCACCTTGTCGTCGGCGATCCCAGTGCCCACGGCGTTGGCGAGGTTCACGTTGCCCTTGCGGTAGGCGTTGATGAGGCCGGGCACCCCCAGCACGGAGTCCTTGCGGAACGCGGTCGGATCCAGGAAATCGTCGTCGATCCTGCGGTAAATGACGTCCACGCGTTTGAGGCCCTTGGTGGTTTTCATGTAAACCACGTCGTCCTGCACCACGAGATCCTGGCCCACGACGATCTCGATGCCCATGAGCCGGGCGAGGAACGTGTGTTCGAAGTACGCCGAGTTGTAGATGCCCGGGGTGAGCAGCACCACGGTGGGTTCCTGCGGGTTGCGGCAGTTTTTCGGGGCCACGAACCGCAGCAGGTTCAGGAGTTCCTGCCCGTATTGATCCACCGGCCGCACCTTGTGCTGGGCGAAGAGCGAGGGAAACACCCGCTTCATGACCTGGCGGTTGGCGAGCACGTAGCTCACGCCCGAGGGGCAACGGCCATTGTCCTCAAGCACCAGGTAGTTGCCGTCCCGGTCGCGGATGAGGTCGCTGCCGCAGATGTGGATATAGACGTCCTTGGGCACGTCGCAGCCCACAAACTCGGGTCGGAAATGTTTGGCGCTGGAGACCACTTCCTGGGGGATGATGCCCTCCTTGACGATCCGTTGCTCGTGGTAGATGTCGTGCAGGAACAGGTTGAGCGCGGTGATCCGCTGGACGAGGCCTTTTTCCACGTGCTCCCACTCGTGCCTGGGGATGATGCGCGGGATCGGGTCGAACGGGAAGATACGTTCGGTGCCCTGGTCATCACTGTACACCGTGAACGTGATGCCTTGGTTGAGGAAAGACTGGGAGGCGAGCTGGTATTTGCGCCCGATCTCGTGGTCGCTCAGCTCCGTGAGCCGCGAGAGAAGCTGGCTATAGTGAGGCCGCACTTGGCCCGGGGCGGCGAACATTTCATCGTGGAAATCGCCAACTTCATAGCTGCTGAAGGAGTCACCCATTCGCTACTGCTCTCATGAAAATCCGCCGCAAGGAAGAAATTCCAGAGTGAAACCCCGGGTTTTTCCATTTTTTAAAAGTCGGCCCTCCCTCGCCGACCCCGGAGCGCCCCGGCCCGAACACCGTTTGACTGCGGCTCAATCCGCGCCGCGATGAAGCCGGGGCGGACGGCGCGCGCCGCTCGGGCGCTTGATTTCCGGCCCGTCGATCAAGCTCCGGCCAGTGCCGACTCGTATTCGTAGTCGCAGTGGGAGGAGGCGAATTTCGGGTAGATAAACTTGGCGGCCGCCACGTTGTGTTTGGAGATGCCGTGAGCCTGCGAGAGCCCGGCTTGACGGAGGAGGCGCAACGAAAACGCCAGAAGCGCCGTGCCCAGGCCTCGGTTGCGGTATTCCATCACGACGCACGGTCCGGAGAGAAGGTGATGCTCGAAGTCCGGCAGCGTGGTCAGGGCGGAGGCGGCGATAATGCGCTGGCCGTGGCAGATGACGGCGGCCGGCGTTTCCTCGCGCCCGAAAGCCATCTCAATCTGTGCGGTGAGCGTGGCGCGGAAATCGCGGAACACATCGCTCCAGGCCGGGTCGCTCGAGTAAGCGCTGAGGATGACCTCGCTGACCACCTTCTGTTCCTGCGGCTGGGCGGCGCGCACCTGGTAACGGCCCGGCAGAGCCGACTCCGAGGGAGCGAGCTTTTCCAGGTCCCAGGTAAAGCGCTTCCAGCGCACCAGTTTCATGCCCCGAGACTCTACGGGGCGCTCGGGTGAAATCAACGGGGAAGCCCCCCCGGACGCCCCTCGGGACTCGGGGGCGGCCCCCGGCTCGGGGCTCAGGGTGGAGCGGGGCGTGGACAGGCGCCACGGGCGCCGGCGATGCAGGGTAAACCGGGATGGGGATGGGGATTCGGGGTTGTTCACGAAAATGTCTAGTCCTCCCAATCATCGGGCGGGTTCTTGAGGAACACCCGAAATTTCTTTTTGTCGATCGCCTTTTCATACGCTTCCTCCGGAGCGATCCGCGCGGCCCGCAGATGATCCATGATCGCGTCGTCCAGAGGCTGGTTCCCCTTTTTCTTGCCCACCTGCATCATCCCGGGGATTTGGTGGGTTTTACTTTCCCGGATGAGGTTGGAGATGGGCGTGTCCACGACGAGGATCTCCAGGGCGGCGCAGCGGCCCGGTTTATCGATGCGCCGGAAGAGGTTCTGGGCCACCACGCCCTTGAGCGATTCGGAGAGGCCGGCCCGGATCTGGTTTTGTTGGTTGGCGGGGAACACATCGATGATGCGGTCGATGGTTTTCGGGGCGTTGGGCGTGTGCAGAGTGCCGAAGACGAGATGGCCGGTGGCGGCGGCCGTCAGCGCCAGTTCGATCGTCTCCAGGTCGCGCATTTCGCCCACCAGCAGGATGTCGGGGTCCTCCCGGAGCGCCCCCTTGAGGGCCGCGGCAAAGGAGCGGGTGTGCACGCCCACTTCCCGGTGGTTGACCAGCGACTGCTGGGAGCGGTGCACAAACTCAATGGGGTCTTCCACGGTGATGATGTGGTCTTTGCGGTGCAGGTTCGCGTAGTCCACCATCGCCGCCAGGGTCGTGGACTTGCCCGAACCGGTCGGGCCGGTCACCAGCACCAGCCCTTTTTTGAGCAGCGCAAACCGCTTGAGCACCGGGGGCAGCTCGAGCTCTTCCATCGTGAGCACCTTGCTCGGGATCAGCCGGAACACGGCGCTGATCCCGTTGCGTTGGTTGAAGAAATTGGCCCGGTACCGGGCGAATCCCGGGTATTCATACCCGAAATCCACATCCCCGGTTTCCTCGAAGACCTTGATTTTTTGCTCCGGCGCAATCTCGTAAACCATGGCCTTGAGATCGTCGTTTTCGAGCGGAGGCAGATCCACGCGGACCAATTCCCCGTGGATCCGGAGCAGGGGAGGGTTGCCGGTGGAGAGATGCAGGTCCGAGGCATTCTGCTCCTTCATGAATCTGAAAAACGAGTCGATGCGCGCCATGGCTGCCGCGCTGGGGAAGCTAGGGGGATGCCAGCCGACGCGGGTTTCGTGTGAAAGACCGCGGGGAGCAGCGAGCAAAGCGCCCCTGGGGCGGGAGGCAAGCCGAAGGCGGGCCGCGAAATTGCGGCGCCGGGGCGGGGGCGGGAATCAGGCGCCCGGTTGCGCGCGTTCGGCGATCAACCCGTCCAGCACGGACCGGATCTCCGCGAGGAGTTTGTCCTGCGTGTAGGGCTTCGGGATAAAGCCGCGGAGCCCTTTGGCCAGCATGCCCGCCATTTCCCGGTGGTCGATAAACCCGCTGCTGAGCACCACGGGCACCCGCGGGTTGATCTTCTGGAGCTCCTGAAAAACGTTGGCCCCGGTGATCATGGGCATCGAAAAATCGAGCACCACGAGGGAAATCTCATCTTTGAGTTCCCGGTAAATCTCAATTGCGGCGAATCCGTCGGTGGCGGTCATCACCCGGTAGCCCTGCTCTGAGAGGACGTGCTGGGCGAGAAGGGTCACCAGCTCCTCGTCGTCCACGATGAGGATGAGTTCGCGGGCGCCGCTGGGATTGTGGATCGAGGGGGCACCAAACGGGATCCGGATCGGCGGGGTGGGGCCTGAAAGCGGGCGGTCCTTCGTAGGCTCCTGGGGGCTGATCTCGATGTAGTTTTCCACGCGATCCACCATGGCCCGGGTGACCTGCGTGGCGCGGTCCACGCCGTTCGCGAGCATGGCCGCGTAGAGCTTGTCGTCCTCGGCGCCGCCGTTGCCGCTTTGCAGGCGGCGGCTGGAGTCGGAGATGACCTGAATCAAGTTGTTGAGCTCGTTGGCGGTCGCCTTGAGCCAGCGGATTTCTTCCGGGTCGAGCATGCGGTTTCCTCTCGGCGCTTCGGGATCTTTTCCGGGCGACCTCCTACACGCTCTCGTCGCGGCACGCCCACCAGATGCATCCGAAAAAGGCGGTTACGAGGAAGGTGAACATCCCGAGAGTCAACATCCTCGTGGTAGTGCCGGAACGCCCCCTCCGGGTCAACAGGAATGTGCTCGCGGATTCAAATCCGGACGTTGAAGAAGTCGGCGAAAACGGACCGGTAAACGGGCTGCTTGGACGCCGGCAGCCAGCCGGCCTCAAACTCGCTCGGCCGGATCCAGCGGTAGGCGCGGAATTCGGGGTGCGCGGTGGCCACCTCGATGGCCGCGGGTTCCCCGGAGTAATCGCAGAGGAAGTAATACTGTTCCTTGCCCAGATACCCCTTTTTGGCGATGCCCTCGCCGAAGTCGTACCGGTAGGGCCCCTTCTTCACCACAATCCGGTAGTCTCTTGGCCTCACGCTGATCTCCTCGCAGAGCTCCCTGCCCAGCGCCGCCTCGTGGGTTTCCTCCCTCTGCACGCCGCCCTGGGGGAACTGCCAGCAGCCCTCGTTCTTGAGCCGCTCGCACACCAAGATTTTGCCCTGCATATTGCGGAGAATGGCCGCGACATTGAGCCGGTATTGGATTTGAATTTTCACAAATGCAGCGGAAATTTTTTGTTTTGGGCGCGGGACTCGGTCTGGCCATGCTGTTTTTTTGCACCTGGCTTTGGCAACCCGAACGCCAGCTCAGACTCCATCAGAGGGACCTGCTCCGGGCGGTCGAGGCTCGGGACTGGGACCGTTTGTCCGAACTCGTGGCCGACACGTATGCTGATCGTTGGGGGCATGACAAAAACTTTCTGCTCAGAGAATCCAAGGAAGTCTTCCGGCAATTCCTCCTCCTGAAAATTGAGGCGCGTTCCGCCCGCATCGAACTCGCCGGGGACGGCGGTCTCTGCGAGCAGGCCCTCAAGTTTGAAGCACGCGGCGGGCCGTTCGCCGAAATCATCGCCAACAAGGTCAACGGCTTGTCTCAACCCTTCCGGTTTCGTTGGCAACTGCGCAGCGCAAAACCGTGGGACTGGCAGTTGACGGAGTTCGATCAGCGCGAGTTGCCCTCCGACCTGTGGCCCTCCCTTTGAAAGCCCATTCTCCCACAAAGCCCGCCGCGTCTTGCGCCGCGTGAAACGGGGCTTTCCCCGCAATTCCGGAGGTCGCTTGGCTCGGTTCCTCTCAACACTCCGGCGCTGCGAACGCTGGCTTCACGATTCCTTTCTCTACGGCGCCACGGGGATCGTCGCTTTTGGCTGGGTGGCCTGCGCCGCGGCAGGCTGGTCAGCCGCCCCGTGGATGGGCCTGTGGTGGGCGGCGGCTTTGTTCCTCTATAACGTCGACCGGCTCCGGGTGGATCCCGCCGATTTCCAAAACGTCCCGGTGCGCGTCGCTGCCGCGGCCGCCTCGGAAAATTTCCGCCGGGCCGCTGTGGCGGCTGCGGCGGGGTATTTGATCCTCTGGCCGGCTTGGAATCGCGATTGGATCACGCTCGGGCTGGTCCTGGGCGGCGGCGGGTTTGCGCTCCATTATTCGCTCCCGCTGCGGGGGCGCCGGCTCAAGGATGTGCCCGGGTTAAAGACGTTTTTCGCGCCCACGGGGGTGATGCTGGCCGTGTTGGCGCTGCCTTGGGTCCACGGCGCAACGGGCATGGCGTCGGGGGGCTGGGCTTGCGGGGCGGCTTGGGGTTACTTGATCTTTAATATGACACTTTGCGACTTGCGTGACCACGTGGGCGACCGGCTCACCGGGGTGCGCAGTGTGCCCGTGCTCCTCGGGCCCGCGGGAAGCCGCCGACTGCTTTTAGGGCTCCTAGCCGCGATCCAATGCGCGGTTCTGGTCTGCCGGGAGCAGGCGCCTTTCAGGGAGTTCTGGGGCGTTTTGGCCTGGGCCGTGCCGATTTACCTGGGCTCGCTGTGGTGGGCGGTCAGGGCGCCGCGCTCCGAGCGGTTCTACGAGTGGGCGGTGGAAGGCATGCTTTATCTCCCCCTGCTGGTTTGGTGGTGGGCTACCTAACCCCGGCGGTTTCAATCCGTGTTCGCCTCTCGCATTTCTCGAACCGACCCGGTATCCCTCTGCGCCGCCGTCGCACCCCGGCGTTTTGCCCATGGCTTATTCCTCGTTTTCTGAATTTATCGCCGCGCTGGATCGTGCGGGCGAACTCCAGCGTATCCCCATTCCGGTGGCCACCGAGTTGGAGATCTCCCAGTGGGCCGAGCGCGAGATGAAAGCCCCGGGAGGCGGCCGGGCGTTGCTTTTTGAAAAGCCCACGGTGGGCGGCGTGGTCTCACCCTATCCGCTGGCGGTGAACACCATGGGCTCCCGGCGGCGCATGGCCATGGCGCTGGGGATCGAGTCCGTGGACGAGTTGGCCCAGCAGATGCAGCTCATCCTCAAGGCCAAGCCGCCCACCGACCTCAAATCCGCCTGGAAACTCGCCCGTCAAGGCATCGACCTGCTCCACGCCCGGCCCAAACATGTCAAAGACGGCCCGTGCAAGGACGTGGTCCACCGCTTTTCGCAGGATCAGCCGGTGACGGCCGAGGCCTTGGCCACCCTGCTCGATCTGCCCATTTTGCAGTGCTGGCCCCAGGACGGCGGCCGCTTCATTACGTTCCCCTGCGTTCACACCCGCGACCCCGACACCGGCGAACGCAACCTAGGCATGTACCGGATGCAGGTGTACGACGGTCAGACTACCGGCATGCACTGGCAGGTGCACAAGGTGGCGGCCCGCCACGGCAAACGTTACTACGAACGCGGCGAGCGGATGCCGGTGGCCGTGACCCTCGGGGGCGACCCCGCCTACACGTTCGCCGCCACGGCGCCGTTGCCGGACGGCTTGGATGAGATCCTGTTCGCGGGCTTTCTCCGGAAAAAATCCGTGGAGCTCGTCCGGTGCGAGACCGTGGATTTGGAAGTGCCTGCGGATGTTGATTTTGTGCTCGAGGGCTACGTCCAGCCCGGGGAGTTGCGGCCCGAGGGGCCTTTTGGCGATCACACCGGGTTCTACACGCCCGTCGACGATTACCCGGTGTTCCATCTCACCGCCATCACCCGCCGCAGCCAGCCCGTGTATCCCTGCACCGTGGTGGGGATTCCCCCGATGGAGGACTTCTACATGGGCGACGCCAGCGTGCGGATTTTCCTGCCCGTGTTCCGGATGAACTTCCCGGAGATCGTGGACATGGCGTTGCCGGCCGAGGGCGTGTTCCACAACCTCGTGTTCGTGTCCATCCGCAAACAATACCCCTGGCAGGCTTACAAAATCATGCACGGGCTCTGGGGCATGGGGCAGATGATGTTCAGCAAATACATCGTCGTGGTGGACGCCGATTGCGACGTGCACAACACCAGCGAGGTGCTTTTCCGGCTCTGCGCCAACACCGATCCGCAGAGGGACAGCACTTTTGTCAAAAGCCCCTGCGACGCCCTGGATCACGCGCCCAGCGTGCCCTGTATCGGCAGCCACATGGGGTTTGATGCCACCCGCAAACTCCCGGCCGAGGGATACGGGCGGGCGTGGCCGGACCTCGTTAAGATGGACAGCGCCGTCGAGGCGCGCGTGGCCGCTTTGCGCGCCGCCTTGGGCGAAAAACCGGGCCGTTGACGCCGAACCACCCCGGCGGTTTTTCCTCCCCCAAGAAAACGCGGGGTCCCCGGGAGAGAGGCTTGCCCGGGCGGTTCGGGAACCGAGCTTGATTGATCCAAAACAGCCCGATAGAGAAACCGAAATCTCCCATGAATCCTTCCTCGACCAACTTCATCTCCAGCGACGTTGAAATTATCGGTACCGTGACCTGCTCTACCCGGCTGGTCTCCGATGCCAAGATTCAGGGGGACATCGTTTCCTCCGATGTGCTGGTGATCGGCGCCCAGGGGACCGTGCAGGGCAATATCAATGCCTCCGCGGTGTCCATTTACGGCAAGGTCAAAGGCAACGTGACGGTCAAGGAACGCTGTGAACTCAAAGCCAACGCGGAACTGCTCGGCGACCTCAAGGCGCCCCGGCTGCATTTTGAGGAAGGCGCGACCCTCATTGGTTACTCCGAGGTGACCCCGGGCAAAAACTTCTCGGAAACGGCGCGCCCAGCGCTGGGGGGGGCGGCCCCGGGTGTCGCTCCTCAAACGCCCCAAACGCCCCAGGGCGGGGGCTTGGTCAAACCGATCCTGCCCGTCCGATAGCCGCAGAATGCGCCGTGCGCGGCGCCGCCGGATCGAACCCGCGCTTGGGCTCATCCCGGCGCGGCCACACTGAACCCGCTTTCGGGGTTTGTCCCTGGGCCGCTTTCCCCTTTTCGAGCGATTAAAAGGGGAGAAGGGAGGGCCATTCCGTGACCTCATCGCTCCAACCATCGCAAGACCCGCAGCCACCCAACCCGCAGAACTCCGAGCCCCCGGCCGCGCCCGCCGATTCTGGATTGCCGGACCCGGCGTCCAAGACCGAGCTCCAGCCGGCGCCGGAGGCGGTCCCGGGCAAACCCGATCCGTCTCAGGACGTCTTTCAAGACACGGGTCTTCCCCGGGAGCAGCTGGAGCTGATTCCCGAGGATCTCAAGCTGGAGCGGATTTTGGTGCCGCTGGATTTCTCGGTTCTAGCGGAGAAAGCATTGAGGTACGCGGTGCCTTTGGCTCGCCAGTTCTCAGCGGAGATCCTGCTGCTGCACGTGGTCCAGCCCTTGCCGTATCCCTCGGACATCACCCACATGCCCCTGGGCGAGTCGGTGATCATGGATCCCTTAAAGGAGCGCCTGGCTCTTTACGCCGAACAGTCGATTCCCTCGGATCTGCTCATGGGCAGCGAGGTGCGGATGGGGATTCCGTATGAGATCATCACGGATTTTGCCCGGTATAAGAACGTGGATCTCATCATCCTCACCACGCACGGATACACCGGCCTCCGGCATCTTTTTCTCGGAAGCACTGCGGAGCGGGTCTTGCGATACGCCCCGTGTCCGGTGCTGACGGTGCGGGAACGCGAACGGGATTTTGTTTAGGCTCAACGCGGGGAATCAAATGCGGCAGTGGAGCCGGGCACCCGTGATCCCGAGCTCCGAAGTTCCGGAGAGGAATCATTTTCACGCGGAGACGCGGGGGCCGACGAGAACTTTTTGAAAATGACGGAATGCCAAGGAGTTGCGCTTCCTGACTCGCAGTCATTCCGCTCGAACTTCGGTTTTCAGGCGTGCGCTGGGGAATCTGGCGTCCACGCGGGTGAAAGTCCCGCCGGTCGAATTAGACGGTTCACGACCGAAAGCGATGTCCGGAATGAAGCCGCGAGGCCGAAGCCGCAAGCGGGACATCGTCTGAACCAGCAGGCCATAACGAAAG
>CAMARB010000129.1 GCA_945860355.1 Chthoniobacter flavus | reverse complement strand
TGCTCCGGGGTCTGTCCCCAGACTGCGGCCCCCCGTGACCCGTCTGACCCCGGACTGTGATCCGGACGGCTTCTGTGGGCCAAAGGCCCTCCTCATCCCAGACAACGCCCTGGGGGGGACGCAGATCGAGAGCGAGCCCTGTAGGGGCGCGTAAAGAGAGGCAGATGCGTTGACACGCCCTTTCAGGGCTCGCCGGGTTTTCCCACGAATCCTCCCGGGGCGTTGCCCCGGGCTGGCATAAGTTGGGCCTTTGGCCCACGGAACACATCCCCGGGTGTGTGTCCACACTGGGGCTCCGGGGTCTGTCCCCAGACTGCGGCATGCCGTGAGCCGTCTGACCCCGGACTGTGATCCGGATGGCTTCTGTGGGCCAAAGGCCCTCCTCATACCAGCCCAGGGCAACGCCCTGGGGGGGACGCAGACCGGGGGCGAGCCCTGTAGGGGCGCGTAAAGCGAGGGAGATGCGTTGACACGCCCTTTCAGGGCTCGCCGGCTTTTCCCATGAATCCTCCCGGGGCGTTGCCCCGGGCTGGCATAAGTTAGGCCTTTGGCCCACGGAACACATCCCTGGGAGTATCCCCACACTGGGGCTCCGGGGTCTGTCCCCAAACAGAGGCTTAGCTGGGTTTTCACACCCTGGAACTCCTTGCGGGGCTCCGGGGTCTGTCCCCAAACGGCAGCCTCCCTCCGCGTGCTCCGCGTCTCCGCGTGAAAAAAGCCTTTCTCCGGGACGTCGGGGCCCGGGATTCACAGAGAAAAAACCGGCATCCATCCCCTCAACGCGCCGCCTCCGTTCGGGGCACCACGGCCAGGTAGTTCCGCACCTCTTTCCCCTCGGGCAGGGAAATCGCGGCGGCGCCGCCCGGCCCCCGCAGCCAAAAACCCGTGGAGGAGCCGCCATCCAGATTGAGCGCCCGGGTGATCCGCCGCCCCGTGCCGGTCAAGCCCGGGGTGGCCAGGATCTGGGCCGTCTCCGCCAGGGTGGCGGCATGGCACACCAGCAGCCCAAAACGTCCGCTGTCCTCCGTAAAAACCACCGTCCGGGCCGCCACCCGGTCGGCGTTGAGCCCAGGGACGGTCCTGCCGCCGTCCACCAGGAAGGGCCCGGCCTGCAACGCCGCGGAGAGAGAGGCGGGCCTCTTGAATTCGTGAACCCGCACCAGCCCGATCTGCGAGGGCGTGGCGTAAACCAGGCCACTGAGCAGACGCGCCTTTTCCATGGCGTGCAGCTCGCGGCCCTGGCGCACCACCAGGCCCAGGGGAGTCCGGTCGGGATGGAAATAACCGCCGTTGACCGCCGCCAACGCCCCGCGTTTTTGGGCCGCGGTGGCCAGGGTCCAGTCGCCGGCGGGATTGTCCATCACCGCCACGGTGAACGTTTTGGGGCTGAAAACCGCAAGATGCACCTCCGCCGAGCGCCCCTCCCTAGAGACCGAGCGGCGCAGGCCTTCGACGCCTTCCGCCGATTCCAGCCGCGTCCCGGGCCCCGGCGTCCACTGCGCCGACGCTCCCAGGCAAAGTCCGAGCACCAACAGCAGCGCAAGCAGGGGTTTCATGTCCTCAAACAACCGGAACCCGGCCCCCGGAGGCAGCAATAAAATCCGGAAAAACGCGAGGAGCCGATTCGCAGTGCGCCATCCCCCAAAGGTAAAACCAACGCGCAAGCGAGATTGTGACCGGCGGCCATTTACCCCGAACTCCGAAGTTTCAGAGACGGAACTTTCCCACGCGGAGACGCGGAGGGCGCGGAGAACGGGTTGTAAATGACAGACAGCAAAGGCTTTGTTCTTTCGCGTGCGCAGCCGTTCGGCTGGAACTTCCGTTTTCGGGTTTACTACACCGCCGCTGAGCCATGGAATACGCCCTAGAGTCGCGAGACGATCCGCGGCGTGGGCTACCGGTTCCGGCCGCAGGTCACGGCTTGACGCCCGTCGCCAGCAGGGTCTGGAACTGGGGGTTCTGATCGTCCCGCGCCACCACAGAGACTTCCACCGAGCGGAACCCGGCGTCCTCCAGGAAATGATGGAGGTCGGCCTCGGTGAACCCGAGCCAGATGTCCGCGTAAAGTTCCCGGGCTTTTTCAAACTGATGCTGGAGCAGGTCGAGCACCGCGAGGCGGCCCCCGGGTTTGAGGATCCGATAAGCGGCGGCAACGGCCCGCGCGGGGCTTGCCGCGTGATGCAGGGCTTGGCTGAGCAAAGCCAGATCCACCGACCCCGGCTCAATCGGCGGCTCCTCGATGTCGCCCAAGCGGTAATCCAGGTTCTTGATCCCGTGTTTTTTGGCCAGGTCCTCGCCGAACTCCACCATCTTCTCGGAGTTATCCACCGCAATCACCCGCTTGGCGCGTTTGGCCAGAAGCTGCGCCAGGGTCCCCTCGCCCGCGCCCAGATCCGCAATCGTACATTCCGGCACCAGCAAAAGGAGCATGTGGGCGAGACCGTTCCACGTCCGGCCCGGGCAGTACGTCCGGCCAAATTTGCCCGCCAGCTCGTTGAAATACTCGCGCGCCATGTCCTGGCGGTTGCGCAGCAGCAAAGCCAGCGCCTTGGCGTCGCGCTGCGTCTCGGGAATCTCCCCCGCCCCGGCGGAAATGATCGGCGCGAGCTCTTTGAGCACGGGATCCTGGGCCAGGGCATAATAAATGTTCTTACCAGCACGCCGGTCCTGCAGCAGACCCGCCCGCCGCAGTTGGGCGAGGTGACTGGAGATGCGGGACTGGCCCATGCCGAGAACTTCCTGCAGTTCCACCACCGAGAGTTCCTCCTTCTGAAGGAGCAGCAGGAGGCGCAACCGGGTTTCGTCGGCGATGAGCCGGAGGGAATTTAGGATTGACGCCATGGGATGCGCCGTGGGATACATCACCGCATCATGATCGGTCAATACATTCGCCGTTCTGATTCACCCCTCTCATTTCTCGGAATCCTCGCAGTCTCAATCATCTAACCTCTCCCTCTTTCATGGCTCGTCGTTTCATTTTCTCCTCTGAATCCGTCGGTGAAGGTCATCCCGACAAAGTCTGCGACACGATCTCCGACGCGGTGCTCGACGCCTGCCTAGCCCAGGACCCCAAGAGCCGGGTCGCCTGCGAGACCTACGCCAAGAGCAACATGGTCGTGGTGGGCGGCGAAATCACCACCTCCGCCAAGCTCGATTACGTGCAGCTCGTCCGCAACGCCGTCCGCGAGATCGGCTACGTGCATGACGACGACGTGTTCCACGCCGACAAGATTTTCGTGATGAACATCATCACCGCGCAGTCGCCCGACATCGCCCAGGGCGTGGACGAGGCGGCGGCGGACGGCAAAGCCACGGCCGAGCAGGGCGCGGGGGACCAGGGGTTGATGTTCGGCTACGCCTGCTCGGAGACACCGGAACTGATGCCCGCGCCGGTGATGTTCGCGCACCGGCTCGGACGCGAGCTCACCCGGATCCGCAAGAGCGGCCAAGTGGGGTGGCTGCGTCCGGACGCCAAGAGCCAGGTGTCGGTGATTTACGAAGGCGACAAGGTGGTGGGCATCTCCAACGTGGTGATCTCCACCCAGCACGCCGAGGACGTGAAGAACAGCGAGATCCGCGACTTCCTGATCAGCGAGGTGATCCGCAAGGAGCTTCCCGCGGAGCTGCTGACTAACGAGACCGAGTTTCTGATCAACCCGACCGGACGGTTTGTGGTGGGCGGTCCGCAGGGTGACACGGGGCTCACGGGGCGGAAGATCATCGTGGACACGTACGGCGGGATGGGACGGCACGGGGGCGGGGCGTTCTCGGGCAAAGACCCGTCGAAGGTGGACCGCAGCGCGGCCTACATGGGGCGGTATGTGGCGAAGAACGTTGTCGCGGCCGGACTGGCCTCCCGTTGCGAGGTGCAGTTTGCGTACGCCATCGGCCATCCGCAGCCCGTGAGCGTGCACATCGACACGTTTGGCACCCACAAAGTGGCGGAGGAGATCATTGAGAGCGCCGTGAAAGCCGTGTTCAGCTTCAAGCCCGCGGACATCGTCCGGCAGCTCGACCTGCTGCGCCCCATTTACTCGAAGACCACCAACTACGGCCACTTTGGAAAGGCCGACCCGGAAATCACCTGGGAGCGCACGGACAAAGCCGAGGCGCTCCAAGCCGCAGCCCGTTAGAGAACGTCAGCGCCCAGAAAGAACCATCCATTATGAGCACAGCAACCCTCAAAGCCTCAACGACCCAAGACTTCAAAGTCGCGGACCTCAGCCTCGCCGATTGGGGCCGCAAAGAAATCACCATTGCCGAGCAGGAAATGCCCGGACTGATGTCGATCCGCCGGCAATACGCCGCCGCCAAGCCTTTGGCCGGCGTGCGCATCACCGGGTCCCTGCACATGACCATCCAGACAGCGGTTCTCATCGAGACGCTGGTCGATCTCGGCGCGAGCGTGCGCTGGGCGAGCTGCAACATTTTCTCCACGCAAGACCACGCGGCGGCGGCGATCGCCGCGGCGGGCATCCCGGTGTTCGCATGGAAAGGCGAGACCCTCGAGGAATACTGGTGGTGCACCTACCAGGCCGTGATGCATCCCGGCGGCAAAGGCCCGCAGCTCGTGGTGGACGACGGCGGCGACGTGACGCTGCTCCTGCACAAGGGCTGCGAGCTCGAGGAAGGCGACACCTGGGTTGAGACCCCCAGCGAAGGCCACGAGGAGGCGGTGATCAAAAACCTCCTCAAGGAGTTGCACGCCGAAAACCCCCTCCTCTGGAGCCCGCTCGTCAAGGAATGGCGCGGTGTGTCCGAGGAAACCACGACGGGCGTGCATCGCCTCTACAAGCTGCACGAGGCCGGCAAACTGCGCGTCCCCGCCTTCAACGTCAACGACTCGGTCACCAAGTCCAAGTTCGACAACCTCTACGGCTGCCGCCACTCCCTGGTGGACGGACTCAACCGCGCGCTCGACGTCATGATCTCCGGCAAGGTGGCCGTGGTCATCGGATACGGCGACGTGGGCAAGGGCTGCGCGCAGTCGCTGCGCGGCCAAGGTGCCCGGGTCATCGTCACCGAGATCGACCCCATCAACGCGCTCCAGGCCGCCATGGAAGGCTACGAAGTCACCACCATCGAGGACACCCTCGGCCGGGGCGACATCTACGTCACGACCACCGGCAACGTGGACGTGATCACCATCGAGCACCTCTCCCACATGAAGGACCAGGCCGTGGTGGCCAACATCGGCCACTTCGACAACGAGATCCAGGTCGACAAACTCAACAACTTCACCGGGATCGAGCGCATCAACATCAAGCCCCAGGTGGACAAATACCGGTTCCCGGACGGGCGCGAGATCTTCCTCTTGGCCGAGGGGCGGCTGGTGAACCTGGGCTGCGCCACGGGGCACCCGTCCTTTGTGATGAGCAACAGCTTTGCGAACCAGACCCTCGCGCAGATCGATCTCTGGAAGAACAAAGACCTCTACAAGGCAGGCGTGTACGTTCTGCCCAAGAAACTCGACGAGGAAGTGGCCCGGTTGCACCTCGAAAAAATCGGGGTGAAACTCACCAAACTCACCCCGCGCCAGGCCGAATACATCGGCGTGCCGGTGGAAGGGCCCTACAAGCCCGATCACTACCGCTACTAAGAGCGGTGCCCGCCGTTCTCGGCCGGGTTGAGGGATTCAAAAAGGCGCACCTCCGGGTGCGCCTTTCTGTTTTCAGGCCCCCGGGGCATTTTTTTCACCCCAAACCGGCCTCCATCGCCTCCGCGGCCCGACTCCTGCTCTTCTCAGAGGGATTGATTTGATGACTGATTCATCCCCCCCACCCGCAGATCCCCGCTCAGAACAAAAAAGGCTGGCGGCGCTATCCGCGCTCCAGATCCTCGACACCCCCCGCGAAGAACGCTTCGACCGCATCACCCGGATGGCTGCGCGGCTGTTGGGAATGCCCATCGCACAAATCACCTTTGTCGACGCCGAGCGCCACTGGGTGAAGTCCAGTGTCGGGGATGTACCCCTCGAGTCCCCGCGCTCCGTCTCCATGTGCGCCCAGGCGATTCTCGGCGAGGAAACGTTTGTGGTAACCGACGCCGCGGCGGACCCCCGCTTTTCTGGAAGCCCGGTCATCCTCGGGAAAGGACCGGTGCGTTTTTACGCAGCGCACCCGCTCAAGAGCCCCGAAGGCCAAAGGGTCGGCGCATTGTGCGTGGCGGACCACCGGCCCAGGGAGTGCGGCGCGGACCAGGCGGCGGTTTTGAAGGACCTGGCCGGGCTCGCGGAGGACGAACTCAACTCGATCGACCTTCAGGACGCCCTGCGGCGCCTCGCGGAAAGCGACCAGGCATGGCGCGAGGAACGGCAGGCGTTTGAGGCTTTTATGAACAACAGCCCCAGCGTGGTGTTCATCAAGGATCATCAGAGCCGCAACCTTTTCATGAACCGCCGGGGCGAGGAGCTCTTCGGTGTGAGCTCCGCCCTGCTCCACGGCAAACGCGACGACGAATGGCTTCCCCCGCAAATCGCCGCCGCCACCATGGAGCACGACCGCGGCGTGTTCGCCTCGGGTCGCATGACCGAGGTCATCGAGTCCATGCCCGGCGAGGACGGCGGACTCCGGCAATGGCTGGTCCTCCGGTTCCCGATCTTGCGCCAGTCGGGCGACCGGATTCTGGGGGGGATCGCCGTGGATATCACCGCCCGGATCGAGGCGGAGCACGCACTCAACGAGATCAGCACCCTTCAACGCGCCATCCTCGACAGCGCCAACTGCACGATCATCTCCACCGACGCCCAGGGCCTGGTGCGCACGTTCAACTCCACCGCCGAGCATTGGCTGGGCTACAACGCCCGGGAGGTGATCGGCAGGGCCCGGCTCACCGATTTCCATGATCCCTCGGAAATCGCCTGGCGCTCCCGGGTCCTGAGCACGCAGGCCGGCGTCCCCCCGGCCTCCGAGTTTGACACTCTTGTGGCGGGCGCGGCCTCCGCCATGGTCTCCGAAGGCGAATGGACCTACGTGCGGAAGGATGGAAGCCGTTTTCCGGTGATGCTCTCCGTCACCTCCCTGCGCGACGCCAAGGGCAGGATCACGGGGTTTCTTGGGATCGCCCGCGACATCACCGTCCAGAAACAGGCGGAGGAAGCCATGCGCCGGGCCAAGGAGGAAGCCGAGCACGCCAACCGCGCCAAGTCGCAGTTCCTCGCCAACATGAGCCACGAGGTCCGCACCCCGCTCAACGGGATCATCGGAGTCAACGCGATGCTCCTGGAAACGCCGCTCACACCCGGTCAACTCACCCTTGCCAACACCGTCCAATCCAGCGCGCATTCGCTGCTGACCATCGTCAACGACATCCTGGACTTCTCCAAGGTCGAGGCGGGCCACATGGAAATGGAGTCGAGCGACTTTGTGCTCTCGGAGCTGCTCCAGAGCGTGGTGCAACTCAACGCCGCCCGCGCCGTGGCCAAACAACTCAGCCTCGTGCCCCTGCTCTCGCCGGAGGTCCCCGGCGTTCTCTGCGGCGACTCCGGCCGCCTCCGCCAGGTGCTCAACAACCTCGTCGGAAACGCCATCAAATTTTCCGAGAAAAGCCAGGTCCAGATCAGCGTCCACGTCGCCCAGTCGACGGCCCCGGGGATCCTCCTCAAGTTCAGCGTCACCGACGAGGGCGTCGGGATTCCGATCGAGGCGCAGGCCCGGGTTTTTGACCCGTTCGCGCAGGCCGACACCTCGACCACCCGCCAGTTCGGGGGCACCGGCCTGGGCCTGTCCATCTCCAAGCAGCTCGTCGGACTCATGGGGGGCGAGATCGGCCTCAAAAGCACCCCGGGCAAGGGTTCGACTTTCTGGTTCACCGCGCGATTCGGGAAAGCCACAGCCGGCCTCACCGCGCAACCCACGCAGGCGGGCCCGGAGGCTTCCCTGCTCCGGGAAACGCGCCCGGTGCGCGTGTTGCTGGCCGAGGACAGCGAGGTCAACCGAATGGTGGCCGTCCATCAGCTCCGGAAATTGGGCTACGAGGTGGAGGCGGTGGAGAACGGGCAGGCCGCGCTCGAGGCCCTCGAACGGGCTGCGTTCGAAGTGGTCCTCATGGACTGCCAGATGCCAGTCATGGACGGATACACGGCCACCGCCGAGATCCGCAGACGGGAGGGCGCGCAACGCCGCACGTACATCGTCGCGCTCACGGCGAACGCCATGAAAGGCGAACGCGAGAAATGCATTGGGATGGGCATGGACGACTACCTCAGCAAACCCTTCCAGCGCAAAGAACTCAGCGACATCATGAGCCGCGCACTCGCGATCCGCAGCCAGCCGTGCGCGGCCCCGGGCGCGGGCGCCGCCTCCCGTCAGCTCGCCCCGGTTTAGCCTCCCCCCGCAGCCGCCCCCCGTTCCGTCGGCGGAGGTCGCGGATGGAAGCCCTTGGGCTCTTGGTAGGCGGAAGGGTCGGGCGCCCATCCGCGGCGCGCCTGGGACGCCGTCCATTCGGTCCTTGGCCGTCGGCTCGGCTTGCTGTTCTACTCCCGGCCGCATGTTTACCGGACTCGTTGAAGAACGCGGCCTCGTCACCGCACTCACTCTCACTGAAAAAAACGCCCACCTGCGGATCCGCGCCGAGGCCGTCAGCGAAGGCGTCCGGCTCGGGGACAGCATCGCGGTAAACGGCTGCTGCCTCACGGTGACGTTCCACGAACAAACCGAGCTGGGGTTTGATCTCCTGCGCGAGACGCTCGAGCGCACGAATCTCAAGAGCCTCCAGCCCGGCGCCCGGGTGAATCTGGAGCGGGCCCTGGCCAGCGGCGGCCGATTGGGCGGTCATTTCGTCCAAGGCCATGTGGATTGCACCAGCGCGATTCTGGGCTTTGAAACGGTCGGCGCGGATCGCCGCCTGGAGATCGCGTTGCCGTCGGAGTTCTCCCAATACGTGGCCTACAAAGGCTCCATCGCCATCGACGGGATCAGCCTCACCGTGGCGGAGCTCAGGCCCGCGAGTTTCGTTTTGTGGATTATCCCGCACACCCTGGCCATGACCAACCTCAACGAACGCGAGGCGGGCCAATCGGTGAACCTGGAGTTTGACCTGCTGGCCAAATACGTGGAACGCATCGTGGCTCTCCAGCGCCCCGGGGGGGACGGCGCAGCCCACGATCCGGCGCCCCGCTAAGGCGTCGGGTTTCTGGCAAACACGTCCCGGACGTCCTTTGGATCGAGCAGGCTGAGATCCAGAGACGCCGCCCCGCGCTCGGCGGCTTGTTGAAGCTGGGCGGCGACGGTCCGCGCCGCGGGCACGGCGTAATATTTCACCGCCCCAAGAGTGAGCCGGTTCGGGAACACCACAACCAGCAGGAGGCTCTCGTTCACGTTGAGCATCAGGGTGCTGGTGTGTTCGCCCTGCTGATGGAGGCTCGTGAAATTTGGCTCCTCAAGAAGGCTGGCCATGAACTGCACGGCGTTGAACGCGTTCGCCCCCAGGGTCGCAAACGTGGTGGCGTCCAGCCCGCCCGGATCGCCGCATTGATGGATCAGGTACCCGGCCTTTTCCACAAGCAACGCCACGGTGGCCTCGCTCTTTTTGAGCAACGCGGCGAGCGCGGCATCCAGGGCGTCGAAATCCGCCCGGTTCAAGGCAGGGAACTCAGCCATGGGAGTTAAGCCGGCGGGACGCCCGGAGGCGTTGCCCCGGCGCCGAGGAACTTCCGGAGCAACATCCGGGAAACCGTGTTGAGCGACTCAAAAACCCCCTCGCACTGGGACGCCCTGGCCTCAAACGCGGGCACTTCCACCTCGCGATTGTTCAGCACAAAATCCAGGTACTCGACGGGCGCAACCTCCGGCAGATCCCGTTTGTTGTATTGGAGAACATACGGGATCTGGTCCAGGTCGAGCTGGAGCGCCGCGAGGTTCTCCTGGAGTTGTTTGAACGCCTCCACGTTGCCCTCCATTTTTTCGTACTGCGAATCGGCCACAAACACGATGCCGTCCACGCCCCGCAACACGATCTGGCGGGTGGCGTTGTAGATCACCTGGCCCGGCACGGTGAACAGGGAAAACTTCGTCTTGAATCCTTTGACCGCCAGGGTTTCGAGCGGGAAAAAGTCGAAGAACAACGTCCGGTCACTGCTCGTGGCCAGGGACGTCATCTTGCCCTTGGACTCGCTGTCGCCCACCTGCACGTGGGCGTGAACCTGCTCAAGGTTCGTCGTCTTGCCGCTGCCCGCAGGCCCGTAATACACGATTTTGACCTGAAGCTCTTTGGTGGCTTGGTTAATGATGGCCATGCGGTTCGGGGGGCTTTTCCAATTTCGGGGGGAATGCGATTTGAGAATGTGTCGGCTCAACCGGCGCCTCCCGCGTCTGACGGGTGAGCTCCTCGCAGAGAAGCCGCAGGAGCCGGTCCGGAAGAACCTCCCCCTTTTTTGAGAGCACCGCAAAAAATACGAATCCGAGCCGGAACACCTGGAAATCCCCCTCCCCCGTCGTGATCTGAAGGGCTTCGACTTCAGCCAAGCCCATCTCTCGGGCGCACCCGTGGATCCGGGAGAAAATCTGGGGGAGAAACGCGGCCACCGCCTCGCCTTTCATCGGCTCGGGCAGGGAATGGGCCACCACCAACCCCTCCTCCAATGCAACCACCGCTCCGGCCACCTCCGGCAGCCGGGCCAAATGCTCCACGATCTCAGCCGGCGACCAATCCGTCTGGGCGGGTTTGCCAAAAAGCGCGCCCACCGTCCGGGGCACTTCCGGAACCCGTTTCGGATCGGCGCCCGGCGCCGGGCCCGCACCCGCTGCCGGGGCGGTGCCCGCCGCCGCGGGTGCGCTGAGCTCCACACGG
>CAMARB010000128.1 GCA_945860355.1 Chthoniobacter flavus | reverse complement strand
AAGCGCCGTGAAGTGGCTTTGAATGGTTTTGGCCGTTTTACTCGTGGCCCATGCCTTCTTTTCCGCGAGCTTGTTCTCGAACTCATCAAAGCTCTTTTCGATGTCCCACCGCAGCCGAAACAGCAGGGCGATGATGCCCGGCGGCAGGGCATTCCCGGTCGGGGGACAGGCAACCTGTGATTTACGCGGCCGCGAGCTGGGGGTGTGAGCGGCGTGTCATCCTCAAGGCGGAGGTGACCCAGAAGGGGAGCAATCCCCGCTTTGTCACGACGCCGGGGACAGACCAAATGTGATCCGGCAACGCGGATTTTGCCCAGAGATGTCCTATTGGCTCCCTTTTGGCTCTCCCGCCAGCGGTCTCCGTCCCAGCCCCCAACCGGACCTGAAGCATCCTCTCACTTTATACCGTTTGCGGATCGGCTTGCTCATTTTTCAAAGATCAGCAGCGAGGCGGTTTTGTCCGCGAAGAATGCGGACATATCGGATGCGCCCTTGGTCAGCAAACCGATGATGGCTTCCGTGGAGCAGTTCCCAACCCTGAGAAAGACCACTTTGGGCGGGAACCCCCGCAGCAGGCTCATTTGGTGGAAGTCCCAATCTTTGGTGAGAATGGCGAAGCCGTAATCGCGGGCGAATCGCCAAATGACTTCATCCGGCTCGTGAACCAAGCCGAGGGTCTTGACAAGGGAGGAGCCGGGGAAGGCGGGGCTAATCTGCCCGGGGATACGATCCGAGAGGTTTTCGTCCAGCAGGAGTTTCATCCATGGACGGCCATGAGTTGATCTTCACGGGCGGCGGCGAACGCAAGACACGCGTGGATGTCTTCCCGGGTGAGTTCGGAAAAATCGGCGAGAATCTCCTCCACGCTCATGCCGGAGGCGAGGTAGGAGAGCACATCCGACACGGTGATGCGCATTCCCCGGATGCATGGCTTGCCACTCCGTTTCCCCGGCTCGATGGTGAGAATGTCGGAGTAATTCATCAGAGAAACCTACTTCAAAAGGGCCTTGGAGGCGAGCTGTCTTTCCACCCTCGTATCGCAGGAACCATTCGGGACAGACGGCGACGCCGGGGGAGAGGATCTGGGGGACAGACAACCCAAGGGGGGGACGTGGGGCGGGGGCACGGTGGGGACAGGCAGACGGGGTTCCGGCACCGCGGGCTTGCCAATAGAAGCTCTGTCCCTATTCGGAGGCGCCGGGGACACGGAGGCGCCGGGGACAGACAAGAACGGTGCCAAAACCGCACTCGGCATTCCATTTCCCGCAAGAAAAGAACGCCCCTTACCCGGGCCCGTGAAACACCCAGGGGATACAGAACGCCCACCCGGCAACGGAGTTTGCCATCGCGCCCGGGCCGGGTTCCCGGATAAATCCCTCTCCCGATGAAAAACTCCAGCGCCCCAGTCAACCCCGGCCTGCCCGGCGCCGGCCGCGCGCTGGCGCTCCTTTTGGCGATCAACCTCTTTAACTACCTGGACCGCCAAGTGCTCGCGGCGGTGGAACCGCACATCCGGGCCACTTTTTTTGATCCGGGCGACCTGAGCGCCCGCGCCAAAACGGGCGCATTGGCCACGGCTTTTCTCCTCAGCTACATGGTCATGGCACCCGTGTTCGGCTGGTTGGCCGACCGGTTTTCGCGCTGGCTGCTTATCGCCGTCAGCGTCGCACTCTGGAGCCTTGCCAGCGCGTGGACGGGACTCGCCGCCACGTTCGCCATGCTCCTGCTCACCCGGGTTTTTGTGGGCGTGGGCGAAGCCGGCTACGGCCCCGCCGCACCCACCCTGATCTCCGACCTCTACCCGGCCAAACTCCGGGGCCAAAAACTCTCCCTCTTCTACCTCGCCATCCCCGTGGGCAGCGCGCTCGGCTACGTCTACGGAGGCGCCGTGTCGGCTTGGCTGGACTGGCGCTGGGCCTTTTACCTCGTCGCCCCGCCCGGCCTGATCCTGGCCGCGCTCTGCCTCTGGATGCGGGATCCGCGCAGCCAATCCTCCTCCCCCGAAGCGATCGCCGCCCCCAAACCCAAGCTCTCCGATTACCTCGCCCTGTTCCGAATCCGCTCCTACACGATCAACTCCGCGGCGATGACCGCCATGACCTTCGCCATCGGCGGAATGTCCTTCTGGATGCCCAGTTACATCGCCGACTTTCGCAAGGCGGAGTTCGCCGCCGACCCCAATCTGCTCAGCCACGTCAACACCCGGTTCGGCGCCATCACCGTGGTCGCCGGCCTCCTGGGCACGCTGCTCGGGGGCTGGACCGCCGACCGCCTCCGGCCCCGATTTCCGAGCGCGTATTTTCTCGTCTCGGGCATCGGCATCCTCCTGGCGTTTCCCGCCACAGTGGCCCTGCTCTACACCCCCTTTCCCTCCGCCTGGGGGCTGGTGTTTCTGGCCGTGTTTTTCCTCTTTTTTAACACCGGCCCGGCCAACGCCGCCCTGGCCAATGTCACCCCGGCCGCCACCCGATCCACCGCGTTCGCCCTCAACATCTTCCTCATCCACGCCCTGGGCGACGCCATCTCGCCGCCCCTGATCGGCGCCATCGGCGACCGCTGGAACATGAACACGGCGTTTGGCCTGGTCTCCGCCATGATGGTGGTAGCCGGCGGATTCTGGCTCTACGGCACCCGCCATCTGGCGGCGGACACCGCCGCAGTGGAAACCAGCACCCAATAGGGGCAGGCCCCGGGCGCGGCTCCCATTCCTCGCATTCGTCCCATCCCTCCCCCATTCCCCATCCGTAGGGGAGCTTGATTGCCCCGAAACGCAGCCCTAGCTTCCCCGCCGTGTCAGAAAATCTCACCCCCATGATGCAGCAGTACCAGGGCATCCGCCGGAGCCTTCCGCCGGACACCCTGCTTCTGTTCAGGCTGGGGGATTTTTACGAAATGTTCTTCGAGGACGCCCAGGTCGCCTCGGGAATCCTCAACGTCGCGCTCACCAAACGCAACCTGGTGCCCATGTGCGGCATCCCCTTCCATGCGGCTGAGAACTACGTGCGCAAACTCATCAAGGCCGGCCGCCGCGTGGCCATCTGCGATCAGGTGGGCGAACCCATCAAAGGCCAGATTGTGCAGCGCGAAATCACCCAGGTCATCAGCCCGGGCACGATCGGCGACCTGCAGATGCTCGATTCCAAACGCAACAATTTCCTGGCCGCGCTGCTCGCCGGTTCCAAGGGAGGATTCGGCTTTGCCTTTATCGACCTGACCACGGGCGATTTCCGGGTCACGGAACTGGCCGACGCCCGGGAATTGGCGGATGAAATGGCCCGGGTCCAGCCCGCCGAGGTGCTCGTCAGCGAGGAACAAGCCGCTCTTTTTAAGGAATACCGCGGACTGGTGGCCCGGGACGGTTACACCTTCCTCCACGAACAGGCGTATTTCACCCTGCGCGACCATTTTAAGGTGCAATCCCTCGACGGCTTCGGCTGCGAATCCCTGCCCCTGGCCATCGGCGCGGCCGGAGCCATTCTCCACTACCTCAAACACGAACTGCGCCGTTCCCTCGGCCACGTGGCTCGGCTCAGTTGTTACCACAACTCCCAGTTCATGCTCGTGGACGCCGCCACCCAGGCGAACCTCGAGCTGGTCCAGTCCCGCGGCGGCAACCGGGACACCTCGCTCCTGGGCGCCCTGGACCGCACGGTCACCCCGATGGGGGCCCGCAAATTACGCGACTGGATTCTGCACCCCCTCTGCGACCTGGCCGCGTTGCAGGCCCGGCAGGATCTCATCGGCAAACTGCTGGCCGAACCCTTCGTCCTGGCCCAACTGCGCGACACCCTCAAATCCATCCGCGACATGGAACGCACCGTGGGCCGGCTCACCCAAGCCGGGGGCAACGCCCGCGACCTGCTCGTTCTGCGGACCAGCCTCGAGCAGATCCCCCCGCTCAAAGCCGATCTGCACGCGCTCCTCAAAGGTACCGGATTCAGCCCGCAACCCCTGGATTGCCCCCTGTGCGAGGGCCTGCTCGGGAACCTCCACGAGTTGCCCGCGCTGGTCTCCCTACTCGCCAGCGCCGTTGTCGATGAACCCCCGGCGCTCACCCGCGACGGCGGCATGTTCCGGGACGGCTACTACGAACCGCTCGACCAACTCCGGAACGCCGCCACCGAGGGCAAGGAATGGATCGCCCAGCTCCAGCAGCGCGAGATGGAGTCGACCGGCATTAAATCGCTCAAAGTGCGGTTCACCTCCGTGTTCGGTTATTTCATCGAGGTCACAAAATCCAACCTCCACCTCGTCCCCCCCACCTGGCACCGCAAACAGACCGTCGCCACCGGGGAACGTTTCATCACCCCCGAACTCAAAGAGGTGGAGGGCAAAATCCTCGGCGCCGACGAACGCGCCAAGGCGCTCGAGCTCGAGCTCTTTAACCAGCTCCGCGAGGAAATCCTCAAAGAACTCGCCCCGCTCCAGCAAACCGCCTCCTCCGTCGCCACCCTCGACGTTTTAACCGCGCTCACTGAGACCGCCCGGCTCTTCGGCTACTGCCGACCCGCGCTCTCCGACGACCTCCGGATCCGGATCCAAGACGGCCGCCACCCGGTGCTCGATCAGAGCCTCGTGGAGGAAAAATTCGTCCCAAACGACGTGGAACTCGACGCGGACCGGCACCGGCTGTTGATCCTGACCGGCCCGAACATGGCCGGTAAATCCACCTACATCCGCCAGGTGGCGCTTCTGGTGCTCATGGCGCAGATCGGTGCCTGGGTGCCAGCCGCCTCGGCCGAGATCGGCCTGGCCGACCGGATTTTCACCCGGGTCGGCGCCAACGACGACCTTTCTAAGGGGCAATCCACGTTCATGGTGGAGATGAACGAGACGGCCAACATCACCAACAACGCCACGGCCCGCAGCCTGGTGATCCTGGATGAGATCGGCCGGGGCACGTCCACATTCGACGGACTCTCCATCGCCTGGAGCGTGGCGGAATACCTCCACGACACCCTCAAATCGCGGACGCTTTTTGCGACCCATTACCACGAACTTACCGAGCTGGAGATGACCCGGTCCGGCGTCCGCAACTTCAACGTGGCCGTGCGCGAGTGGAACGATCAGATCATTTTCCTGCGCAAGATCGTCAAGGGCGGCGCGGATAAAAGCTACGGGATCCAGGTGGCGCGTCTGGCCGGGTTGCCCGGCCCGATCATTGCGCGCGCCAAAGAGATTCTCTCCAACCTGGAGCAATCGGAGCTCAACGCGGAGGGCAAACCCACCCTCGCGGAAGCCCCTCCACCTCCCGGCAAACCCCGGAGCCGCAAACCGACTGAAGGTCCCAGCCGACCACAGATGACGCTTTTCTAAGTGCGGGGTTTTAGGCAGGGAGAAACCGCGGGTGGCGCGGTCAAGGAGCCGTTGAAAAACCGGGCTCTGAAATCAGGAAAAAGAATCATTTTCACGCGGAGCCGCGGGGAACGCGGAGAGCTTTTTGGAAATCACGGAGCGCCCGCTTCTGTTCGCCCCCCCTCGTTGCTTTTTGCCCCCTCCCCCGGGCGGCCATCCGGGAATAGCCGGGAAATCCGGGGCTGGGAAACCCAACGGGACCGATTCTGGGAACCAACAGCCCGGCCCATCCGAGGCAACGCCCCGGGCGGGGTGTGCGTTGATCGGAGACGCTCACCTGAGGGAGCGCCCATGAGCTTTCCCATGAGCTTTCCCATGAGCTTTCCCGGTGAGTGAACCCCGGAGTCTGTCTCCAGACGGAGTGCACACCAGGGTCTGTCCCCAAACGGTGGCCCGATGCCGGAGGCATCTCAGGAAGTAGCCGGTGGTCGAGCGAAGCGACACCACCGGAACCCAACGCCCCACAAACGACGCACCCCGGCAGGGGTGCCAGAGATCTGTGCAACCGCCCCCACGCGCCACCCTGCCGGCGGAACAACAACCCAACCCACGGCCAGATCGCCGACCCGGCTCGAAACGATGGGTGTCACGGGAAACCGGCTCCGCCCCCCCCCAGGCTCCGCCGCTCCATCAGCGCACCTCCTCAGATCCATGGCCAGCCCGCCCCACACGACTCTTGAAACCAACGCCCCCCCCGGCAGCGGCAGCGCCATGGAACGCCTCCAGTGCATCCTCGAACGCGAAGATTTCCCCCGCCTGATCACCGTCCTTCAGGAACAAGGCTTTGAAGTCATCGGCCCCACCGTACGCGACGGCGCAATTGTCTATGAACGCTTGGAAACCGCCAAAGATCTCCCGGAAGGCTGGACCGACGCCCAGGAAGCCGGCCAATACCGCCTCAACAAACGCCAGGATCACGCTCTGTTCGGATACGCCGTCGGCCCGCATTCCTGGAAACAATTCCTTTTCCCGGCAAACTCCCGACTCCTGAGCCTCCACCGCGACGGCAACGGCTTCACCGTCGAGACACCCGCCGAACCCGCGCCCCGGTACGCGTTCATCGGGGTGCGCTCCTGCGAACTCCGCGCCATCGCCATCCAAGACAAAGTGTTCCTGGGTAGCGGTGCCGTGGACCGCACTTACGCGGAGCGCCGGGAGCCCCTTTTTATCGTCGCCCTGCAATGCGGGGTCGCCGGGGGCACCTGTTTTTGTGTGTCCATGCAGGCCGGGCCCCGGGCCGAAACCGGATTCGACCTCGCGCTCACCGAGGTCCTCGAGGAAACCCGCCATTATTTCGTCGTTCAAACCGGCTCGGATCGCGGCGCTCAAATCCTGGCGGCGCTCCCCCATCGCGCAGCGTTCCCGGAAGAAATCCAGGCCGCGCGACGGATCACCGACCACACCGCCCGGACCATGGGGCGCGAGATGCCCAAGGCGGACATCCCGGCGCTGCTCAAAGCCAACTACGACCACGCCCGGTGGGACGCCGTGGCGGAACGCTGCCTGACATGCGCCAACTGCACCCTGGCCTGTCCGACCTGTTTTTGTTCCACGGTGGAAGACGTCACCGATCTCACCGGCAACCACGCCGAACGCTGGCGCAAATGGGACTCCTGTTTCACCCTGAGTTTTTCCTCAGTCGCAGGAGGCATCACCCGCGCCTCCGCCAAGTCGCGTTATCGGCAATGGCTCACCCACAAGCTGGCCACTTGGCACGACCAATTCGGGTCCAGCGGCTGCGTCGGCTGCGGCCGATGCATCACTTGGTGCCCGGTCGGCATCGACATCACCGAGGAAGTCCGCGCCCTAACCCAAACAGCTCCGCCGACCCCACCCGCTCCGGGTTAGCGCCCGCCCCGGAGAACCTGCTCAACCGCCCTTGCACGCAGCACAGCCCCGGCGAACGAATCGTTTTTTGGGAGGCCCGCTTTTCACCCGCCGTGGCTCCTCCAAAAACCTTCTTCCGCCTTCTTCCGCCTTCTTCCGCATCACCCCTCACCCCTCACCCCTCACCCCTCACCCCTCACCCCTCACCCCTCACCCCTCACCCCTCACCCCTCACACCTTCCCACTCGTATGAGCGAACTTCTCACAGCCATTGAGACGCATCCGTTCACCCAGGGAATCCCGCCTCGTTACATACATCTGCTCTCCCGGTGCGCGCTCTTCGAGCGTTTCGGCGTCCAGCAACCCCTCTTCGAGGAAAACTTCGAAGCCACCCGGTTTTACCTCATTAAAAGCGGCCGGGTCGCACTCCAGACATTTGTGCCCACCCGGGGCCCCACCACAGTCGAGACCCTGCACGCCGGAGACGCCCTGGGCTGGTCCTGGCTTTTCGCTCCCTACCGCTGGCATTTCAGCGCCGTCGCCATCACCCCCGTCGAAGCCGTGTCCCTCTGCGCCCGCACATTGCGCGAGGAGATCGAGGAGAACCACGACTTCGGCTACGAAATCGTCTTGCGGGTCAGCCGGGTCCTGCTCGACCGGCTCCAGGCCACCCGCACCCGATTACTCGAGCTCTATGAGCCTCCTCTCTGAGCCGATCCCACGCCCTCCCTGCGAAGCCATGCGGCCCACGCCATACCGGCTCGTCAGGCGCCGGCGCGAGACCCGCGACACGGCCACGTTCGAGTATGTCCCGGCTGGCCCCGAACAACTGTCCGCACTCGCGCCCGGCCAGTTCAACATGCTCTCCGTGTTCGGCGTCGGGGAAGCCGCTTTCTCCTCCTGCGGTGAATCCCCGCGCCCGGGCGCCTTCGTCCACACGATCCGCGCCGTGGGCGCCCTCACCCAGGCCATTCACAGACTCAAACGCGGCGCAATAGTCGGATTACGCGGCCCGTTTGGAAATCCCTGGCCCCTGGCCCGAACCGCCGGCAAAGACGTTTTACTCATCGCCGGCGGCCTCGGCATCGCCCCCCTTCGGGGCGCACTCCGCAGCCTGCTCAAAGCCGCCGATCCCCCGCGACGCGTCACCCTCCTCTACGGAGCCCGCTCCCCGGTCGACCTCGTTTACCGTCACGAACTGCGGCAACTGCGGCGCCGGGGTCAGCCGCCCGTCCTCCTCACCGTCGATCGCCCCGACCGGCTTTGGCGGGGGCACGTGGGCGTGGTCCCAAAGCTCCTCACCCTGGCCGCAGTGGCCCCCGTCCAAACGATCGCCCTGGTGTGCGGGCCCGAGGTCATGATGCGGTTCACCGCGCGCGCCCTGGGGGTGCTCGGGATTGAGGACTCGCAAATCTATGTCTCCCTGGAGCGCAACATGAGCTGCGCCCTGGGTTTCTGCGGCCATTGCCAGTTCGGCCCGGTGTTCATCTGCCGGGACGGCCCCGTGTTCCGATACGACCGGGTCCGGCCCTGGCTCGACATCCCCGAATTATGAAGCCCGCGGCGAAACCGAAGCTGGCGGTATGGAAATTCGCCTCCTGCGACGGCTGCCAGCTGAGCCTCCTGGACTGCGAAGACGAGCTGCTCGCCGTGGCGGATGCCGTGCAAATCGCCCACTTCACCGAGGCCACCCGCAGCGTTGTCGCCGGCCCCTACGACCTCTCCCTGGTGGAAGGTTCCATCACCACCGCGGCCGATGCGGAGCGCATCCAAGAGGTTCGGCGGATCTCCCGGCGCGTTGTCACCATTGGCGCCTGCGCCACCGCCGGCGGGATCCAAGCACTACGAAACTTCAGGGACGTGCGGGAGTTCACCGAACACGTGTACGCGCACCCCGAGTTCATCGACACCCTGGAAAAATCAACGCCGATTTCCGCGCATATCCGGGTGGACTTCGAGCTGCACGGATGCCCCGTGAACAAACACCAACTCCTGGAGGTGATCAGCGCGTTTCTGGCCCGGCGCAAACCCAACACCCCGCCGCACCCGGTGTGCATGGAATGCAAACGGCGGGGCCTGGTCTGCGTGATGGTAGCGCACGGCACACCCTGCATGGGGCCGGTGACACACGCCGGCTGCGGCGCGCTCTGCCCGGCCTATCAACGCGGCTGCTACGGCTGTTTCGGCCCGAAAGAAACCCCCAACACCCGCGCCTTCTCCGATTACTGCGGGGGGGCGCCGCTCGGGATCGACCCCGGAACGTTGGCCCGCCTGTTCTCCACATTCAACGCCGCCGCCGAACCCTTCCAAAAGGAAAGTAATGCCCGCAAACCCTGACCATGCCCACGCGCGTTATCCAGGTCGATTCACTTGCCCGGGTCGAAGGCGAGGGCGCACTCTTTATCCAGCTCTCGGGCAAAACGGTGCTCGACGTGAAACTCAAGATCTTCGAGCCCCCGCGTTTCTTCGAGGCGTTCCTCCGGGGCCGCCACTTCACGGAAGCCCCAGATATCACAGCCCGTATCTGCGGCATCTGCCCGATCGCTTACCAGATGAGCGCGGTTCACGCCATGGAGGACGCCTGCGGCATCCAAATCTGCCCGGCTCTCCGCGCGCTGCGCCGCATCCTTTACTGCGGCGAATGGATCGAAAGCCATTCCCTCCACATCTGCTTGCTGCACGCCCCGGATTTCCTTGGCTACGACAGCGCCATTTCCATGGCCAAAGACCACCCGGACATCGTCCAGAGGGGGCTCCAGCTTAAAAAAGTCGGCAACGAAATCCTCGCCGCGATCGGCGGCCGCGAAGTGCATCCCGTCAACGTCCGGGTCGGAGGGTTTTACAGGATCCCAACCCGAGCCGATCTGCGCCCCCTCGCCGATTCCTTGAAACGGGCTAGGGATTCCGCCCTGGAGAACGTGCGTTGGGTCGCCGGGTTCGAGTTTCCCTTGATGGAATCGGCCCCGGAATTTGTCGCCCTCAGGCACCCGGAACAATACCCCCTCAACGAGGGCCGGGTCGTCTCCCTGAGCGGACTCGACATCCCGGCCGCCGAGTTTGAAGCCCATTTCACCGAGGAACATCTCGCGCATTCCACCGCACTCCACTGCCGGATGAACGGGCGTGGGATCTACTCCGTGGGTCCCCAGGCCCGATACAACCTCAACTTCGCCCAACTCGCGCCCATCGCCAAAGAGGCGGCCCTGGCCGCCGGGCTGGCCCCCACCTGCACAAACCCCTTCCAGAGCATCGTCATCCGCAGCGTCGAAGTCCTCCACGCCTGCGACGAAGCGCTCAGACTCCTCTCCGAATACGAACCGCCCCCACCCACGCCCCCGGTTAAGCCCCGAGCCGCCGTGGGCCACGCCTGCACGGAGGCGCCCCGGGGCCTGCTCTATCACCGATACCGGATCGATGCGGACGGCATCATCCAAGAGGCCCGGATCGTTCCGCCCACTTCACAGAACCAGAAAGCCATCGAACGCGATCTCTGGAACTTCGTGGCCGAGCACACAGACCTTTCGGATGCCGATCTCGGACTCCGTTGCGAACACGCCATTCGCAACTACGACCCCTGCATCTCCTGCTCCGCCCATTTTCTAAAACTCAACGTCCAGCGCGTCTAAAAAACCACCCCGGAAAAGATCCCCGCGAGGCCCAACCCCGGGCGCCATCCCGTCCATCCCGTCCATCCCGTCCATCCCGTCCATCCCGTCCATCCCGTCCATCCCGTCCATCCCGTCCATCCCGTCCATCCCGTCCATCCCGTCCA
>CAMARB010000127.1 GCA_945860355.1 Chthoniobacter flavus | reverse complement strand
AAGGTTCACAACTCCCGCATCGCGACACTCGCGCGTCCAGACGCCAAATGGAGGACTTACCAAGCGCTGGACTGGACTCGCCGGCACTCCGTCCTCAAAACGCAGCCGATACCCGGTGTCTTGGAAGCCGGAAACCAGCCATTGAGGCGGAGGATTTCTTAGGTCATGAAAGACGAACAGCGTCGCGGCCCGGCTCAATGAGATGGAAAGCTGAAAGTCATCCCGGCACCCGTCAAATCTGCGGTTTGCCACTAAATCGGCGCCCTCGAGCCAATCAGGCAACTCTTTCCCGTCCATGGCATACCACCAAGCCCGATCCGCCTGCCATGCTCTGACGCCCGAGCGCATGGCGGCCAAGCGGATGCTGTACTGCCGCTTGGATGGGGAGTCGGCATCATTATCGCTCACGTCGGCAATGACAGCGCTGGGTGGAGCCGAGGGCATTGCGGTCCACTCGTCTTTGCCCGGGCCAAACGACAGAAATTTGATGGGCGAAAGCTGGCGGGACTTTTCGATTTGAACGCCGTCGCCGAACACCAAGTTCGCCAAGATCCCCTCGTCTAGAGCATTTCCGGAAGGCGCATGGATTTCCACTTCCCCCTCCATCACGACCACATTCGTATGGCCCGCAGGGGACGCCTCCACGCCAAACCGTGTCCCGAGATCAACCACACGCGCCCGATTGGTCTCAATGACAAAACCCTTGGCTCTTTCCTCGATGGAAGCAGTGACTTTGCCGTCATGCACCCGGACATGCATTGAACTGACGAATTCCAGCGTGACAGCCCCGGTCCAACTCATCACGGCCCCGGATTCGAGACGCACCCGAGTGGCGCCCGACTTCATCCGCAACATGTGAACTCTCGAACTTTTGCCCTCAAGCAGGGTGGCTTGAGCAGGGGCGGAAAAAACAGGCTCTGTAAGCTCCAGGCATTGAATCTGAGTTCCGGGCCAAAACCACTGACTTGCAGATCGGAACGCCGCCCTCCGATGTTCCTTCGCCGCTTCCCATACGCCTGAGCGCCAAGCCCCGAGGACGCAAATTCCTGCGGCTGCCGCAGCGACCCGCAGCCATCCCGCACGAGAAAGACGCGGAAACCGACTCACCCTCCGGGGTGCCCGCACTTCGTTTCTCGGTAATTTGCCAACGCCACCACTCCTCAAGTAGCGCGCGTCCACCAAATCCCTTGCAGCCTCTGGCAGCCTCTCCATGCAGGCCTCCAGCGCATCCAGGCGCCGGTTGAATACGACCCCATCCTGCGTCAGCCGATCCGCGAAAACCTGAAAAAGTCCTTCGTCGAGGACCAGCCGATCCCGAGACTGACGTTTGCGCCACGCCATTGCTTGAAACCGGGGAAATCGTATGGCCCAGGGGAGGAAAGGCCGCTGAACATCGTATTCGGCTGCCTTTGCAAACAAAGCCAGGTTTGTTTCCTGGGGCACATCCTTCACCCCGTCGGCGCGGGCCAACAGAGCAGAGAGGAAAGCGTAAAGAGTGCTCTGGTGACTGGTGAGAAGGCTGAGAAACTCCTGAGACGCCCCTTCCCCCCGGCGTTCGGAGCCGGGTTCATTTCGCTCAAGGACTCAGGCTTCGATTTCTAAACTGATAGCGGCGGGTGGGTGGCATAAGAAAAGCAAAGATCCCTCACGGATATGGGAATCCTTCGGATCAATCGTTAACATGCCCGGAGTGCCGCTCTCGGGCAGGCTTAAAACCCGTGGCGGCTTCGCGCCTGGCACCCCGTTAAAAGTCATCATCAGTCTCTTTCCTCCCGCAGCCAGAGCAGCCGTCACCTTGAAGCGATCCACAGACACCGAGCTCCTCGTCAAAACCTCCCATCAGAGGACAGGGCCCCCACCGACGCATCCGGCCCGCCCCCAAAACAAGCGCGAGACTCGCTGATTTGCGGCCTTACAACCCAGAGGGCTTCCGATCCTGGGAGCGGTCCTCTCCCCGCCAGGCTCGTATGATTACTGCTGGCGTAAGAGAGGCATTCCCTGAGGAACGCCCGGCCAAAAGGCCCCTGATCGTCGGCAAATTCCGGCTCAGGATTTGCACTTCATCCTAAGAAAATCCAAAAGCCGCGATTTGACATGATTGAGGGTTTCGAATGGGCCAAAAAATCCTTAAACGCGGGCTTATAGTGCCGTTTTAAGCAAATTTGCGTCTACCGATTCAACCCAGCCCCCCAGCCCTCGTTCTAGCCTCCATTACCACACTGTATGAACCTCCAGAAGCCAGCTGTTCTCGCGCTGCTCCTTACCTCCTCGCTCCACGGAGCCGATACGCCCAAAACTCCGCCCCCGGCCGAGGAATTCCCCCCAATGCGGCCTGTTCAGGCGCTCACGCCCGAAGAGACCCTCAAAACAATGCAGTTGCCCAAGGGCTACCGCATGGAGGTGGTTCTGTCGGAACCCCACATTCAGGAGCCTGTGGCAGCCGCGTTTGACGGAAGCGGAAGGATGTTCGTGGCGGAAATGCGCACTTACATGCAGGACGCCGATGGGACCAACGAACACGCTCCCACCAGTCGTGTTTCGCTCCATTGGTCGAGCAAGGGCGACGGGAAATTCGACAAACACGCGGTGTTTGCCGACAACCTCCTTCTGCCCCGCATGATCCTTCCCCTGGGACGCGGCGAACTGTTGATCAACGAGACCGACACTCAGGACATTTATCTCTACAAAGACACGGACGGCGACGGGAAGTCCGACCAGAAAACGCTGTGGTTTGAGGGCGGGCCGAGGGGCGGCAACATGGAGCACCAGCAAAGCGGGTTGATCTGGGCCATCGATAACTGGATGTACATGACCTACAACAACTGGCGGTTGCGCTGGCGCCCGGGATCCGCCCCGGTCAAGGAGCCCATCGCCGCCAACGGCGGACAGTGGGGACTCACTCAGGACGACTATGGCAAGCCGTGGATCGTCAACGCCGGAGGAGAACTGGGGCCCGTCAACTTCCAAACGCACGTGCTCTACGGGGGGTTCAGCGCCAAAAATCAGTTCTCTGAGGACTATAAACAAGTGTGGCCTGCCGTGGGGATCGCAGATGTTCAGGGCGGCGCGAACCGCTACCGTCCTGAAGACAAGACGCTCAATCATTTCACCGCGACTTGCGGGGCTGAAGTCTTCCGGGGCGACAGGCTTCCGGCTGATTTGCGCGGGGATCTCCTCTTCTCCGAGCCGGTGGGGCGGCTGATCCGTCGCACCAAGGCGGAGGTCAAAGACGGACTCACCTATCTCAAAAACGCGTACGACAAGGGCGAGTTCATCCGATCCACAGACCCGCTCTCCCGGGTGGTCAACATGAACACGGCTCCGGATGGCACTCTTTACCTGGTGGACATGTACCGGGGCATCATCCAGGAGGGTAACTGGGTGAAAGAGGGCAGCTATTTGCGCAAGGTTGTCCAACAATACGCACTCGACAAACAGGTGGCCCGCGGACGGATCTGGCGCCTGGTCCACGACGACTTCAAGCCCGGGCCCCAGCCGCGCCTCGACGACGCCAAGCTCGCGGAACTGGTGGCCGCCCTGGAGCATCCCAACGGCTGGTGGCGGGATACAGCCCAGAAGCTGCTCGTGCTCAGGCAGGACCGCTCAGTGACGCCTGCCCTGATTCAACTGGCCGACGAAGGCAAGTCGCCGCTGAGCCGTATTCACGCGCTCTGGACGCTGGAAGGGCTCGATGCGGCAGACGCAAATCTTGTCCGTCGGAAGCTCAAAGACTCCGATCCCCAGGTCCGCGCCGCCGCCATCCGTGTCAGCGAAACACTCGTCAAGGCGGGGGACTCCGCCCTGCTCGGGGAGATCGTTGCTCTCTGCAAGGATAGCGACCCCGCTGTCGCCATGCAGGCGCTCTGTTCCGCGCGACTCCTCGACTTTAAGGGCGCAGGCCCTCTCGTGCAGGCGAGCGTTTCGGGGGCAATGGGCCACATGGGGATGCGCGAAATCGCGATGCAGATGCTCGCTCCCGTACGCCGCTGGGGCAGGGAGTTTAACGGCACGCAGAAAGGCTTACTCACCAAGGGCAACGAGGTCTTCAACGAGCTCTGTTTCACCTGCCACAATCCCGACGGCCGAGGCACACCGATCGAGGGCAAGCCGGGAGCCACGCTGGCGCCTCCGCTCGCGGGCTCCCGCACCGTGACGGGGCCGAAGGAGGCATTTATCGCCGTTTTGCTCAAGGGCCTTGCTGGCCCGATCAACAACAAGACCTACGACTCGCAGATGGTCCCAATGGAGAGCAACGACGATTACTGGATTGCCGCAGTGGCCTCCTACGCGAGGAACAGCTTTGGCAATAAAGCCGGCACGGTGGACGCGAAAGACGTCGCGGCCATGCGTGCCAATCTCAAGGACCGCACGGCGCCCTTTACGATTCCTGAACTGGCAACTTTCGGCCCCGCAACCGTTGCAAACCGCAATGACTGGAAGCTCAGTGCGAGTCACAACGCGGCTGCTCTGCTGAACGCCGTGGACGGCAAATCCGAAACCCGCTTCGACACCAAGGCTCCGCAATCTCCAGGGATGTGGATGACGGTCGAGTTTCCTCAGGAAACGCAGGTTGCAGGCATTCGATTGGATGCGGGCGATTCCGCCGGGGACTTTCCGCGCGGCTACAAGATAGAAATCTCAAAAGATGGGGTTCAATGGGAGAAACCCGTTGCCGAGGGCAAAGGATCAGGGGCCTTGACCGAGGTCTTTTTCAGCCAGGCAAAAGCCAAGTCCATTCGCATCACCCTTACAGCGCAGAGCGAAGGCTCGTACTGGTCCGTTCACGAGCTCGACGTCATCGCCGATCCTAAGCCCGCGAGCCGCTCTCAAGCCATAGCCACGCGCTAACCGGGGCCGCCGCGCTCCGATCCGATCCGCGTTTGGCCGGTTGCGGCTGGATTCGGGAATCATCAAAAAGGCTCCCCGCCCGTTGTGGTGGGGAGCCTTTCTCTTTTCCCTCGCATCTCCTTCTCCGGAGCCCTCCTCAGCGGCCCACCCGCAGCCCCGCCCAGAGACGCCGTTCTGTGGGCGCCCAAAGAGACTCCCAAGACCCGAGGGCTCTTTGACTTTTCACATCGTCGCCGCCGACAAGGACCGCGTTGCATCCCAGAGGTGGCCGCACCGTGCGCATCCGGGCAAACACCCTCTGATAAGCGCGGCGCGCGGCCGAATAAGCGGCGCGATGCCCGCGGGCCGTGATCGAATTCGCAATGACCAGCCCATCCTCGTGTGCACAAGCCTTCAACAAGCCCAGCATGGCCTCTTGAATCGGCTCCGGCCGGAAGACGTCCTCCACCCCCGCCGCGTAAACGTCATCCACCACCACATCGAAACGCCGGTAGCACTGCTGAACCCATTCATAAGCATCCGCTTCCACCAGGGAAACGGAGTCCGATAATCGCCCCAAGTTCATCCGCACCGCATTGAGAGCCCGCGGGTCCAAATCCACCGCTGTGACCTCCAGCTGCGGGAGCAAGTGAAGGATCTGCCGGATCATGGTGCCCCCGCCGGCCCCCAACAAAAGGAGCGAGCGAGGAATGCGAACGCCCAAGAAACAGGCGGCGGTTAAGGCGTCCCAGCCGTAGCCGGTCAGCAGCCGCGTGGGATGCCACGTGCTCATGGTGGCGCCCCGCACATTCCAGTTTCGCCGAAGCCCGGATCGAACGCTCATTTCCGCCGGGCGGTATCACGGAGCAACGCCGCAATCAACTGGGAATCCGAGAGACCAGTTTGGAGAAGGCATACCGGCTCCTACCAACGGCACAGCGGCAGTAAGGTCCCCTCCAACACCGGCTGGAACTCGCCGATCTCCCGGCTTACGCGTTCGCGTAAATTGCCGGGGCGCGCCCGACCGCTAGGTTGAAGCCATGAAATTACCCAGAGCAGAGGGGTCCCAGGGGATTCCGCGACGCCAGTTCATGAAACAAAGCGCAGCAGCGAGTTTCGCGGCGAAACTGGGATCTTTGTGGGCGGCAGACGCCCCGTCCGTTCTCGGGCAGGGAGACTTCCGCTATCGGGTTGTTCCAGACTGGGGCGTGCTCGGTCCCAAATCGCCAGTCAACAACTGCCACGGGATTGTTTGCGACCGGGAGGGGCACATCGTCCTGCTCACCGACAATATCGCGAACAACGTGATCATCTACGATCGGAACGGCAGGCTCGTCCAACAATGGGGCCATGATTTTCCCGGCGCCCACGGACTTTCCATCGTTTCAGAGGGAACCCGGGAGGTTCTTTTTATTACAGACCTCAAAACGCACCGCGTGGTGAAAACCACCCTGGATGGAGAGCCCCTCGATGAATGGCGCTGGCCCGAGGAGTCTGGAAAATACGATCTGGAAACGGATTTTCGGCCCTCTTGGACCCTGCACCTGCCCTCCGGAGGTTTCTTTGTGCTCGATGGATACGGGCGGGATTACATCAGCCATTACGGCGCTGACGGACGCTTTCTCAGGATCTTCGGGGGCGCAGAGGGTGGAATCCCCCATTGGGGACCGCACGGAGGCATGATCGACGCGCCCTCCGGCAAAGAGCCCACCTTGCTCGTGGCCATGAGCGACCGGCAATACCTTCTTAGCTTATCTCAGGCGGGTGAGCATTTGAGAACCACCCGTCTTCCGGGAGGCAACCCACGCCAGATCCGCAAACACGGGAGCCATTATTTCGTCCCGCACCTGGGCGACAATTGGCCCAACGACCGCAACAGCCGTGGATTCCTCTCGGTTCTCGATGACGACCTGCGAGTCGTCTCGAATGTTGGCGGCACCGCACCGGTGTATTCGGACGCAGGAGGTCTGTTGCCGATGGCGCATCAGGGCGAGGCGTTCATGCATCCGCATGATGTGACCGTCGATAACGAGGGCAGTCTTTACGTGGCCCAGTTCGCTTCAGGCAAAACCTACCCCATCAAACTTGAGCGGGTCTAAATCTCATCGCTGACGTCCAGGCCGCAACACTTTGCAATCCCGCCGCCGTTGCAAACGGCGCCCTGTCGTCGTCGCCGCATCAGACCGCCGCCCAAGCGCCAAATCCAGCTGCCGACTCGTCATCTCCGGGACCCTCCGCGCTTAAAAAACGGAAGATTAAATCGTGCAAACTACCCGCACCCTTGTTTTTTATAGCTCTCGCTTTCCCATGACCCCACGACGCGCCTTCCTTTCCGTTCTCCTCCCCACTCTCGCCTGCGGATTGACATCTCAAGCCGCCCCCAGCGCCGAGACTTTCACACCGCTTTTTGACGGAAAAACGCTCGCGGGCTGGAAGAACGCCTACGACTGGGGACAGACGCAAGTGGTGGACGGCGAGATCCATCTCACAGGCGAGAAAAAGTTTTTTGTCATCACGGAAAAAACATACTCCGACTTCATCTTCGAAGGGGAGGTGCTTCTGCCTGAAGGCCAAGCCAACAGCGGCTTCATGTTTCGCGCCCACGTCGAACCCAACAAGGTCTACGGATACCAAGCTGAAGTGGACGGCTCTCCGAGGAACTGGTCGGGAGGCCTTTATGACGAGGGCCGACGGATGTGGTTCATCAGCCCGATCAAAGGCGATGCCCAGAGCGAGGCGGCGTTCCGCCAACGCGCGGGCGACGCATTCAAACGCAACGGCTGGAACACCTACCGTATCACCTGCAAAGGGGCTCACCTCAAAATCGAGGTCAACGGCGTCACCACCACCGAGGTGGACGACTCCACGGATGCGTCCGGTGTGATTGCGATCCAACACCACGGAGAAAAAGGTCAGCTCTACAGGTTCCGCAACCTGCGGATCCGAGAGCTTCGTTGATCCATTGCGGTCTCCCAGACCGCAACGCGTTGACAACCGGTGGGAGGCACTTTGCGGGGCAAACCAACGGAAGCCTTCTAGACAGTGATCGCTTTGGTTCGCGACCAAAGTTCCTTCATCCCGTGCTCCCGGGCACACGATCCGCGGGGGCGCTGAACCCCGTGAGCGCCTCTCATCAGAGGCGGTCTGTTAACGTGCGCGACCATCCCGCCCGCGGGTGCGCGCCGTTCCGATAATGTTTCGCGATTCCGAGTCGAGGCCTCGCCCCGAAAGTGGCGCCGGAAAAAACCACCCCGCCCTCTCACCGCTAACCCTTGATTTCAAACAGCGCTTGGCGAAGGGGCATCACCCGCGGCGCGTTCTTGGGAATCTCACCTTGTCCGGCTGCTGAGTAGGGACCCGCTCTAAGATTGGCATCCCCACGTTCCAAGCGATCCGCCGCCTCAACCGGCGCGATCTGGGCGGTGCCCCTGGGGCGGCGCCGACCGGGCGCTCACCGCCGCCTCCGTTGCTGATTTTCGGTGCGACGAGACGGACAACTCCCGGGCAAACGGGAATTTACCGGCATCGGCCCTCCGCCGAGGCCGTGGCACGATGGATGCTAATGAGGGACTTGTTGCCGCGATAGAATGCGCCCCTTCCTGGAGAGCTCCTCTACGGGTCGGCACACTCAAACTCCCGCGCCGTCTACACCCAGCACATCCTGTTTAACGACAGTTATTTTGCAGCAATGCCCCTCCACTCAAACACCCCCGAAAAATGAAAGCCTCCAGCCGCATCGCCCTCCTCGCCGCAACACTCGGCACCCTCGCGCTGACCAGCATCAACGCTTCCGCACAGCCCCTGAGCAAAAACCTCAACACGGGTGATGGCATCCTTCGCGGAAACCGCGATTGGTCAGCCCAACAAGCCCAAAAACAGGTGGAACAGAACCGTTCAGGAAACTTTGAGCAACTTACGGGGCAGAAAACACTGGCCACCGAAAAAAACAGCAACGTCTTTTTCGTCGCCACCAAGGACCAGGCTCAAAAGGCCGGCAGATCCAGCGCACCTACTCTGGGATCCGGCGACATTTTCGGAGCCGCGATGCAGCGGGTGAGCGGCAGCGCACTGGCCCGCCGCTAGCGCGTCAAGTTCCCAAAGAAAAAGCCTCGGGTTTGCACCGCTCACAGCGCTAAAAAGCTTGAGCGCATCGGCCTGCGGTTCTCCTGGCCGGGCTCTCGACTAAACAAGGCTGGACGCGCGCCCGCTGCCCAACACAAACAAATCATCAAGCCGACCCTCGGCGTCATCAAATCGGCCCGGGCACTCCGGCGCTTGAGGCTGCGCGGTCTCAAGAAAGTGCGCACGGAATAGGCGCTGATGAGGCTGTCGCGCAACCTCAAGCGGCTTTTCCGCCTGGGTGCCGCGCTGCCGCCTGTCGAGAAGGCCGAGCCGGAGGCCCGAGGCTCCGGAAGCCGTCCCACGCGGCGGCTTGCGGCGGGCACCGGCCACAAAGCTGCCGAGACGCATCCCGCCCCCCCGAACGCTGCCGCCCTCGGGGAATTCGCGCTGCCATCGTCCCTCGGATACCTTCGCTCAAGCCCGACTGGCTGTCAGGAAACGCGAGGCAACATGGTACACCGGCGTCATTCCCCTTTCCTCGGGGAAAGATTTTCTCTCCAATACGCGGCCCTATGAGCGCCGAACTAGACGTCAAATACACCGCCCAGCTTGCCCGGCTCAACCTGAGCGAAGCGGAAGCCCTCAAGTTTCAGAGTCAGCTTTCCCAGGTGCTCAGTTACGTGGAGAAACTCAAGACCGTGGACGTCACGGGCGTGGAACCCACGGCGCACACCAGCCCCGTGTTCAACGTGTTCAGAGCCGACGAACCCCGCCCGTGGTTCAACTCCGAGACGGCTCTGGCAAACGCTCCGCGCCAAGCCAACCACCTTTTTGTGGTGCCCAAAGTCATCGAATAACTCCGCCCCCGAACCGGCCGACGCCACATTTTCCGAATGTCCCTGACTTCTCTCTCCATTGCCGAACTTCAACTCCAGCTGCGCGCCGGAGCGGTTTCACCCCTTGAAGTGATCGACGCGCTCGACGCCCGGATCGCCGAGGTGGACCCCCGGGTGGGCGGTTACCTCTCGCGGAACGTGGAGGCGGCCCGGAACGAGGCGCGAACCGCCGATGTGCGGCTGCCTTTGGGCGGCGTGCCCATCGCCATCAAAGACGTGATCAACGTCCAGGGCGAACCCTGCACCTGCGCCTCGAAAATTCTGGAGGGTTATGTGGCGCCTTACAACGCCACCGTGATCGGCAAACTGCGCGCCGCCGGGGCCATCCCGTTTGGGCGCACGAACATGGACGAGTTCGCCATGGGGTCCTCCACGGAGAACTCCGCCTATCAGAAAACCTACAACCCCTGGGATCTCAGCCGGATCCCCGGAGGCTCCAGCGGAGGCTCCGCCGCAGTGGTCGCCGCCCACGAGGCGTTTGCATCGCTCGGCTCCGACACGGGCGGCTCCATCCGCCAACCCGCCGCGCTCTGCGGCTGCGTCGGATTCAAACCCAGCTACGGGCGCGTGTCCCGCTTTGGCCTGGTGGCGTTTGCGTCCTCCCTGGACCAGATCGGCCCCTTCACCAAAACGGTTCGCGACACGGGCCTGCTGCTCAATGCGCTCTGCGGAAAAGACCCGCTGGATTCCACAAGCATCCAGACGCCCGCCGAGGATTTCACGGCCCAGATCGGGCAGGACCTCAAGGGCGTGCGCCTGGGCATGCCCCGGGAGTATTTCATCGACGGGATCGACCCGCAGGTGGACCGGGCCATCCGCAAGGCGATCAGCCATTATCAATCCCTCGGCGCGGAAATCGTGGAGGTGTCCCTGCCCCACACCGAACACGCCGTGGGGGTTTATTACATCGTCGCCACCGCCGAGGCGTCCGCCAACCTCGCCCGGTTTGACGGGGTGCGTTACGGGCATCGCTCGCCCGCCGCCAATCTCATCGAGCAATACGGCCGCACCCGCGAGGACGGCTTCGGCCCCGAGGTCAAACGCCGGATCATCCTGGGAACCTACATGCTCAGCAGCGGCTATTATGACGCCTTTTACCTCCGGGCCCAAAAGGTGCGGACACTCATCCGCGAGGATTTCACCCGGGCGTTTGAAAAGGTCGACGCCATCATC
>CAMARB010000126.1 GCA_945860355.1 Chthoniobacter flavus | reverse complement strand
CGTTTGGCTTTCATTTGCGGTGGTTTCTTGGGTTGTGTTGATACACCCCGCCCCCGCCTTTCTATAGCTTATCCTCTGGCCCGATTTTCGGGGTCCACCTCTGCCTCCGCGCTGGGGCCCTATTTATCAAGGCGCATGAGCCGGATCAGCTCACGCAGCAGCTCAATGTCCCGCTGCGAGCGCTTGAGCTCATGCCGCAGATACCCCGCCTCCCGCCGCAACGACAGCTGGTCCTCGCCGCCTTCAGCGCTAGAATGGGATGCGGGGGCCGTGCTCAACATGGCCGCGTGACCTACAACAAGTCGCCGCTCGTCTTCCAGTGTTCGTTGCTAAAAAACTTTCTCTCTTTCCCTCTCTCTAGGCTGCGGCATGACCACGCCGCCACGGCCGGCGCCGGGTCTTCTCCAGGTCGACGCCGGAGAGCAGCAGCGTGAGCTCGGCGGCGGAGAGCTCCACCTTGCCATCCCGGCCCGGGGCGTTTGGCCAGCGGTAGCGACCGCGCTCGAGCCGCTTGCTGCAGCCCCAGAGCCCGCTGCCGTCCCAGTAGAAGAACTTGAGGCGGTTGCGGGAGGCGTCGGCAAAGACAAAGAAATGGCCGCTGAAGGGATCCTCCTGGAGCGTTGAATGCACCAGCCCGAAGAGCCCGTCGAAGCCCTTGCGGATGTCGGTGGCCCCAAGGGCCAGGAAGACGCGGGTGGAGGGCCCGGGCGCAATCATCGCAAGACAAAGAGCTCGCGCAGCAAGGCGCCCAGTTTACGGTCCGGCGAGGCCATCTCCAGTGCCGTGCCGTAGGGGAAAGAGATCCGGATTTGATCGATTGCAAACGGGGCGGTGAAGGGGCCCGCCGCCTTCCGGCGCACCTCCACGAGCGTTGCCACGTCCGCCTGCGCGAACCTGGCCACGCGCGACCTTTGATTAGCCGCTACAGGCAAGTATTTTCCTAGGGCGGCCACGCACACCCCTTCGGCGGCCGCAAACGCCCTCTTGGTGAGCCCGCTTTGCCAGTAACGCTCGGCCATCGCGTTGATCACCTCAAGGGTTTTTCTCCTGCGCTGGATCGGTAAGTTCATCCACCCAGATTCTCAGGCCCAGATCGCTCCCGGCAGATGGGTTGCCCGGATGCTTACGCTTATCCTTTGGCCCGGTTTTCGGGGGCCACCTCAGTCCACGGCGGGTTGCCCCCCGGACGGTCCGGCGCCGCTTTGAATGCGCTGCTAGGCGGCCGTCATGGGGACCACGCCCTTTGAGGGAGGATTGGGCGTGTCTTGACGCTCCGGCTTTCCGTCCGGATACGCCACGCGGCTGTGCATCATGTTGTGGAGGGTGAACTTGAAGCTCTCTGCCACTAACTCGATTTCACGCAGACTCAGGTCGCAGTCCTTGAGCTGACCGTCCATGATCCGCTTCTCGATGATGTCCCGGATCAACTGATCAATTTTTTGGGGTGTCACCCGTTCCAAACTGCGCGAGGCGCTTTCCACGCAGTCAGCAAGACTGATAATCGCGCACTCCTTTGTTTGTGGCCTTGGACCGCCGTAGCGGAAGCTCTCCTCGCGCACTTCAGGGAGATCCTCCTCTCGGATGTTCATGATCTTCCCCCCTGCTCTCGCGTCTTCCTGCTGCTGAAGTGCGCGTTTGTAAAAGTAATAGACCAAGGATGTGCCGTGATGCTGCTGGATCACATCGATGATCTGCTGGTTGAGCCCGTGCTTCAGGGCAAGATCCACCCCCTCCTTCACATGGGCGATGATCACCAACGCGCTCATGGTCGGAGCGAGATCATCGTGGGGATGCCGGTCGTGCCTCGTGTTCTCCGTGAAATACTCAGGCTTCACCAGTTTGCCGATGTCGTGGAAATAGGAACAAACACGCGCCATGGTCGCGTTGGCCCCGACAGATTCGGATGCGGCCTCAGCCAAATTAGCAACAACAAGGCTATGGTGATAAGTGCCGGGCGCCTCAATGGTCATGCGCTTGAGCAGCGGGTGATTTAAGTCCGCGAGTTCCAACCAGGAAATGTCCGTTGTAATCCCGAACATCATCTCGCACATCGGGATCAAGCCCCCACCAACGAGGAACGCCAGCATGATCGGGCTCCCGATTGCGACCAGGGTCTGCCACCCCAAGACGCCCCAATGCGTCCCCCCCAAGTCCTCCCAAATCACCGGCCCCACCCAGCCGAAAATCGCCGCCAGAAACCAAGTGGCCAATCCAATAAATAGCCCAGCCCGAACCAGGCGACTCCGGCGCCGCACTTCGATGGTTAAATACACCGCGATAAAACCCGTGATGAGGCTGGTCACCAGAAACTTGGGATCGATCGTCCGGTAACTGATCGCCCCCCAGAGGCTGCCAAAAAGAGCGGCGTAAATCCCGTGGCTCTTGCCCAGCAGCACCGAGAGGGTCAGAGGGGCGAGCGCAAACGGAAGCGCCAACTTCCAAAGCTGCTGTTTCTCCAAGCCCGTAAATTGGCCAGGCGCCACCGAACCGAGTTTCACGAGCTGGTTGTCGGAAATGATCAGCAATGTTTTGACGGCCGCCAGATGGAGCAAAAGCACGCCAAACACCAGCAGAACGCGGGAGTTCCGCGCCCACGTCTGAGGATGATTAATCCAGAGCTGCGCCAAGGCGGTGACAAAAATAAGGATACCGATGACGCCCCGCTCAGTGGGCTGCTCCCACGAGTCGGAGTAGATCAAAGCCCATAGGCCGAGAATGAATCCGCCGAGAATGCTCAGCTTAGCGGCCAACCCGTATTCGAGCGTCTGAAAAAGCTCGTTTTCGGTCCGGCGCCGACGGGTCTTGGAGGACGCCAAGCCCTTTTTTACCAGCCGTTTACGTTCAAGAAATCCAAACATTCGAACTCAGAGGTTGTCGCTCGTAAAAGCACCGCGAAATTTTCACGCCGAATTGTTATCCCCATCGCCTGTTCCACGATACCTCCTGTAGGCGCGGACGATGGACTGCACGAGAGGATGCCGGACGACATCGTGATCAGAGAATTGACAGAAGGCGATCCCCTCGACCCCTTGCAAAACCTGAAGAGCCTCCACGAGCCCGGAGCGCTTTTTCGCCGGAAGATCGATCTGCGTAGGGTCCCCTGTCACCACGCATTTAGAGTCGGCCCCGAGCCGCGTAAGAAACATAAACATCTGCTCGGTGGTCGTGTTCTGCGCTTCATCAAGGATGACAAAAGCATGGTTGAGAGTGCGCCCGCGCATGTAAGCAAGCGGCGCGATTTCAATCACCCCGCGCTCCATCAGGCGCTGCACATCGTCAGCCTCCAGCATGTCCTGCAGAGCATCGTAAAGCGGCCGCAGATAGGGAAGAATCTTCTCCTTGAGGTCACCGGGCAAAAACCCCAGAGCCTCACCGGCTTCCACCGCAGGGCGGGTGAGAACAATCCGCGTCACCTCGTCCCGTTTTAACGCCGCGATCGCCATGGCCATCGCCAGATAGGTCTTCCCCGTCCCCGCCGGTCCCACCCCGAACACCATATCACTGGAAGCGATCTGCTTGAGGTAAGAGCTCTGGCCGGCAGTTTTGGGAACAATCGGAGGACGCCGAGGGGAACACACCACCCGATTCGCAGCCAGTTCATCCAAGGCGTTCTCCTTTGGCCCATGGATCGCCCGCAGGGCGTACACCACTTCGTGGCGCCGGATGGGTACCCCGTTCCGCCTCGCCCGGTCAAGTTGCTCGAAGAGGTGCCCCGTCAACTCAAGCCCGGCCAACTCCCCTTCGATTCGCAAACTTCCATCCCGGGCGGTCAACTTCACAGCCAACGCCTCCTCAATCGTCTTAAGGAGCCTGATGTCATTTGCGTAGAGCGCACCCAACACGCGGGCGCTCTCGAACTGGAGGACCCGCGTTTGGATCCCTCCATGACTTTCCAACAATGGCTCGTTTCTAGTCAGCATCAGGTCGTGGGAAGCCCCCTGGGCCTTCCCTCATAGAACTCTCGTCAGCGCAAGGCACAAACAACCCCTTCAGGCGCCCGCAAAAACGCGCGAAGGCCCAACAGCAGCGTGGCGGCAAACATTATCATCCATGCAACTCGCCACCGGCCAGTCGTCTCGCGCCTCCCAACCCAGACCCGTCCCACACCGCCCTCAACCCCTAGAGAATCCTCGAAACCTAACAAACCCACCCCATCCGACTGCCGACCCCACAAAAACAGCAGGTTCAAAGACATGGATTTTAAAATATTCAGTGTGGATTGGAGCCGACGCTTCAACGGAAGCCGTAAGCAAGCGACCAATAAGTGCGTTCCCCCGGCGATTTCTCAATCTCGACCATTAAATAATAAGAGCCAGTTTTTTTCGGAACGATCCGAGCCGCCGACATGTGGGGTCTTTGCCATGACTCCACCTCGGCCAAATTCCCTTCGCTGTCGTAGATGTGGACCGAGACCTTCGCGTTCTTCTGGTCGGTTCCCATCCAGAACCAATACTCATTGCCTTTGAAGAGCTGGTGGACAATCGCCTTGGTCCGTTTGACGGGCAAATCCCCGCCCCAATAATCCTCCCGAACCGTAAACCCCTCCTTCACATACGGGTCGGCCGCCTCAAGAGCGAATGAAAGGGCGTCATCGATAGTCGCGCGGGCCGGAAATCCGCTCAAAAGAGCGCAAGCCAGGACGAGGAGAATTGAGGCAAATCGCTTCACAATGGGAGTCCGGTTAGTTGGCTTTTGAGCCGATCGATTGGATCAGCAGATCGGTAATTTCCCCTATCTGGCGGACCGGTTTCTCTGAAATCTCGACACCCTCCGCGATCCCCATCAAAGGGCGGATCTCGATGAGCCCTTGGCGCACCCTCAAAACCAGTGGCGTCTGGCGCCTGGGCGTCATGGATGAAATGCGTTTGTCGAAGTAGTCGAGCAGGATGGGTTGATGCAGCAATTCGGCGCCATCCTTTGTGAAGTTCCTGCGCACCACCTGCGTGAGCGCCTGAGTCCCACGAAGCCACCCCCCCAAGCTCACCAGCTGCGAGAGCTCCTCGCTTTTCAGCTCACTCATGGCCTCTTTGACGTCGGATAACGCGCCATCCAACTCGCGTCGCACCTTGTTCCATTCTTTGTTCTCAGCAGACTCAATAATGCTCTGGCTGCGCCGTTGCACCGCCTTCTTCACTCCAATCGCCTCAGAGAGGCTCAGCACGCTTTTCCCAATGCGCTTAACCTCCTCTGCATTCTCCGCCTCCACCGCAATGAACCCCTCGGCAATCACCGTCCCCAGGATCAGGGCGGTCTGCTCAGCCCCCCCGACGGGCTTCGCCGCGCTTTTTGAAGAACGCAACACGTCCTCCCACCGCGGCTTCCCCAACTTGTCCAGCACGCCAAATATCTCGCTGGGCACAGGAACCACAACCTCATCGATCATCTTTGCCTGGGCTGGCAGCTGGCTCACATCGATCTTCGCCGCCGGCTGAGCCAAGGCCCCTTCAGCCAGAGCAAAAAACGAGAGAAAAAAGAGTTTCTTCATAAGGGAGAGCAAACCTTGGAACGCTCGCTAATCAACCCAACCCAACGCCCCGAGCAAGCATTCTTTTCCTCGCCCCCCGGCCGGGGCGCTGGGAAGCCACAGCCAAATTCACCGCGCAATCCGACGCACACGTTGCTCGCTCTCCCTCTCCCTCCCGACGCCCGCAGTTTCTGCGCCTGGCGCACCCACCACCGGAAGGCGATGCCGAACCGGGATTCGGACTCCGAGCTCCATGCACTTTCTCCCCCTGCAATCGCGCCATCCCTCACTAAACGCTTGTCCACCAGGAAAGAATCTGTGCTTTGTTTTGGCCCATTTTTATGACTCTCCGAAAAGGCATCCTCGCAGGCGGCAACTGGATCATTGACCACGTGAAGATAATCGACACGTGGCCCTCCCAGGATGCACTGGCAAACATCTCCTCCCGCACCCGGGGCACCGGGGGGTCGCCTTACAACATCCTGGTGGATCTCGCTGTCATGGGCGTTTCCTACCCTCTCGAAGCCGCGGGTTTGGTGGGCGACGATGAAGACGGACGCAGTATCTTCAACGATTGCGACCGGTTGAAGATCTCCCGCGACCAGCTTCAGTCCACCGACAAGGAACCCACCAGCTACACGGACGTGATGACGGTTCAAGGCTCGGGGCGCCGGACGTTCTTCCATGCCCGGGGCGCCAACGCACTTTTGGATCGTGAGCACTTTGATTTCCAGAGGACCCAATCAAAAATTTTTCATCTGGGTTATTTGCTCCTACTGGACCGGCTGGACTCCCCGAGCGCGAGCCACGGCACGGTCGCCGCAGAGGTCTTGGCCAGCGCCCAAGCCGCCGGCCTCAAAACCTCCATCGACGCGGTCAGCGAGGACAGCGACCGGTTTGCGAAAATCATTCTGCCCGCTCTGCCCCACGTGGATGTGTGCATCATGAACGAATTTGAGGCGGGCCGAGTGACGGGAAAAAAGATCCGTTCTGGCGAGCACCTCGACCGGGAGATGCTCCGCGAGGCGATGCGCCTGTTGATTGAGGCAGGAGTCAAAGAGCGCGTGGTGGTGCACTTCCCTGAGGGTGCATGCGCTCTGGGAAGGGACGGCTCGTGGGATGAACATGGCAGCGTCATTCTCCCGAGCGGTTACATCAAGGGGGCCGCGGGGGCTGGAGACGCGTTTACGGCGGGTGTGCTTCACGCTTGGCACGAAAACCAGCCGGTCAGAGACGCCCTCAAGCTGGGCGTCTGTGCGGCAGCCGCCAATTTGGGAGATGAGACGTGCACGGGCGGCATGAAGCCGCTCGACGAGTGCCTGGCGCTCGGCCGAACATACGGATTCCGGTAACCGCAAAACGGACACACTGGCTTCAGGACAGGCGTCAAAATCAGGCCCCGGCCGGTGTGTGGGCCCGGCAACGGCACCCTGCTCCCGAGGCTGACCTCCGCATTCGGGGTTTTCTCGCTCTGATGGGGTGGCGCCTTTTCCGGGCATATTGCCTCAGGCCCCGCCCAACACCTCCCTGATCGCCCGCCGGAGAGAGGCCAATGTGAAAGGCTTCGCCACCACCAAGTCGACGGCGGAGTTTTCCTTCAAGCCTCCGTCAAAACCGGTGAGGAGGATAATCGGCTGTGTCGGCTTGAGTGTTTTGATCGCCCGGGCGAGCTGGTTTCCATTCATTTCAGGCATCGCGCGGTCGGTTAACACCAGGTCGAATTCGCCTTCGCAGAACCGCGCCAATCCGTCCCTTCCGTTTGAAGCCATCGTAATCGAGTGCTGGTCTTCCTCCAAAAAGAGACGCACAACCTCCCGAACCAACGGTTCGTCATCGACCACTAAGATCCGCAAGGGTTGCCCCACCCAGGCTGGCATCTCGGGAGACGTCTCCTGACTCTGCGATGGGTTCAGCGCCGAAATAGCGGCCCCTGCCAGAGCGCAATCCAAATCCTGTTCCGGACACCGAGGGGGGGCACTAACCGCCTCACTCGCCGCTTTCAGCGGGCCATTGGTCGAGAGGAGGGCCCCGCCGCCCCTTGGGATCGATGAGAGAGAACCATTCATCCCTTCCCTTTCGTATCAAAGCCGCGCCCAGCGCTTGCGCGCGAATTCGCATGAGGCCAGCGCACGGACCGGCCCCCCGGGAAAACGCCGCGCCGCGCATCCTCAGGCTGGGGATCCCAAGCCGGCCAGCGCACACGCCCCGATCCGTTCGACCTCCACCCCCACCAGACAAACGTCATCGATGAAGGCGCCATTCGCGGAAAAACTGCGCACCTCGCGAAGGGTTTGCTCAAAAAGCGCCTCGGTGGGGTTTTGCATGTGGCTGCCCAGGGTTTTAAGCAGACGCTCCTGGTCAAAAAGATCGCCGTGCACACCTTCCACCTCGTACAGCCCGTCCGTGTAAAGCACCACGACATCGCGCGGGGCGACCTGGACACTTTGGGCGCCATACCTCGAACCCTCAAAAACACCGAGAGCCGGGCCAGTCCGCGCGCCCGGCGCCTGTAGAAAACTGAGCGTGCTCCGGTCTCGCTTGAGATGGAGCGGGCAAGGATGCCCGGCATTTGCGAAATGCAGACGCCCCTCCTCCACGTTGACGACCATGTAGAAGCCGGACGCAAACATCGGGCTGCGGGTTCGGCGCAGGATCGAGACCATGGAGGCATTCATCTGGGTGAGAAACGCCCCGGGATCGGCGGCAAACTCTTCGAGCTCCTCAGCCAGCGCGCGGGCAATCGCCGTCACCAAAGCAGCCCTCACTCCATGCCCCATAACGTCACAGATAAACACCCCGGCCTCCGTCTCTGAGATTGGCAGAATATGGAAGAAGTCGCCGCCCAACGTGGTCGTCGGCAGGTAGCGGCTCACAAAACGAAGAGAAACCTCCTGGGGCGCCGCGCGGCGCGGGAACACCGAGAATTGCTGCGGCAAAAATGCCATTTGCACCTCTCTGGCCATGTTCAGGTCATCCTCCATTTCCGCATTCCTCTCCTGAAGCTCCCTCATCGAAACCGCCAGCTTTTCCTCCGTTTCCCTCCTCGCGGTGATGTCATGGGCAATCCGAATCATCCCAATAATTTTTCCGCCCAAATCCCGTAGAGGCACCTTGGTGGATGAAACCCAGCGCCGCGCTCCCCCGGGCAGTGTGAGCGCCTCGTAGGAGTTTACCAGCGGCCGCCCGGTCTCAATCACCTCGCGATCCTCGCTCTGACAAAGGGCCTCGATCTCTGCCGGGGCGAAATCCGCACAAGTTTTTCCGACCACTTCCTCAGGGACCGCCACGCCGATCTGCCGCATGTGGGCCTCGTTATCGAGCAGATAACGCCCCTCCGCGTCCTTGACGTAAATCGCATCAGGGATGTTGTCGATGACGCTGCGGAGCAGGTTCCGCTCCCGCTCCACCCTACGCTCGGCTTCGGCGCGTTTGATCGCATACCGGATCGACCGGACAAGGAGCGCCTGATCGAACTGGCCTTTGAGGAGATAATCCTGGGCCCCCTCCTCCATCATCGAGAGGGCGAGTGCCTCGTCGTTGAGCCCTGTGATGAGCACAATCGGAGCCTGCGCGGGATGGGCGGCGAGTCGGTGAAAAGTATCCATCCCAGTGCTGTCCGGTAGCGAGAGGTCGCTGATCACCACATCGACCCCTCCCTCATCGAGCTTCGCAAAGGCCTCCCGCAGACAGGAAACGGCATCCACCCTAAACTCCGCCAACGCGCCCCGGAGAGTATCCATGAAGAGCAGCACATCCTCAGGACTGTCCTCCACCAGCAGCACATGAATCGGACGGCCCCCCGGCATCGCATTCATAGATTAAAAACCACAGCCTGCGGCGCTGCGTCTCCTCGCAGCCTCCTCCATTTCTGGGATGGATCACAGCACAAGCCCATCAATCCCGAGCCTCCCTGTAAGGAATCACCTGTCTTTTTATCACGGACACTTCTCCAAGGTGGCGTCTTGAATCTGCCAATTAGCCCCCCTTCTAATGAAATATCGTTGCTGAGGGTCGTCGCAGCCTCCTCAAAGAAGCCACGTGAAGGCTTCCCGCATACCGCCTCCAACCCAAGGCCCCACGCCCTCCGCCCCTTAAAGGCGTTCCGTTGACGGCCCAAAAAGCGTTTCACCGATCGTTTGTTGGAGAAGGGCGGGCACCATTTTCCCCTGCCACAGAAGCCAAGCACTCAATCGCTCCCTAGGGTTTCAGGCTCTACCGCAGGACACGCACGAGCCTCAGAGCCGGGGCTGTTCAGCCAAGACATTTGCCGGCGCAGAAACAGGGAATTTGCCTCTCGTATCAGTGGTCGTTTTAATGCACAGGAGCGTGCAGCGAAGCCCCGGGGGCTCTTTGTAAACTGTGCTGACCCCCGCTGCCATCCCCCCCCCTATGAACCAATTCCTCCCCTCTCTGGCCCTCTTCCTTGCATCGGTTTCCGCTTGTTGTGCCGAGGCGCCGCAACCGGTCAAACTTCCAACATTCCCTGCGGGTGAAGGCCAGGGACAAAATGCGGTTTACCACGCAAAAAACTTCGATGCCACTCTTGGGAGCGACCCCGTTCTCCTCATCCAACCCAAGTCAGGAAACCAGGCCGTGGGTAAACCGTTCCAAATCGAGTTCTTTTGTGGATACATGGAAGACCTCAGGACCATCCCCCGCAAGCTCGTAAGCCTGAGCAAAGTGCCTAAACCGGCGATGCAACCCAAGAAAATCGAGCTCGGAGGGCAGTTCGAAGACCGGGTGAAATTTGAGGTCGAATATGTCCTGAGCGAAGAGGGCATTGCCGTGCGCGGCAGCCTGAAGGAGCCCTCAGGAATAGAGCGCCGTTCCAACCTGAGCTATTTCGCCCGGTTTTCACAGACCCATGCCATCCCTCAAAACACGCCGGAGGAGGAGGTCAAACGGCTCACCGAGGGATACGAGCTCAAGCTCAACTACGCATCCGGAGAGGTCCGTTCGGTGAGATTTTGGGAAACGTTAACCTCGGAACCCAACCTGCTCTCCGCCGCCGTGTCCGGCCCTTGGGGGCAACGCAAGCTGCTCATGGAAACTTCCGCGGCCAAAAGGGGGCAACTGGGAATTGGACGCTTGTGGAGTTACGTTGGGGGTCCCTTATACAAAGGAAACTGGGTCTTCGGTTGTGGCACCTCCGACGGACAACCCGGACGCACTTTGATGATCCGTGTCCAATAACCCCCCCCAAGCTTCAATCACCCACAATCTTTGCCCCCGCCTCCGCCCATTCTTTCACCTGCATGAAAACTGTGTTTTTTGGCCTCGCATTCTCCCTCCTCTGTCTGACGCCCTGTTTCGCCGCCGCGAGCGGTAAGGATGCTCAACCGGACGCCATCAAACTCCCCGTTTTCGCCTCGGGCGACGGCAAAGGCCTCAACGCCCTCTACCGCGCCAAAAACTTCGACGCGAGCCTAACCCCACTTCGCGGACTGGAGGGGTAAGCGGGCCGGGAACCCGCCATTTTGCGAGGGCGAGGTCAAAAGGTCGGCACTACAGGATTTTTCGATGCGGCCGCTGGCGTGTGGATTTTTGGCGGCGCCTGCTCGGGCAGCGTGAACTTG
>CAMARB010000125.1 GCA_945860355.1 Chthoniobacter flavus | reverse complement strand
TGACCACCGCGAGGCGATTATCAAATACACTTGGCACAACAGTTTCGCGATTGGTCTGCCCGTATGCCTGGATCAACATGAAGGTTTGTTTCATGTTCGCCATGCTTCCGGCGCGCAACCTGTGAAAAAACCTTGAGGATATCGCCGCTGCGCATGGGCGACGTGAAATCAAAAGACTCAAAACGCCGGGTCACAAACGCCGCCCCGAGAAACGCCAAGGAGGCCGCGTTGTATGCCATGTCATCGGCCCACTGCATCAGGAACCCGCCAAAAACCGTGCCCACGTGGTTGAGGTATTCCGGGCGGATCACCAGGGTTTTTTCGTGCGTAGGAAAAGAAGGGGACTCCATCAAGATGCGGTAAGCCACCCAAACGCATGCCCCCCCTCGAACAAAGAGTTTGTTTCCTGTTTATGCACTCTCAACGCTCGCCCCAGCCGCTTTGGCAACCACTCCGGCGCAGAGATCGCACAAGACTGCGGCTCATCCGCTTCCTGGAGGATCTCCTCCTCGCCGAGCACCAGCGGCAACGCGACGTTGCTCTGAGCGAGTCGGGGAGCGGCCCATCAAGGGCTAGCCGCGAGTCAGCGCGCCCTTTGGCCTGAGCCACGAGTCCCCTCAGGAAAGATCCCGCTGCCGGATGAAACGGCGGGGTTTACTCCTTGAGCCAGCGGTCCGCGAATTCCAGCCAAGCGCTCCAATCCTCCGTGTTCATGGAATGAGCGCCCGGGCGGATGAAAAAGCCCAGCCGACTCTTCAGCAGCTTGCCAACCGGCGGCGCCTGCTCGGTCTCGCATCCTTCCCCGCACACCAGCCGATATACGGGATCCGCCGCGCGCAACATGCTCCATTGCCCGGAGGGATTGGCCCACAGATCCTCCGTGGCGTTGGAAAGGAGCACCGGGCGCGGCGCGCACAGGGCGAGCAGGGCGTGTTGATCAAAGGGCAGTTTCTCCACCGCATCCCCGAACGCCTTGAAGTTCCCGCAAAACCAGTGGGGCATCACGCGATTGATCACCGACACCGTCTCAACTGTCGGCCGACCGTTTCTGCCGAGAACAGCCAACTCCGGGGGCACCCGGCACGGCGCACTCCCGCCGCAGCCCGCCTGACTCGCGATCAGGAGCGCGAAACGCGAGTCCATCGCCGCCGCCCAAAGCGCAGTTTTCCCGTTGCGCGAATGGCCCACGGCTGCAATGCGCCCGGAATCAATCCCGGGCTCGGTGAGCAAATGATCCAGCATCCGAGAGAATCCCCACGCCCAGGCGCCAATCACCGCCGGGGCGGTGGGCCCGGACGGATCGCCGCCCGGAGACACAAAGTCCTCCAGCCGTTCCCTGGCCAGGTCGGGTTTGTCCGGCACCACGTCCCCGCTGAAAAACGAGGCAAAGGCGTAACCGCGATCGATGATTTGCTCGATATTCCACACGTCGCGCTCTTTTCCGCGGACGGCTTCGGCGGCCTGGCCCGGAGGCGCGCCCAGGCGCACCGAACTCACCCAGCCCGAGGGCATCCGAATGGCGGGATCGGGCAGAAGGGCGTAGTTGCCGTGGAAATTCATCCCCAGAAAACAGGGGGCGGGTTTTTCGCGCCGGTTGGGGATAAGCACCAAGAGATGCACGGTGGCATCGGGCTGGGTGCAACGCACTTCCAGTTCTTTGAGCGTAGCTTTGCCCCCCAAAGCCGTCGGATCGGTGCGCAGCAGTGTGACTGCCTGGGTTTGAGGTTTGGCCGGGAAAACCCCGTATTCGTAATGCTCAAACAATGCCCGGAGTTCAGGCGCCCGTTGTTCCCGCCATTGCGCCGCCGTGCGCACGGGTTCGCCGCTGCGAAGCACCAAAGGATCCGGAAATCCCTTGAGAACGGGCAACTGACCGGGCTCAGGAAACGGATCGGCGGCCCGACTCATTGAGAAAAGAGTCATCCAAATTAGGGAAACAACGCGGGCTTTCATGGGGAGATGACGCTGAAGACAGAGCCGCCCGTTGAAGCCGCAGGCGGAAGGAAAAACCTCGATTGAAACAGGAGGCGGACTGGCGAGGGAGAATGGCTACCCGACAAGGATTCGAACCTTGACTAAGCGCGTCAAAGGCGCATGTGCTACCGTTACACCATCGGGTAAAAACGAGCGGCTAAGCAATCAGCTTCCCCGGCCCGAGGCAACCGCAAATCCTTTCGGCGGCCTCAAGTTTTAGCCCTTTTGTTGGGGGCTGATTCCGGGAACCGCAGAGGACGGGGGCTTTAGCGAGGCAACACCAGGTTGCGGCCCGTCATCTCGGCCGGCTGAGGCACACCCAGCAGGGTAAGCAGGGTGGGCGCCACATCGGCTAGGATGCCGTCCTCGCACCGGCGCTGCGCGGCATCCTCCGCCACGTAGAGGAAATGCACGAGGTTGGTCGTGTGCGCCGTGTGCGGCGATCCATCGGCGTTGCGCATCTGTTCGCAGTTGCCGTGATCGGCGGTGAGAATGAGTTTTCCGCCCAGCGCGAGGGTTTTTTCCACCACCTGCCGCACGGCGTCATCGATGGTCTCCACGGCGCGGATCCCGGCCTCCACCACGCCCGTGTGTCCCACCATGTCCGGGTTGGCGAAGTTGAGAATCACCAAGTCGAAATCGGCCAAGCGTTCCACCACGTTCCGGGTCACCTCCGGAGCGCTCATCTGTGGCTTGAGATCGTAGGTGGCGACGTCTTTGGGCGACGGCACAATCACGCGTTCCTCGCCGGGGAACTGTTTTTCCACCCCGCCATTGAAGAAATAGGTGACGTGCGGGTATTTTTCGGTCTCGGCGATCCGCAGCTGACGCAGACCGGCCCGGCTCACCACCTCGCCGAGGATGTTGGCGAGGGATTGGGGATGGAACGCCACCGGACAGCCGTAGGTCTTGTCGTAATCGGTGAGAGTCACGTAATGCACCGCCGGAGTCGCCTCCCGATCAAATCCGCTGAACTCAGGGCGCAGAAACGCCTCACTGAGCTGCCGGGCGCGATCGGCCCGGAAGTTGAAGAACACGATCACGTCTCCGTCCCGAATGCGCTGTTGGTCGGGATGCGAAAAAATCAGCGGCTTGAGAAACTCGTCGGTCTCGCCCTTGGCATGGCGCGCCGCCACCGCCGCGCTGGGGGTGTCCTGGGTGAGTTCCCCGCGGCCGAGCACAATGGCGTCCCAAGCCAGTTTGTTGCGCTCCCAGCGTTTGTCGCGGTCCATGGCGAAGTACCGGCCGATCGCCGTGGCGATGACCGCGCCGGTGGGCGCCAGACCCGACTGCACCCGGGCCAGAAAATCAGCGCCGCCGGTGGGCGAAGTGTCACGGCCATCGGTGATCGCGTGCACCAGAATCTCGCCCACGCCGGCCGCATGCGCCGCCTCGGCCAGAGCGATGAGATGCTCCTGGTGGCTGTGGACTCCGCCGTCCGAAACCAACCCCAGGAAATGCAGACGCGAGGTTTTCGCCTTGGCGAAGGCCGCCTGCAGCACCGGGTTTGTGGAAAACTCCCCGTCGAGGATGGCTTTGTTGATCCGGGTCAGATCCTGATAAACGATCCGGCCGGCGCCCAGATTGAGGTGACCCACTTCCGAGTTCCCCATCTGCCCCTCGGGCAAGCCCACGTCCATGCCGCTGGCGCTCAGTCGGCTCTGGGGATAGGTGGCGTAGAGCTGATCGTGAAAGGGGGTCTTGGCAAGCAACGTGGCGTCACCGTTGGTTTCTGCGGCGGCACGACCGCCGGGGTTCACGCCCCAACCATCGCGAATAATGAGGACTACAGGCTTCGACATAGTGCGCAGAATCAATCAGCGCCCGGGGACGGCTGCGAGCTTGGATTTGTGTTCCCTCGGAGCGGGGGCGGTTCTTCGGGGAAACAACCGACCCGCTTTCTTCCCAGCCCGTTTCTTGGGTCAGATTAGCCCGAGCTTCATTTTGCCCACTTCGCTGATCATCGCCTGGTTCCAGGCCGGATCCCACACCAGCTCCACCTCCGCATCGCCCACCCCCGGCACGCTCAAAACCTTCTGCTTGGCTTCGGCGGCAATGGTCGGCCCCATGCCGCAACCCGGAGCGGTGAGCGTCATTTTCACGTCCACCCGCGCCCCCTGCCCTTCGCGAGGGGTCACCAGGCAGTCGTAAACCAGGCCCAAATCAACGATGTTCACCGGGATCTCCGGATCGTAACAGGTGCGCAACTGGTCCCAGACCGCTTTCTCGTCCACCGCGACATCCCCAGCCGCGCTGTCAGGCGCGGCGGCGGCGGCTGAAACCTGCGACTCCAGCCCCAAAGCGTCGGCGTTGGCGTCGGTGATCCGGGCCAGACCGGCGTCGGTGGCGACGGTGTAACTCCCGCCCAAGGCCTGGGTGATCAGGACCGAAGTCCCGGCGCTGAGGGTGATGACTTCGCCGCTGGGAATCCGGATCGCCTCGCAGTCGCGGAGCAGGTTGCGTTGGGTATTTTCGTGCATGGCTCTGATCAATTACGGTTGAGGCTTGAGCGCAACCTTCACTTTGCGCCCCGGGGCCGCGGGAGCGGCAAAACTCTCCAGCAAGGTGGCGCCTTTGGCCGCTCCGTCAGTGGCAACCCCGCCCGGCGCCGCGAGCGCTGGCGACGGCGCATTTTCAGCGGAAGCCCCCGGGGTGAGCGCCGAACGCAGCGCCCCTTCGACCAACTGCGCGCAATGAATTTTCATCGGAGGCAAGGCCCCCAGGGGCGCCGCCAGTTCCTGCCCGGACATGGAGAGAGCCTCCTCGATGGTTTTCCCGGCGATGAGTTCCGTGGCCACGCTGGCCACGGCGATGGCCGTCTCGCAGCCGAAAGTCTGGAAAGTCGCGCGATCAATCACTTTGCGCCCCGCGTCGTCCTCCCGGAACTTCACCCACATCCGCAGCATGTCCCCGCAGTCGGCGCTGCCCACCGTGCCCACCGAATCGGCGTTTTGCATTTCCCCGACGTTTTTCGGGTTCTGGATCGCATCAAGGATGCGTTGTTGGAGTGAATCGCTCATGTGGATTGCGTAAAAAAACGGGATGGCCGGGCGGAAAAAGACGGAGGATCAGGGGTTTAATCTGGGGTTATTCGAGCTCGTAACGGGGCAGCGCGGGATCCACCTGCTGGCTCCAGGCGTCGATGCCGCCCTGGACGCTTTTGACGTTCTCAAAGCCGTGCCCGGCGAAATACGCGGCCGCGTCGAGGCTTCGCGTGCCGTGATGATCGATGATGGCCAGCAGCGCCTTTCGATCCCAGCGAGCCATGGCTTCGTTCATGAGCTCTTGGGTGAAAAAAATCGCGCCTTCGATATGCACCGCATCGAACTCCTCTCGGGTGCGCACGTCGATGAGCCGGGCTGTGGGCTCTTGCCGTAACGCGACGGAAAGGGCTTCGGGGCTGATCTGCAGCTTGAGATCGCCCTCGTGGCTGGCCAAGAGATGCGCGACAACCTCCTCCACGGGCAGGTTTTCGTTGCGGGCGCAAACATCGGCGAGAGTTTCCTCCGGACGAAACCCGCAACTTGAGCACCCCCCGATGTGATACCGGCGGAACAGGGCGCGTTGGGCGCCCGGGAGCTGCTGGAGCAGGTCGCGCATGGAGACGTTGGGATCGATGGAAACGGGTGACGACATGGGGGGACACTAGCCCGGGGAGGGCAACCTGACAACGCCCGCGCTTGACGCCCTCCCACACCGCCCGACTATACCCCGCCATGCGTTTTCAAACTCTTTATGAAGGCCGCGCGATTTTCGCCGTGATTTTCGCCCTGCTGGCCGTGGCCTGGGTGCTCGAATGGGCGGTGCTGATCGGCGTCGGCCTGTTGCTCCTGGCGTTCTGCATCAATTTTTTCCGCGACCCTGAACGCGAAGTGCCCCAAGCCCCGGACGCGGTGGTGTCCGCCGCCGACGGAACCGTGGCGGACATCATGGAGGTGGAAGAGAACGACTTTCTCAAAACGCGCTGCCTGCGGGTGGGCGTCTTCCTCTCCGTGTTCGACGTCCATGTCAACCGGGCCCCGATCGAGGGCAAGGTTTCATTCGTCAAACATTTCCCGGGCCTGTTTCTGGATGCGCGCCTGCCCGAGTGTTCGATCAAAAACGAGGCCATGGCCTGGGCTTTCGAAGGGGAACGCGCGACGCTTTTTGTCCGACAAATCACCGGCGCAATCGCCCGCCGCATCGTTCCCTGGTCGAAACTCGGCGACGCCCTGGCCAAAGGCGAGCGGTTCGGGATGATCCGATTTGGATCGCGCACGGAGGTGTATCTGCCGCTCAATGCCGAAGTGCTCGTGGCCGTGGGTGACAAGGTCAAGGGCGGCTCCAGCGTGATCGCAAAACTCAAATAAGCCATGTCCGACGACGGCAATCCCAAGATTTATCTGCTGCCGAACCTGATGACGGCAGGCAATCTCTTCTGCGGGTTTGCCGCCTGCATCAAGATCCTCGAAGGCGCGCTCATCCAGGCCAAAAACCAGGGGGTGGACCAGGCCGCCGATCAGTTCCACTGGGCGATCTGGCTGATCCTCGCCTCCTGCATTTTTGACCTGCTCGACGGTCGGCTCGCCCGGCTCGGGGGCAACGAAAGCCCGTTTGGGCGGGAGTTCGATTCCCTGGCCGACATTGTCTCCTTTGGCGTGGCGCCCGCGCTGATGGTTTACCGAATCGTCCTCCACGAGTTCTCAAAGACGGGCTGGATCATCGCCTCCGTCTACCTCGTGTGCGGGGCGCTGCGCCTGGCTCGATTCAACTGCCTGGCCGCGGCCAACAGCGCGTCCGCCAACAAGGAGTTCAAAGGATTCCCGATTCCCGCCGGCGCGGGCCTCATCGCGTCCCTGACGCTTTTCATGCTGTGGATGGCCCAGGGTGAACGCCATTTGGGCCACTGGAAATGGGTGCTGCCGGCCCTGCTCCTCTTCCTCTCCTGGATGATGTTTAGCGGGGTGCGTTATCCGAGTTTCAAGGGCATCAACTGGCGCACCACGCGCTCGCTCCCCAAGTTCCTCGCCATCCTGCTCATCCTCGTTTTCACGGTGTTGAACTACGAGTGGATGCCCTTTGTGATCTTCCTGAGTTACCTGCTCTACGGCTTTTTCCGTCCATTCCTCTCCCGCCGGATGAAGGAGGAAATCGAAGACGAGATCGAGGAGGACAGTGATTTCACCGAGAGCCCGTAACCGGGGTTATCCACCCCGCCATCCGTGAGCGACTTCGCGCAAACCGGGCTCATCTCGACCCTCCAGCAGCTCAACGAAGGCCACGGTGCGGCACTTGAAAACGAGCTGCGTCAAATCTGCCGGGCAACCCCCATCGCGCTCATCCTGCCGTGTCACGGACCGGACCTGCAGCGTCCCGCTTTCGCGCACATCCTGAGGGAACTGCGCGGGGCGGATTTCCTCGAGGAAATCGTGTTCAGCGTCAACGGGCTGCGGGGCGCCCCCGGGCTCACGGGGTTCGCCTCAGCGCTGCCGCCGGATGTCGCCCCGCTTTTGAATGCGCTGCCGCAGAGGCTGCAGGTGCTCTGGAATGATTGTCCGGCCCCCCTGCCCGCCGGCAAGGAGGCGTCTCCCGGCAAGGGCCTCAATGTCTGGGCGGCGGTGGGGATGCTCCTTCGGAAGAGCCGGGCCCAGATCTTTGTGCTCCAGGACTGCGACGTCGCTTCTTTCCGCCGCAGCACCCTGGCCCGGCTCTGTTACGCGTGCGCCCACCCCCAGCTCCAGTATCGCTTCGCCAAGATGTACTACAGCCGGGCCACGGACCGCCTTTACGGCCGTGTCAGCCGCCTGTTTTTCGCCCCCCTCCTCCACGCGTTGGTCCGGATCAACGGGCACCATCCCCTTGTCGATTTCCTGCTCAGCTTCCGCTACCCGCTTGCTGGGGAGTGCGCTTTTCACCGGGAAGTGGCGGAGCGCCTGCCCTTGAGCAGCGGCTGGGGACTGGAGACCGGCATGCTCTGCGATCTCTTCCGCCTCATCGATCCGCGCAGGATCTGTCAGGTGGACGGCGGCAGCGGCTACGATCACAAACATCAGCCCGGTTCCGGGGCGCTGGCCCGAATGACCACGGAAATCGCCGGCACGCTCCTGGATCACCTCCAGGAGGAAGGCATTCTCGTCAACACCGGGCTCCGGGATGCGCTCGCCGTGGCCTATCACCGGGAAGCGCGACTTGCAGTCCAACAGTCCGCCAATCTCGCGCTCATCAACGGACTCGCCTACGACGCCGAGTCCGAGACGGCCTTGGTGGACATCTTCAAGCAGCAACTGGAGCAAAGCCCCCTCCAGGGCTCCGCCCCGCTTCCCTGCTGGGCTTCCGTGCGACGCCCGGAGTTTGACGCCGCGGAGGATTGGCTCGACCAAGCCGCGCGCAGAATGTCCCCCGAACGAGACTGACGGGTCATTTGCCCAGCCCGCGCAAAGGCCCGGCGTATCCGGTCAACTCCACGTAACCGCGCCCTTGCACCGGCTGGCCCTTGACGCGGCCCTCCGCATCCACCAACCCCTCCCAGTAGGCGACCTGGGGGAAAACCATCTCCTGGTTTGGCATCGGAGTGCGCACCGTGAGCTCAATCGCCAGAGAGGGCACGCGGACCCGCCACGACACCGGGTAACGCGCGCCGGTTTTTTTACTGGTCCAGAAATCGACCGGGCTCAGTTCGTAATCCTCCCGGCGCAGAGCGCGGCTGCGCCCGTCGGCATCCACCCAAGTGGCACTGGAGGCGGGATCCACACCGCCCCGGCTCAGACGCATCTGGTAGAGCATCAATTCACAGCCGTTGGAGAGCTGCAGGCTCATCCAATTCCAGCCCAACTGTCCCGGCGCCAGTTGGTTGGTGGCCCATTCATGATCAAACCAGCTCTCCCCGCTGACCGCGTAGGCCCGGCCCCGCAGTTGCAGCGTGCCGCGGGTGGACATCCGCGTGGCCGAGTAATAATGGGAGGCGTGCCCGTCGCCCTCGGCTTTTTGGCTGACCCCGTTGGTGCCATGAATTGTCCACGGCTTGGAGGGAACCGCGGTGAGTTCGAGCCCGCCCTCCGGGGCCGAAGCCCTAAGCACAAACCGGCCATCGGCCCCGCACTCCACACTCCAACTCTCCAACCAAGCCAACCTCGATAAGACGGACGGAGCGGAGGCCGGGTCCGCAGAAGCGCCGAATCCGGCCTCGCCAAAAGCGCCGCGGCTGAGCTTCTGCCAGGAAAAGAACTCCTGGGACGCCACATCACTCATGGCGAAGTGCCCGAACTTGAGATCGTTGAGCACGAAACGCGAGGTTTCATCCCCGCGCTCGGATACGGAGCGCACGCCCTGACGGAAGAGGGTGAGTTGATAGCCGAACCGACGCCCGGTTGTGTCCTCCAAATTCCCCGTGAAATACCACCACTCGGTTTTGAACTCCGGATGGTTGAAGTGATCCCGAGGAAACTGATACTTCCAGCCCGGCAAAGCGGCTCGCCAATCGGCATGAAGGGGCGACCCGCAAAAGACGCAGAGCCACCCGAGCCAAAGCCAAAAACGCTCCATGCGCAGCGACCCGTTGGAATCGGCCCCTCGCAAGGCCCCTAGAACAAACGCGCGGGTTGGCCGGTGCTCTCCAGCACGGCGTGCCAGAGTTCACCCTTGGGATCCACCTTGCGGCGGCCCGTTGTCGCCAGGGCAATCGGCAAATGAACAAACGCCCCGTGCCAACGCCCCACCAACAAATTGGTCTTTCCAGCCATCGCCGCGTGCACCGCGTGCTGCGCGAGCTGGGAACAATACACGTTGTCCTGCGGATTGGCCGGCACGCTGCGAATGATGTAGCTCGGGTCGATGTACCGCACGCTGACGGGGATTTTGCGGTCCTTGAAAAATCCGCCGATCCGATCCTTGAGAAAAACGCCGATGTCCCCGAGCTTCTTGTTGCCGCTGGCATCGAACGCGTCGGGCCCCGCAGGAATCAGGTCCTGACCGGCGCCCTCGGCCACGACAATGACCGCGTTTTTGTTCCGTGCGAGTTTGTAACGGAGCGCCTCGAGCAATCCGCGCTGACCTTCGAGTTCGAAGCGCACCTCGGGGATCAGGACAAAATCCACGTTGCTCCCCGCCAGCGCCGCGTAACTGGCGATGAACCCGGAATCGCGTCCCATCAACTTAATCAAGCCGATGCCGTTGAGGGCCCCGGTGGCTTCGATATACGCACATTTGACCGCCTGAACCGCGACGGCAAACGCCGTCTCGAAGCCGAAGCTCTTGTCCAGATACATGATGTCGTTGTCGATGGTCTTGGGGATTCCGACCACGGCCTTCTTGAGGCCACGCCGCGCGATCTCCTCGGAGATGGCTGAAGCGCCCCGCAGGGTGCCATCGCCGCCCACGACGAAGAAGAGATCGATCTTCATCTCCTCAAGAAGATCCACCATCGCGCCGACGTCTTGCGGGCCGCGGGAATTGCCCAGAATACTCCCGCCAAAATTGTGGATCTGCGCGACGGACTCAGGCCTGAAGGACATCGGCGTGTGGCCGTATTCCTGGATCAGCCCCTCGTAGCCGTAACGGAACCCGAATACGCGGGTGATGCCGTAGCGGTTGTAGCACTGGGTCACGATCCCGCGAATAATGTCGTTGAGACCCGGGCAAAGCCCGCCGCAGGTCACAATGCCCGCGGTGACCTTTGGGGCGTCAAAGAAAACTTTTTCGCGCGGTCCCGCCACTTCGAAGCTCATGGGGTCGGCTGTGGTGCGGCTGCCCCCCTCGGCGTGATCGAAAAGGATCCGATCGCTGTCGGTTCGGAACGGGACTTCCACGCTTCCAAAATGCCGCAGAGGCGAATCAAAACGGCATTCCCCCAAGGAGTTGATCGAAGTGTCCATGCGGTTCCCATCACTCGCCGGACGATGCACGCGGGGCAAGGCCAAAAACCCGCGGCGGCCAAGAAACAGGAGACGCACGATCATCACTTGCCAACGGGTCCCCGCCTTTTCATCATCCGCCGGTTTCATCCACACTCCACTTCTTATGGCTCACGAACTACCTCCACTTCCCTACGCGCCCACGGCTCTTGAACCCCACATCGATGCGCGCACGATGGAGATC
>CAMARB010000124.1 GCA_945860355.1 Chthoniobacter flavus | reverse complement strand
CCATCGCGTGGCGTTTCGGCTCAGCACGGGTGCAGGTGCCGAACCGGCTGCCAAACGGCTGCGATACCGGCTGGAAGGGGCGGACTCCGATTGGCGCGATCCGGTCTCGGAGATGACGGTGACACTCCAGACCCAGCTGGACGGGGGATCCGTCGTCGACAGCACACGGCAGGCAGTCCGAGGCGAATCCCCCGGATGGGAGGGAAACCCGGCCACCGCGCCCTGGGCATCTCGCTCGTTGGAACTGTTGGTGACCGAAGGCGCGCCCCTGGTGCGCATCACGCTGAGCTCTGCAGACTTCGAGGGGAACACAAACACCCTGGGGTTCCTCGCCGCCGACCGCATTCAAATCCGCCTTGAACGACCGGGGCAGCCGACCCGCACCATCGATGTTCCCCAGGACACCGGAGACCAACTGGAGAGGCCTATGGGCACTCCAGACGCGTGGACACGGCTGGGGGAGAACCAAGACATTGCCCGGATTCTTTGGAGAAGCGAGCCGGAGAACCGACCTGTGCTGCTCCTTGATGACAGAGACTTGAAAGGGGCCGCAGGTTGGTCCTCCAAACCAGTGCCGCTGGAGGTGCAGCCTGGCGACCGGCTCATTTTGGAATTCCACACCGCCCACAGCGTCGGCGCCGGAGGCGAGTGCGTCACAGAATCCTACTCGCGGTTGTCCCCAGGCAAATACACCCTGCGAGTCGCTGCCACCGACACACGAGGCACACCCACCGGCGAGGAAACCGAGCTGCCACTCTTCATCCAGCCGCCCCTTGTGAAACGCGTCTCGTTCTGGCTTTCGATCGCGGGGCTCGTCAGCGGCGTTCTCGCCTGGGTACAGCGCAGGAGACTGCAAACCTTCTTCCGCGCCCGCCGGGCGCCGTCCGGCAATGCGCAAATCCCGGCGCAAAAACAGGCTCCGAACACGCGAGGAATCCAGGACGAACTGGGCGCCGCCCTCACCCAGGTGGCGATCCTCAGCAGCCTCGCGGAGCGCGCTGCCGGCACGGCGGGGGCAACCGGTCCATCGGCGGCTAAAGCACCGGGATCATCCCCGGGCGATCCGGGGAGTGTCGAAGACTTGGCTTGGGCCATGAACCCCGCCAACAACACTCTGGAACATTTCGTGGAGTATCTCTGCGAGTTCGCCAATGCCTCTCTCAATGCGGCCGGGATCCGCTTTCTGCTCGAGGCGCCGGCAATCCTGCCCGACGCGCGGCTCAACGCCACCGAACGCCATCAACTTTTCCTGGCCGCCAAGGAAGCGCTTCGCAACTCCATCAAAATGGGAGGAGCCACCGAGGTTCGGCTGAGAATTCAAGTCGTAGGCTCCCAACTCCGGCTGCAAATCGAAGACAACGGTCCGGGGCTGCCGCGCCAGTCCGTGCCGTCCGAAGGCGACAGCATGGAAAGCCGCATGGATCGTGTGGGAGGGAGTTTTTCCAGGCTGAACCGGCCCGGCACAGGCAGTTGCGTGGAACTGAGCCTCGGGGTGCGATTCCCCTAACCCCACCTCTCCCCCACAACGGGCGCTGTGAGCTCGGTTGAGGGCGATTGGAGGGTAAGGCCGGGCCGGGAAGGCACTGGAACACCACAAGAGCACCCGGGAGCCCGGAAAAGACCGTTTGTGTAAAGACTCAGCGCCGAACCCGAGAAACACGGCCCGAATTTTAAGGCCTTACGGAGCGCGAACTCATCAGAAAAAAAACCTGTTGGGGAATATCCAACCGGAAAGAGGCACCCTCAGAGAGGAGGAAAACCCTAAAAAATCAGTAGCTTGGAGCAGACATTCCATTTCGGAACCACAGAACCGAAATGGTTGCGGGGGTAGGATTTGAACCTACGACCTTCAGGTTATGAGCCTGACGAGCTACCAGGCTGCTCCACCCCGCGATTCGTGTGGGAAACATACCGGCCGAGCATTGAGATGCAAGGGGAAATTCAGAATCTTTTCAGATCTTTTTCGGAGACGGTCTCTTTTCGATTCCCCCCACTACTGCCCGTCGAAGCTGTATTTGCCCGGCCCAAGAAAGAGAAGAGTCACCGCAACCATCGCCAGCTCGATGCTGTGAGCGCTGCGGACCACCCCCAGAGTTTCCACCTGGATGAAGCTCAGCGCGATCAGCGCGCCGGAAATCAGAAGGCAGGCGGGCCGAAAACACAAACCGAGGATCAGCAGCAAAACACCCACTGTTGCGGCGCAAGCGCCCAGGAACCCCCAGGCAAGGGGGAAAAAACCCAGATCCAGATGCTCCATTGCCGCCCCCGCCGCCTGCCAAGCCTTGGGCCCGCCCGCCATGCGATGGAACCCGTGGATCCAGAAATAGAAGCCTCCCAGGGCCACCCTAAGAAAGAGGAGGGCGGCGTCGCGAAAGTTGTTGAGAGAAGACCACATGGGCGCGGAAGGTACCGTGGGGGCGGAGACGCAATCGAGGCGAAATCCTCACCAAACCCACAACAACCGGAGGGCCGCCAGGAAGGCGAAAACCAGCAGAACCTGTTCAAACCGGCGTTGAGGAATAAGGCCGACGAGCAAGCGCCCGGAGAGGATGCCCAGAGCCACGGCGGGAATGAGCGAGAGGTTGAGGATCAGGCTGGAGGGGGTGATGAGATTGAGGTGCGCGCTCAGAGGCACCTTGGAAAGGTTCACGATCAGAAAAAACCAAGCGCTGGTGCCCACGAGTTCGTATTTCGGCAACTGGATCGCCAGAAAATACAGGGACATCACCGGCCCCGCCGCGTTGGCCAGCATGGTGGCGATTCCGCTGCCCGCGCCCATCGCCCACGCAAAGCCCCGCGTATGGGGAACGTGTGCGTAGGCTGCTGACATTTTTTGCCGCAGCACCTGGAGCACAACCATGAGCATCACAATACCCCCAATCACCGGCCCGAACGCCGACGCCGACAGGTGTTGCATGAGAAAATACCCGCCAACCACGCCCAGAAGGGTCGGTGGGAGCATTCGCCCGATATGACGCCACCGGGCGTGTTGATAGAACACGAGCACCGAAAAAACGTCGCCGCAGATCAACAGCGGCAGGAGAACCCCGGTCGATTCGCGCGGCGGAAAGAGCTGGGCCATGAGGAGCACCACCAGGAGGCTGACACCCGGAAACCCGCTTTTGGCGAAGCCGATGCAGAACGCGGCGAAAAGGGCGATCAACCATAGGACGGGAGAAAAGGCGGGCAACATTCCAACCCAAGAGGCTTCCAGCCACGGCGCTCAGAATCAAGCGGTTCTCCGCGCCATCCAGTCACGGCCCGCGCAAACGCGCCCCCCCCTCCCCGGCTGCGTTTCTTCCTTCAATCCCCACCACTTACCGTGGAACGGCAGAGCGGCTGGGGCCGGACCGCGGAGCGATGATTTTGACCAGCAGCTGGGTGAGCACCACCTTGGGCTCCAGCGAGGAGGTCACCAGCTGAACGTTGGCGTCCAAACACGCATCCAGTGCGGCGCGCAGTTCCTCGGTCTGATACCGATGCACTTGAGCGGCGGCAAACCCCAGGGCGTAAGTGTTGACGGTGCCATCCTTCTTCCGGGGCAGATGCGCGATGGCCTCGGGAGCCAGGCGCTCGAGGGTTTTTCCAAAAAAGAAGGGCTGGGCGGGACGACTCAGCTTGTGCCGCGCCATGAGATCCTTGGCCAGGAGCAGGCTGCGCACGGTGGGGATCACCGCAACCAGCAGGATCCCGATCGCGGATTCCCCCTGGAAAAGGAGCTGCTCCAGAAGGCCGAGGGACCGGGTGAGATTCCTCGCCGCGAGAGAGTTGCCGAGCTCGAAAATGATGCCCGCCCGAGAGAGAGGCACCAGCAAGCGCACGTCCTCCGGAGTGACCCGTCGCCGCGCCCGGCCCAGGTAAAGATCGAGCTTCTCGGTTTCGGTTTCCTGAATCCGCCGGTCGCCTCCGGTGAAAAGGGCAAACAACTCCAGCGCCTCGGCATCAAACTCCAGCCCGCGCGCGGAAGCGGCTTGGCGGGCTTGAGCGGCCGCCTGTTCCTCCCAGCCCGACTTGGAGGTGTCCACCTTGTCGAACACCTCGACCTTGGCGACCTTTTGGAGCGCTTTGTAGAACGTCCGGCGCTTGTCCACGTCGATCGCGCTGAGCAGAAACCGGGTGCTGTCGGGCAGCCCTTTGCCCAGAAACTCGGTCAGGGATTCCAGCGCCTCGGTGACCCCGCTGGAGCGGCCCGTGACGGAGTCCCCCAGAAAAGTCGCGTTTTTCAGCCAAACGAGTTTCTCCCCTCCGAAGAAAGGGAAGGTCTGGAGAGCCTCAAGAGTTTGGTGGATGCGAGAGACGGCTTGATCGGCGCTGTCGGCGACCCCTTCGATGACATCCGCCCCAAAATCGCCTCCGGGCGAGAGTTTGGCGGCGAGTTCGCGTGCGACCCGTTTAATCTCGGCGTCATCGGACCCGAGCACGGCATGGATTTGAGAGGCCACTTTGGAGGATGCGGTCGGCATTAGCGGGTGAAACGTTCGTAGCGTTTTTCAAATGCGCGCCAGTCCCTGATGTGATCGGGGTACACCTCCAAGACCGAGCGCTCCATGCCTTTCCCGGCAAGCACGGCGTCGATAAACCCCGCGATGCGGTCCTTGGGCAGCTCGTTCATGAGGAAGCGCACGAATTTCTCGGATGTTTGATAAAGCTGACGAACCAACGCCCTGTCTTTGGGGTAGTCGGCGAGCGCCGCCAGCGTTCCAAGTGGCATCTCGGCTTGCTCCAGCCGACTCTGAAAACGCCGGGTGGTCTGGCTTTTGCGCGCGGCGACACTGGCGCCTCCCATGTATTCCGCGAACCCCTCGCTGAGCCAAAGCGGCCATTCTTTGCCCGGATAAAGCCGCGCCACCACCGCATGGGCCGTTTCGTGGGCCAAAGTCTGGGAATCGAAGCTCCCAGTCCCCGGATCGCGGCGCACGTTGAGGAAAAGCTCGTCCCCGAACGCGAAACTGGTGGTCCATTCGGGCATCGGGGAAAGGGCCACAAACCGCTTCCACTCTTCGGCATCCTCAAACACATAGGCGTGGGAGCGGCCTAGGTAGCGGTCCTTCGAAGCGCCCAAGGCGTTCGCGATGAACCAAAGGTTGAATTCCACCTCGCGGGCCACCTTCTGAGCCTCGGTGACGCGCCGGTAGTGCAGAATGAAGTTGGGTGTCTCCGCATGCCTCCATTTTGCGGGGTCGATCGCGAGCGCTTTTTTTCCCAAGTCGCTCAGGTTCGCCTGGCTGCCCGCGGGTAATTCATCCCACTTCTTTTCCACCAAAGGAACCTCGCGCGGCGGGGCCGGGGAAGGGTTCGCGCCGGGAGGCGGCGTCGGCCCCTGCCCCGAGGCGACCGGAGCCATGGCAAAACAAGCCGCAGCCAGCCAGCCGGGCCAGCCGAGGACTTTGGGAATGCAGGAAAGCTTCAACATAACACGCACCTCCCTTGGCATAGATTCCGCGTCCCCCCTCTCCAAGCTCGAAAAAAGGCGGCGAAAAAAAGCCCCCCGCCTAACCCCGAGTCGTTCGCGAGAAGGCGGACTTCTTTTTCTGCGAAAACTTCCCCGGCTTTGGGCGAGGCTCGGTTTTTCCCATGCCGGTGCCGCTCTTGAGCTCCCGGATCTGATCCCGCAAAAGGGCGGCCCTTTCGTATTCGAGGCCGGCCGCAGCCTGCATCATCTCCGCCTCCAGCTCCCTGAGGGTCTCCGTGACATCAAAATCGCCGCCCGCCTCGCGCACCACCGAGGCCTCCACCTCGCGGGCCTTGAGCAGGGTGTGCAAACTCTCCTGCACGGCGCGCTGCACGCTGCGGGGGGTGATCCCGTGTTTCTCGTTGTATTGGAGCTGCTTGGAGCGCCGGTAATCGCTAATGGCGATGAGCGCCTCCATGCTCCGCGTCATGGTGTCGGCAAAAAGCACGACCTCCCCGTCCACGTGACGCGCGGCGCGGCCGGCTGTCTGAATCAACGACGTCTGGGAGCGCAGGTAGCCCTCCTTGTCGGCGTCGAGAATGCAGACCAGCGAGACCTCCGGCAAATCGAGCCCTTCCCGCAGCAGGTTGATCCCGACCAACACATCGAACTCCGCCGCCCGCAACGCCCTCAAAATCTCCACCCGCTCGATGGTGTCGATGTCGCTGTGCAGGTAGCGCACTTTGAGCCCGACATCCCGCAGGTAGTCGGAGAGATCCTCCGCCGTGCGTTTGGTCAGGGTGGTGATCAACACCCGCTCCCGCTTCTCAATCCGCTGCCTGCAAAGCTCCAAGGTGTCGTCGATCTGGTTTTTGAGCGGTTTCACCACAATCCTCGGATCCAGCAACCCGGTCGGGCGGATGATCTGCTCGACAATGAGCGGCGCGCCCGGGGAACGCACATCGAACTCCTCCGCAGGCAGATCCGTTCGGGCCACCCGAATCAGGGGCCTGGGACTCGGAGCGGCTTCCTCGCCTCCCCGCGAACGGGCCTCCTCGTCCTTCTTCTCCGGGGCGCCCTCCGCCCCCGCCGACAACGCCTCGGACCCGACGTGTTCGGTGGGAAACTGGGTGCGCGAATGCGGGATGTAACCCGTGTTGCCCACGACGGAGTTTTTCCATTCGAACTCCGCCGGCGTGGCGCTGACGTAGACCGACTGACCGGTCATTTCCATAAACTCCTGGAACCTCAGGGGCCGGTTATCCAGGGCGCTGGGAAGCCGGAACCCGTAGTCGACGAGTGTCATTTTGCGGGACCGGTCGCCTTCGTACATGCCGCCAATCTGGGGAATGGACGCGTGGGACTCGTCGACCACCATCAGAAAGTCGCGCGGAAAAAAGTCCAGCAGCGTGAAGGGGCGCGACCCCGGGGGGCGCCCGGTCAGATGCCGGGAGTAGTTTTCGATCCCGCTGCAGAACCCCATCTCCTGCATCATCTCCAAATCGTAATCGGTGCGCATCTTGATGCGCTGGGCCTCGAGCAGCTTGCCCTGTTTTTCAAACACCGCGACGCGCTCGTCGAGTTCCTCCCGGATCGCGCCCATGGCCTTCCGCAGCTTGTCCTGAGGCGTCACGAACTGTTTGGCGGGATAAAGGGTAAAGAGCGCGAGCTGCTCCAGCGCGCGGCCCGTGAGCGGCTCAAAACGCGTGATCCGATCCACTTCATCGCCGAAGAACTCAATCCGAATCGCCTCCTCGTCCATGTTGGCCGGGTGCACCTCCACCACGTCGCCCCGGACCCGGAATTTCCCGCGCGCGAACGCGATGTCGTTGCGCTCGTAAAGCATGTCAACGAGCTTGGAGAGGGCGTCCTCCCTGGAAAGCGTCTGCCCCACCTTCACGGTGAGCAGCATGTTCATGTAGTCCTCCGGCGAGCCCAACCCGTAAATGCAGGACACACTGGCGATGACGATGACGTCCCGGCGGGAAAGCAGGGAGGAGGTGGTGGACAACCGGAGCCGCTCGATCTCCTCGTTGATGGAGGAATCCTTTTCGATGTAGGTGTCGCTCCGCGGGATGTAGGCCTCGGGCTGGTAATAGTCGAAGTAGCTCACGAAATATTCCACGGCGTTGTCGGGGAAGAACTGCTTGAACTCCGAGAACAACTGCGCCGCGAGGGTCTTGTTGTGGGAGATCACCAGGGTGGGCCGCTCCAACTCGCGGATGACATTGGCCGCCGTGAACGTTTTGCCCGACCCCGTCACGCCGAGCAGGGTCTGGTGGCGGTTGCCGGCTTCCAAGGATTTCACCAGTTTTGCGATGGCCTGCGCCTGATCGCCTTTGGGCGAGTATTTGGAAGCGAGCTGAAAAGTCATTGGGCGACCCTAACACGCCCGGGAATCGGTGTCATGAACCCGCCCATGCCCGCTTCATCCCCGCCCCTCGGAGCTTGCATCGGCCTCAAGAATCGGGGCTCGATAGCGCCCTCTATGAATTCACTCTCCGCTTCCGTCCCCCATCGACCCGCTCACTTCGCGGCCCTCTTTGATTGGGACGGCGTGGTGATCGATTCCCGGGAGCATCACGAGGCGAGCTGGGAACGCTTGGCCGCTGAACTGGGGCGCCCGCTTCCCGAGGGGCATTTCCTCAAGGGGTTCGGACGCAAAAACGAGTTTATTATCCCAGAGATCCTGCACTGGACGCAGAACGCCGAGGAAATCCGGCGCATCTCCCTGCGGAAAGAGGAGCTCTATCGCGAGGTGGTTCGGGAACGCGGTTTGCAGCCCCTGCCGGGCGTCGAGACGTGGCTCCAAACACTCCGGGCAGCCGGTGTGCCCTGCGCCATTGGCTCCTCCACGCACCGGGCCAACCTCGACCTGTCGCTTGAGTTGATCGGGTTGCGCTCGTTTTTCGACGCGATCGTGACCGCCGAAGACGTGCGGCTGGGCAAACCGGATCCGCAGGTGTTCCTCATGGCAGCGCACCGGTTGGGCATGCCTCCGGAGCGATGCGTGGTGTTTGAGGATGCGCACGTGGGCATTGCGGCGGCGCGGGCGGGCGGGATGCGCGTGATCGGCGTGGCGACCACCCATCGGCTTGATGAGCTGGGAGCGGCGGATCTCGCCGTGGAACGGCTCGACTCGCTGAATCTCTCGGACCTGCAGGCGTGGTTTCCGGTTCGGTAGCCGGCACGTGGGAACGCGGCGCCCCGCCACCCCGAAGAAAGCTCCGGCGCAGGCTCGGGAGCTGCTCCCTTGAAACGGATGACCATCGGTCGCCGGGAAAGACGCGTTTGGGAAAAAAGAGAAGAAAAAGAAGGAAAGCCCCCCTTTCAGCCCGCTGAGCCTCTAAGAACGGGCCGAAAAAAGAGCTCTCTATCTAGACGCATCATTCCCCCCGCAACTCCGAGGGTCTCCCGGGGTTTTCCCTCCGCTGTGTTATGAAGAAACTCATCCTTGCCCTGCTGTTCACCGGCGCTCTGGCCGGGGGCGGACTCTGGTTCACTCGCGCGGGCGCCCCCCGCCCCGCGCTGACCGACTTTCTGTCGCAGGCGGTCGCCCGGGTGGAAAAACGCGACATTGATTTCACGGTGGAGATCACCGGGGACGTGACGCCGGCCTTCCAACTCGACGTCAAACCGGAGGTGGGCGGCAGGCTCAAGGCGGTGCATGTGCGGCCGGGGTCAACGGTCCACCAGGGCGATCTGCTCGTGGAGATCGACGATCGCGACCTGCTCAGTGAACGGGACACGGCGCTGACCGAGATTGACGGGGCAAAACTCGAGGTCGAAAAACACCGCAGGAACTTCGAGCGCGCCGAGGAGCTCTTCGAGTCCAAGCTCATCAGCCGGGAGGTTTACGACAACCTGCTTTCCTCGGTGGCCATCTCGGAAAACTCGCTGACCAAGGCCCAGCGGAAGCTGCAAATCGCGGATGATCGGCTCTGGAAGACCAAGGTGCTGGCCCCGGCCGACGGGACCGTGCTCACCGTCCCGGCCATCGAGGGGCAGGTGGTCATCGCTGCCGCCAGCGTCAACAGCGGCACCACCCTCATGACCCTGGCCAACCTCTCCAAACTGCTCATCGACACCCACATCAACCAAGTCGATGTCTCCCGGCTCGAGCTCGGCCAACCCGTCTATCTCCGGGCCGAATCGGTGCGGGAACCGGACATGAAAGCCAAGATCCGGTTCATCGCGCCGGTGGCCACGGTGAAAAACAACGTAAAAGGCTTTCAAGTGCAGGCTCTCATTGAGAACCCCAGCTCCCAGCTCCGGCCCGGGATGACCGTGAACATGAAGGTGCCCATCGCACGCGCCGATGACGCGATTTCCGTCCCCATCGCCGCCGTGTTCAGGGAAAAGGGAAAAAAGATCGTCTATGTCCGCAGCGGCGACTCCTCGGAGAAACGCTCGGTGAAAGTCGGCGTCACCAATGTGGACTACGCACAAATCCTCAACGGGCTGACCGAGGGCGAGGAAATCCTCCTTCGGGAACCCGCCCGGGGCCAACAGAAGAAGTCCTAGGCGGCGCCGGCCGCCCGGCCCGAAGCGCAATCCCATTCAGACTCGCGGCCTCCAGAGCCTCCCATGCCGCTCATCGAACTCAAAGACGTCGTCAAACGCTACCGCGTCGGGGATCAGGAGATCCTCGCCCTGGACGGCATCAACCTCTCGATCGAGCAGGGCGAATACGCGGCGATCATCGGCCCCAGCGGGAGCGGCAAATCCACGCTCATGCATTTGCTGGGATGCCTCGACACGCCCACTTCCGGCACCATGAACATCGACGGCGTGAACGTCAGCCGCGCCAGCTCCAATCTCCTGAGCGAAATGCGGAACCGGAAGATCGGGTTCGTTTTTCAATCCTTCAACCTGCTGGGGAAATTCACCGTGCTCCAGAACGTGGAGCTCCCTATGATTTACGCCGGGGTCAGCGCCCGGGAGCGGCGGGAGCGCGCGCTGGCGGCCATCGAACGCGTGGGGCTTTCGCATCGGGTTGAGAACACGCCCCTGCAACTCAGCGGCGGCCAGATGCAACGGGTCGCGATTGCGCGCGCCCTGGTCAACAATCCGCGGATCGTCTTTGCCGACGAACCCACCGGCAACCTCGACTCCAAAACCGGGGCCACGATTCTGGAGCTCTTCCGCGAACTCAGCGCCCAAGGCCGGACCATTGTCCTGGTGACCCACGACGACAAAATCGCCGCACAAACCCCGCGAAGGATCGAGATCCGGGACGGCAAAATGGTTTCATGAACCTCTGGCTTGGCCTTCTCATCGGGCTCAAGGAAATCTGGGCCCACAAGTTCCGCAGCTTTCTGACGATGCTGGGGGTGATCCTCGGTGTCGCGTCGCTGCTGAGCATGTTTTCGCTCACGGCGGGCATCGCCAAGGGGATGCGCGACTACATGCAGCAGGTGGGCGGCATTGAGAAGGTCAGCGTCATCCCCCAGGACCCGCCAATCGAGCAGGAGGGATACGCGGAGATTTCACCGGGCCGCACCCTGGGCGACGCGGAAGCCATCGCGCGCTCCTGCCCGCTGGTGTCGCATGTCGCGCCCACGTCGGAAATTCCGAGTGCCGCCATAAGCCGCGCCAACCAAGTCTTTCGTTCCCCGGTGGTGGGCACCTGGCCCGACTTCGTTCCGGTGAACAAACACGAACTGGAGAGCGGCCGCAGCCTGACTGAACTGGACCTTGAAAACGCGCACCGGGTTTGTGTGATCGGCCAGGGCGTGGCGCGAAAGCTTTGGCCGGAACGCACCGGCTTCAATCCGCTGGGTGAATCCATCCTCATCAATGGCCGTCCCTTTACCATTGTGGGCCAGTTTCGGTTCTACGAACGGGAAGAGGACAAACGCCGCAGGGAGCTCGGGGCAAAAAAACCCAAGCCCGCGCGCACGGCCAAAGCCGGCGCCGGCGCGCCCCGGGGTTCGAATCCGTTTGAGCGCAAGAACAACGCCGTCCTCATC
>CAMARB010000123.1 GCA_945860355.1 Chthoniobacter flavus | reverse complement strand
GTGATTCGGATGGCGTTGATATTTCTGGAGGCGCTTTGGGATTCACCAACCCAGTGGGCGTGGGACAGGACATCAGCAGCGTGGCCCTCACGCTCAACTACACCCCGATCCCGAGCATCAAAATTCAGCCTGAGGTGCGGTTCGACTACTCCGATTTGAGCAACGCGTTCGGCAAGTCCAATCACCGCTTTATCGTGGGACTTGGGATGAGTTACCTCTTCTAGTCGTCCTCGCGCTCAATGGAAGCCTCCAGCTGACTCGCCGAACAGCGGGGGCTGATCTCAACACTTCGGTTTCTTGTAGTCTCCCTGAGCTTCCAACGGCTCAGGGGACGAGAGCCAAGCCGCTCAAGGGGTAGATAGGTGAGGGGTTACGCGGAATACGATCCCGCTCCTTTATCCGAACGCTCTGCGGTTGGCCCGGAGCGAAGTTAAAATCTGCGACAAAGGCCCCGGGGAAACAGGTTTGTGTCTTTCCTGCTTTCCCCGGGGTTTTTCGTGGGCAGATGCTTCGCTTGCGCCTTCCAGCGGAGCGCGCGAGCCTCCGATCATTCGGCTAGGCTGTGGGCAGCAATCTACCCTGTGGAACCAGTCCGGTTCCAGCCCTTGTCCAGCCCGCGCTACTGCCTCCGGCGAAAGAAGTCGCTCGGGTCGGCCAGCTATCCGGGAATTTCCCGCAACATTTGTGTGTTGGTGGAGAATTTCTTCGAGAAGAAGAGGAGCCGTTCTATGGCTTCTTCGGGCTTGTATCCCGCGAGGCCTCGCCGAATGAGATGAACTTTGTGGAGTTCATCGGCCGGCACAATCAGTTCTTCGCGGCGGGTTCCCGACTGAAAGATATCAACAGCAGGGTAAACGCGCTGCTCACTAATCTTCCGATCGAGCACGAGCTCCATGTTGCCCGTTCCTTTGAACTCTTGAAAAATAACGTCATCCATGCGGCTGTTGGTCTCAATCAGTGCCGTGGCGATGATGGTCAGGGAACCCGCCTCCTCGGTGTTTCTCGCGGCCGCAAAGATTTTTCGAGGGATTTCCAGAGCCCGTGAATCAATTCCCCCCGACATCGTGCGACCTCCGGTTGAAGCGTTGTTAAAAGCCCGCCCCACGCGGGTTATCGAGTCGAGAAGAATGAAGACGTCTTGGCCGGATTCCACGAGGCGTTTGGCTCGTTCGATGGCGAGTTGGGCGATTCGGGTGTGGGATTTGACGTCCATGTCGTTGGAGCTCGCCATGATCTCCGCTTGCGGAACACTCCTTTTGAACTCAGTGACCTCCTCGGGGCGTTCGTCCACGAGCAGAATGATGAGTTTGATGTCAGGGTGGTTTTTTACCACCGCATCCGCAATATGCTGCAGGAGCGTGGTCTTTCCCGTGCGCGGAGGAGCGACGATGAGTCCTCGCTGACCTTTCCCTATGGGCGCCATGAGATCCATGATCCGCGTCGTGTATCGCTCCGGTACGGTCTCAAGCCGGATTCTTTCCAGCGGGCTGAGAACGGTGAGTTCATCGAAGGATGGAAGGCGGCGGGCTTGTTCTGGATCTTGCCCGTTGATTTGGGTCAAACGGTGAAGCTGAGAGCCGCGTGCGCCGCGCCGGGTTTCGCCCTCGAGCCATTGGCCGTCTCGAAGGTTGAATTTCCGAACCATTTCGGGGGTGACGAAGATGTCGCTGGGGTGTTGAACAAACCCTCTCTTGGGGTCCCGGATGAATCCAAAACCTTTTCCTGAAATTTCCACGATGCCGGCTCCGTGTCCCAGTTCCTCCGGGCGCGGTGCGGGCTCATTTTTGGCGCTCTCTTTGAAGTCATCCCCGGGCTCGGTGCGATCGTTGGAAGTCCCCCGGTCGGCGCGATCCTGGCGATGCCCGCGGGTGTCGCGATCATGCCGGTCCCGGCGATCATGCCGGTCCCGGCGATCATACCGGTCCCGGCGATCATGGCGCCCCGTGCGTTCTTGCGAGTCTCCATGTCGCTCAGTTCTTTCGGGTCGATCTGGACGCGCGGGTAGGCTGTCAGACTTGGGTATCTGCATTTGAGCGGCTTCATTGGCCGTGACGGCCAGGGGAGCTTGTTTTCCCTCCTGCTCTAACTGCTTGGCCACGTGGCGGGGGACGTAGACGGGATACTGGCGGGCGCCCTGCGATGTGGCAGGTTGGTCCCCCGGCTGCGCCGTCTGCGCCTGAGCGGGGCCTCCTGCGGAGGGGGCGCTTGCCTGGCTAGGGATCGCACTTGGCAAAGTGTTGTCACTAGGCGGTTCTTGGTTTTTTGTTTTCCGGGTCGAACCCGACGGACTCCATTCCTCGACGCCCGGGATCTGCGGTTGATCTTGGGCGGCGGCTCCTTTGGCCCCTTTGGCCGCCTTAGCGGGCTTCCGAGTCTCGCTTTTTGGAGGCCGTTCTTCTCCAGGTTGAGTGGCAACGTCGCCAACGACTCTGGTTTTTCTCGGTGCCCGCGTTTTGGTCGCGGCATTGGCCGAAGGGACCGGCGTTTTCTCGGGTTCCGTCGGAGCTTCCATTCTCGCGGAAGCGGATTTGGCGGATTTGGGGGTCTTCTTGGGAAGTGACTTTTTGACTGCTTTGGTCTCGGAATTCGAAGATTTGGGGGCACGGCGCTTGGCGGCCTTTTTGGGGGTGCTCTTAGAATCTTCGGTTTCAAACAGCGGCTGCTGTGCTGGCTCTGTCATATGCATGGAGAAATGGGTGGGGGGAGCCGCAGATCTGCGGCGTTGCTTCTTAGGTTGGGAAAAGGGGCTTTTCCGGCGACGTCCTCTCAGAGGCCATCGAATTTTCAGGGCGTCGAGTGCCGGCCGGGTTTGTTGGGCAAGAGGGGTAATGCCCGACTGCTCGTGATCATTTCCGCGCATCTAGCGATACGGGGGCCTGGGTTTCACAACGGGCCATCAACTTTCAGGTCAATATAGGGTGGGCATGGTTTAGCGCTGAGAAGCGTCTGGAGTGCCGATTTCATGGGTTGCGCCACCCATAAAAACCAATTCCGTGAACTTCTGCTGCACAGCGCGCAGGCTCTCTTCCGATCACTCCCGAGACCGATCACCGAGAGTCGGCCCTTTTTAAAGTTTTGCCGCCTTTCAGGCTTTGGAGCCGACACTCTTTCCGAGCGCCGCATGGCCCTTTATACCCTCATCGTTCTACGGGGCAATTGCGGCGCTGCCAAAATCTGAATCCGCCTTCACCTCCTCTGTGGCTCGCAGATCCAGACGAGGTAAATTGATGCGTCTTCTTAAGGTTTCGAACTGCACTAACGGGATCTAATTCCCTTGAGAGGAGGGTCGACGGCAAACGGTGGGTTTGATAATTCGCTAGATTCTCGAAGAAATCCGCAAAATCCATCACGTCACCCATTGGGTGCGGATATCACGCCTCAACAGTCAAATCGAGCTCTTGCTGCCGAGCGGGCCACTCACCAGTAGTGCCAACCGGCTAGAAACATGGCGAATACCGACAGTAGCGTCAATGGCCTTTTTTCTCCAACCATTCGGAGCCCCGTGACATTCCATATTTTCAGCCCAGGAAGTCATCCTTTGAAATGGCCTCGGCGAAGTCGTCTCCCGAATCCGGCCAGGAACTGGGATCACTAACTAGAGTAAGAGCTTTCCACCCGCCGGGCTACGTCCTGGTACCCGTAGTCGACTTCGTAGATCTCCTTCATGCAGGCGATTGACTCGGCTCGCTTGTTCATGCGCTCGTAGAGGAGGCCAAGCTTGTAGACGATGTCCTTTTTCATGGAATCCATCGCCAGAATCTCGCTTGCCGCGTCTTTGAGCTGACGTTCCGCCATGTCGAGCATTCCTTTTTCAACGTAACACTGGCCCAAAAGATTCATCGCCTTGAGGCGAGCGTTGGGGTTTTGTCGGGCCCGCTGCAGCTCCGCGATCGCTTCTGTGAACTGTTTGGCCTCCACCAAGATTTCACCCAGTTCATACCGCATTTGAAGGTCGGTCGGGTTGCGCTCCACGCGTTTCCGGGCCTCTGCGACCTGCAATTCGGCTCTTTCCCGCCGCAGGGTGTCCAGTTCCTCCCGGTATTGGGGCGCATCGGGGTGCTCCGCGCCGCCCGCCGCAAACCAGTCATCGAGGGTCTTCATCCGATCCTCAAGTGCGCGCATTTGGAGGTCGGAGAGTTTGCGGGCCACTCCGGGGTCGGTGCCGCTGGTGAGCAGATTGGTGTGATTGTAGTAGTAAACAGCCCCTTGAAGGCTTTCGGCGTCGTGCTCGATTTCGTAACGGTCTTCCCAAAGTTTGGCCAGGCGCCGGGAAACATCTACGTTGTCTTGGGCTTGTTCCCATTGATCTGAGAGTTCCCCGATTTGCTGGTTGATCATCTCGATGCTCCGGACGACTCGGCTTTGCTGCTCGAGGGAGACCGCCTGGTCTTTGTCCTTGATGATGTCCCGGTAGGAAGTGGCGGTTTCCCAGCCGCCGGTTTTCATGGTCGCCCGGGCCGATGCGTCCTTGCTCATCTTGAGTGCGATCAAGTCTGCGGGATTGATCTCGGTGATGCGCGTGTAGACTTTGACGGCCTTGGCGGCGTCCCCCATCGACGTGTATTGCTCCCCGAGTTCATGCATGAACTTGGTTTCCTTGGGGTGGCCCTCCACCAAAGTTTCCAATGCAAATGCGGCGATTTCAGGGTAACCTGCCGCGATCGCTGCGTCCCGCAGGAGATGATTGGCTTGGACGTTGTAAGGATCCACCTCCAAGTTTTTCTCCGCAAGGTCCATGGCCATGATCGGGTCGCGTTTGACCATGGAGGCGCCTTTGATGGATGCGGAGGAGAGGCCGGAGAGGAAAGTCTTCTTGCCCTTGTTGACCGCCACCTCTGCGCGCCGCAGGATCTTCCGTGCATCCAAAAACGCCGGAGCTTCCTTGATCACCGACTGGATCAGTGAAATCGTGTATCCGAAGTTGCGAACTTCGTAGGCAGCCAAGGATTTTAGCCAGAGCGCGCGCGTTTTTTCTGAGAGGTCCTTTTCAGTCTGGAGAGCCATAGAGGAGGGGAAACGAGGGAGGTATGGCGGGATTTAGCATTCCCGACACAGCTTTGACAATGCCACGCGCCGGAAAACCTGTGAAGGCCTTTGAGATCGGCGCAGGAGTTGGGCGGAAGCTGGTGTTGGGCCGTTAATTCCCAGTTTTCTCGTTGGGAGTTTTTCTCCCGTCGATCCGGGCGTTGTAGAGCTTCTGCAGGTCCATCCACTCCCGCTGGGCATTCTCAACAAAATGAGAGGGGCCGTGCTCGAAAAGCACCGTGAAGGCAAAAGTCGCCCCGAGGAAAATGAACAGCCAGAACAGCAAACGCAGAAGACCCATAATCTAGAACTTCGAGTAACCCAAAAGTGTTCCAGCGGCAATTGGCTTTTATGAAGCCGCCCTTGAGCTCCGTTGTTGCTCGGCTCATTTTTTCCGGCGTGGCTGGGCCTTGGTTGGGGCTTGCCGCAAACACGGGCAGCAGTGCTCCCGCTCATTTGAAGGCTTGAGCCAAAGGCGTTCGCAAGCGAAGCGTCTGGCATGGAGAATTACTTTGAGATGCTCGGCCTCGCCTCCCGGCCGTGGATGGAGCCCGAGGACATCAAAAAGGCCTTTCTTCGAGCCGCCGCGCTTTGCCATCCCGATGCGAAGCGAAACGGGGAGAATGGGCAGTTCACTCAGATCAATTTGGCCTACACGACATTGCGGGAACCGGCGGCTCGTTTGCGCTATCTGCTGGCGCATAACCGGCCCGAAGAAGGCGATCCAGCGGCCGCCTCTCCGGAAAGAATTCCGGCTCGATGGGTGGATCTCTTCATGGAGATTGCGGCGCAGCAACAACAGGTGACTTCCTTTTTAAAAAAGAAAGAACTCGCGCGCTCCGCTCTCGCCGTGGCCCTTTTGAGCGGGGAATCTGCCGAGATGCGCCGTGCCTGCGGTGTTCTGGCGGCGCGGCTGGATGAAATGTGGGCTGATTGTTTGGAGCGTTTGCGGGAATGGGATCGCGCCTGGCCGGGAGACGCAGCGGTCGCGGGGCTGGAGGTTTTGCAGAGGGAGTTCAATTACCTGGGGCGCTGGCGGGAGCAGCTTCGCGAGGCTCTTGTGCTCCTCACGGTTTGAGGGGGATTCTTGCTTACTGCGCCGGGCTGACTCTGGCCTTCCCAGGCACAGCCTCAGCGGCTTCTCTTTCATCCTATGTCACCCATCGTCGGTATTGATCTTGGCACCACAAACTCGCTCATCGGTGTGATGGAGGCGGGTTTTCCAATACTCCTCGCCGGTTCCGACGGAGAACGGCTCACGCCGTCCGTTGTTCATTTCCCGGCCCAAGGTGATCCGGTTGTTGGGCACGCGGCTCTCCGGATGCGGGTCTTGGAACCGGCGGCCACGGTTTATTCAGCCAAGCGTTTTATTGGCCGCCGCGTGGGCGAGGAAACCGCACCGACCGGGTTTGCTTTAACCGGCGCCGAGGGAACCCCGGTGCGATTTGAGGTTCGCGGCAAGCCGTATCCGCCCGAGGCGATCTCCGCCAAGGTGCTCGCAAAGTTGCGGGCGGATGCCGAGCGGGCACTCCAGTGCGAGGTCACCCGGGCGGTCATCACGGTGCCTGCTTATTTTAACGATGCGCAGCGCAACGCCACGAAGGCCGCGGGCGAGCTGGCGGGGTTCACCGTCGAGCGGATCGTGAACGAGCCCACGGCCGCGGCGCTTGCCTACGGTCTCAACCACTTGCGGGACCATGCGCGGGTGGCGGTTTTCGACCTGGGCGGGGGAACTTTCGACATTTCCATTCTGGAACTCCACGGGGGCGTTTTCCAGGTCCTGGCGACCCACGGAGACACCCGTTTGGGCGGAGACGACGTTGACGAGGCGCTGGTCGGGTTGCTCAGCGAAAAACTCGAGGCCCTCGCGCAAACCCATGGCCATGAGCCGGGGCAGTCGAGTCAGCCGGCTCTCCGCGCCCGTCTCCGCGAGGCGGCGGTTGACGCCAAACACCGGCTTTCGTCGGAAACTGTGTGCTCCGTGGAACTGCCCTTTCTCCTCGGGAACGACAGCTTGGTTTACCGCTTGGAACGCTCGGAACTGGAGCGGTTGGCAAGGCCCATCCTGGAGCGCACCCGAGCCCACTGCATCCGGGTGCTGGCGGATGCTCGTCTGAGTGCGGCGGACCTCGATGAGGTGATCTTGGTCGGGGGCGCGACTCGGATGCCGCTGGTTCGGGCGATGGTGGAAGGGATTTTTGGGCGAACCCCGAATATCAGCCAAAATCCGGATGAGGCAGTGGCTTTGGGGGCGACTCTCCAAGCGGGGATTCTCTCCGGTGCCGTGCAGAACGTGGTTCTCCTCGATGTCACCCCGCTCTCGCTGGGAATTGAGACCTGTGGGGGTGTGATGAACGTGATTATTCCGCGCAACTCCACGATTCCGATCAAGGCGGGGGAGATGTTCACCAACGCAGTGGCCGGTCAGCGAGTGATGCGGATCAGCGTGCTGCAGGGCGAACGGGAAATGGCGCGCGACAACTGGAGGCTGGGCGAGTTTGAGTTGGAATTTGAGGCGGCGCCGAAGGGCAAGGCCCGCGTGGGGGTGCAGTTTGAGATTGATGCCAACGGGATTCTCCAAGTGCTTGCGAGGGACACGGGGACCGGCTCTCAGAAGGTGGTGGAGATGGCCAGCGCCGTGGATGTGAGCGACGAGGCCGTGGAGAAAATGCTCGAGGACTCCCTTGAACACGCGTTTGAAGACGTCAACGCGCGGGTGTTTACCGAGGCCAAATTGAAAGCGGAGGAACTGCTGCCTGCCGTCCGCAACGCATTGGCGCTTGTGGGAGACGCCTTGGACGAGGCGGAAAAAGCGCTAATCACCCAGCGGGTGAGCGAGGTGGAGCAGGCGGTTCGCGACGGTGCCTCGCAAGCCCTCCAGCGAGCCAACCGCGCCCTCGATGACGCCACCCAGCGTCTGGCCACGCTTTTGGTGGAGCGCGCGATGCAGGGGGGCAAAACCGGATGAGGCCCAAACCTCGGTTTCCCCGGGGCCTAACGCGACAAAAGGGGGCGCAGTTCGCTGCGCTCGGTCACAGGTAATTGGCAGACAAAGTTCTCGCATACGAATGCCGTGGACTTGCCTTCCTGTGGCCGGGCCGAGCGGAGAAACTCGAGGTTTTTGCCCAGCCACGCCTGGCCAACTCCGCCGTCGGCGAACAGCAGCAGTTTGTTCGGCAGGAAATGGGTGTGCACCTCCTCCAATAACTCGCGGGTCTGCGCCGTGTCGGTTTCGCCGGCAATCACGATCTGAAGGGGTTTCACCTGCTGCGCTTGGGCCGCGCAGAGCATTTGCGGGAGGGCTGCCGGGATCTTGGCCATCTGATCCCCGAAAGCGCGGACGGTTCTCAGCGATTTTTCACGGAGCGCGTCGTTTCCGGTGATCTGGGAGAGGCGCAGGAGATTCTCGGCGCTGAGGGAGTTGGCGGAGGGTTCCGCGCCGTCATAGTCGTCCTTGATTCGCAGGAGAATCCCTGGCGCGCCCGGCGCCGTGCTGAAATATCCGCCGTGCTCGCCATCGGCAAAGAGTGCGTCCTGCTTCTCTTGCAAATCCAAGGCCCACTGCAGCCAGCCCACATCAAAGTCGGCCTCGTAGAGGTCCAGAAGGCCTTGAATCAAAGAAGCGTAGTCATCCGGAAACCCCTCAATGTCGCTCGGGCCTTGGCGGTGACTGCGAAGGAGAACGCCGTTTTTCCAGAGGTTTTTGCGGATGAATTGCGCCGCGCGTTGGGCGCAGTCGCGGTAGGCGGCGACCCCCAAGACCTGGGACGCTCTCGCAAACGCCGAGATCATCAGTCCGTTCCAAGCCGTGATGATTTTATCGTCGCGGTGCGGTCTGGGGCGGAGATTCCGGGCTGCCAAGAGGGCGCGGCGACTTTCGGCGAGGCTTTGCTCTGCTTGCTCGGGCGTTTTGCCGAAGATTTGGGCGGTTTCTTTGATGCTCAGGCGCTGAATCAGGACGTTTTTCCCGGCGAGTTCGCCTTGGGGGTCGCTTCCCTGCGGAGCGTTGCCTGCGGACTCAACCCCGTAGAAGCGTTTGAAGAGTGCGTTTTGCTCAGAGTCGCTGCCCAAGACCGCATCGATTTCGGCCGCGGTCCAAACGTAGAACGCGCCCTCCGCGTGTTCTGGTTTCCCGTGAGTCAGAAGGCTGTCTGCGTCTTCGGCTGAATAAAAACCACCCTCCGGGTCCGTCAGATCCCGCCGGACGTAGTCGAGAATGGCCCGGGCGGTCTCAGCGAACGCCGGAGCGCGGCTGGTCTGATACGCGTCCAAATAAGAGCAGGCGAGTTGGGCCTGGTCGTACAGCATTTTTTCGAAATGCGGGACATGCCAGAACTTATCCACCGAGTACCGGTGGAAGCCTCCCCCCAGATGGTCGTGCATGCCTCCCATTGCCATTTTCTGGAGTGTCCAGAGCGCCATTCCTTTGGCCGCTTTCCGGTCGCGGACGGCGGATTCCGGAGCGGCTGCGGTGTCAGGTTGCGCGGCGACGCGGAGCAGGAAATTCAGGGTCGCCGGGCGCGGGAATTTGGGGGCGTTCCCGAAGCCCCCGAGATCGGCGTCAAAGTCTTGGGCGAGTTCGTTAAGGCAATGGGTAAGCGCCTCTTCGGGGACAAGTTTTTCCTGAGGAGCGGCGGCTACCGTGAATCGCCGGAGTTGTTCGGTGACCGATTGGCTGTGGGTGAGGATGTTGTTGCGGTCTTTTTGCCAAACCTCGGCAAGCCGCTGAAGTACGGTGGGAAATCCGGGGCGTCCTTGCTTGTCTACGGGGGGGAAGTAGGTCCCGCCCATGAAGGGTTTGAGGTCGGGGGTTAAAAAAACGCTCATCGGCCAACCGCCTCCCCCGGTGGTGGCCTGCACATAGGTCATGTAGACGCGATCCACATCCGGGCGCTCCTCTCGGTCGACCTTGATGTTGATGAAATGTGCGTTCATCTGCTCCGCGATCGCCGGGTTTTCGAAACACTCGTGCGCCATGACGTGGCACCAGTGGCAGGTCGAATAGCCGATGGATAGAAAGATGGGTTTGTTTTCCCTCCTCGCTCGCTCAAAGGCCTCTTCTCCCCACGGGTGCCAGTCCACGGGGTTGTGCTGGTGTTGCAGCAGGTAGGGGGATTTTTCCCGGGCCAGTCGGTTCGTGTGGGGATGCGCTGGGGCGGAACTCATCGGGATGGCCTGTGCTGTCGCTTGACAAGGTGCCGTCGCTGCGATGACTAAAGCCGCTAGTTTTTGAGCCCAAACCATGAAACGGAGCAACACGCCGCCAAACATCAGCACCGTTCCCTCTAAACGCAAGCTGCGGTACGGCTGGCAGGCTGCGGCCGGATTGCTCCTCGCTCTTCTTACCGGATGCGCGGGCCCCCGCGTCAAAGACACGAGCCGCACTTTCCGCACGGTGGTCATTGATGCCGGGCACGGTGGCAAGGACAGCGGAGCTGTGTCGCGCAGGGGCGGGACGGAAAAGTCCGCCACGCTTGCCGTCGCCAAAATCCTCGAACCCAAGCTTGCCGCTGCCGGATTCCACACGGTCATGACGCGGCGAACCGATCAGTTCATTCCGCTCAATCGCCGGGTTGCGATTTCAAACCGGCAGACCAACGCGATCTTTGTGAGCGTGCACTTTAATTCAGCGCGTCGCCGAGCGGCGCATGGGTCTGAAGTTCATTTCAAGTCTGCTGTTTCCCGCGATCTGGCACGGGTGATCTTGAAAAACGTGGCCGCAGTGCCGGGTTTCAGCTCGCGTGGGATTCAAAGAGCCAATTTTCGCGTGCTTCGCTTGAACGAGTATCCCGCTGTGCTCGTGGAGTGCGGTTTTCTCAGCAACTCCGCCGAGGCCGCCCGGTGTTTCTCTCCGACGGTCCAGGAGAAGTTGGCCTCGGCAATCGCGGAGGGCATCATCGAGCAGCGGGGCGGCCCGTTGACGTCTGAGGGCGCATTTGCGCCACGGCGGGACTAGGATAAATAGGGGCGGAGGCCCAACGGGCGCCTTGCGTTTTCGGGAGCCCCGCAGGAGGCGCTACTCTCCGTCGAGTAACCGCTTCATAAGCGCTGCCTCCACGCGATCGGCGCGGTCTTTGATCGTCGGGTCGATTTGCCTCATCTTGTTGAAGAGCGCTTTGTTAAAGCTGCGCAAGGCCCGGCGGCTTTCCTCGTCGGAGGAGGCGTTGTCCGCCTTCTCTTTCAGAGCGAGGATTTCAGGTGTTTCCATCGCTTTGGCCTTGGCTAGATCGTAGTGCTTCTTCTCAATTTCCTCGGGGTCGCCCTCTTCGGTCTCCGACTTGTTCTGCAGGGAAATGGCGGCGTTTTTCGCTCCTTTCTTCCCTTTTGGAATCGCCACGCCTGCGGGCCTATCGGCGGCGGCTGCGAGGCCTTCCGCTCCCGCCGCGCTTTC
>CAMARB010000122.1 GCA_945860355.1 Chthoniobacter flavus | reverse complement strand
CTCCACAAACCGCCTCCTAAAAAGTTCCCCCCGAACGCCTGCCGCGGCGAGCGGTGCGGGGCTTGGGGGCGCACAGCCCCCATCAATCCAGTTAGAAACCAAAAAAATCCCTTAAATCCCCTTGTAATCCAACACAGTTACTCCGCGTGGGAAAGTTCCGTCTCTGAAACTTCGGAGTTCGGGATGAAGGTGATTCCCGAACCTTCTGCGCTTTCATCGCGTTCCGCGTGAACCTTTTCAGCGGGCCAAAACAGAAGTGTCTCGCGAAGCGCAAACAAGCCATGAATAAGGGCAAGAAGGCTGCGGTCTGGGGACAGGCTCGAATGGCGCTCAGTTAATGATGGTTTGGGACGATCCCCTCCTCTGGAGATCTCCGAGCGGGGAGCGTTGGGATAATCGCGTGCCGTCGGTGGAGACCAAAGTGGCACAGCCATCCTGGCTGTGAATGTCACAGGTCACAGGCTGGAAGCCTGTGCCACCTTCCGAACCAAGGGCAGTAGAAAGGCGTCCCAAGAACCATCGACGCCTCACCCGACCTCGACGCCAAATGGGCGATCTCCCACACCGACGCACCGCCATCTCCAAAGGTCCCAGAGTGAGCTAAAATGAGCGCTACTCGGGACAGGCCCCTGAGCCACTTCAGTGAATTCCAAAAACCCCTCCGCGCTCTCCGCTCCGCGTGAAAATGATTTTCCCCGGAATCGCGGAGCTCGGGCTTAAAACGGCATGGGCCGGGCCCGGTCTTTTTCGCGCCTTTCAAATCGCCGCGTCCCAGAAATCGCCCGGGTAAAGAAAAACATCCGGGCGCGCCCGAGGCTTTTAGGTTTTAATTCCCAGCGATGTCCCGGCCTCCTTCTCCCCCCGCTCTTCCCGAGCATCAGTTGGAGCGCGCCATGGAGCTCAACGTCGCGGCGGGTTTTTTGGGGATGATGTGGCTGGCCGCGGCCGCCGGTTTGCCGCTGCCGCTCTTGATGGAGTCGGTCAAAGCCAGCGGATTCCAGCTCGGCCTTCTTTCCGGGGTGCGCCAGTTCGCGATGTTGGCGCAGCTGCCCTCGGCTTTCCTGGTGGAACGCCTGTTGCGGCGCAAACCTTACTGGGCGACCGCCGCGCTCATCCACCGGGCGATCTGGATGGTGCCGGCGCTGTTGCCTGTCGTGTTGCCGCACCGGCGCGATCTCTGGCCGGTCATCATTATTGTCTCCCTGGGCGTCAGCGAAGTGCTTGGAAACGCGGGCACCGCGCCCTGGTTTAGCTGGATGGCGGACCTGGTGCCGCCGCATCGCGCCGGGCGCTTCTGGGGGGCTCGTCAGCGGGTGCTCTCGATCGGCCTTCTGGTGTCGGCTTTTATCTATGGCCTGGTTTTGGATGAGTTCTCGGGGCGGGCCTGGATCGGATACCAAATCGTTTTCACGGCCGCCGCGCTCTTCGGGATGGCGGATATTTTGCTCCACCTGCATGTGCACGAGCCGGCGCCCGTCCGTGCGCAGGTAAACACGGATTTCTGGCGCCGGATCCGTGCGCCTCTGGCGGACCGCGATTTTTTGCGGATGACCCTGGCCATGGGATTCTGGGCGGCGGCGGTGGCGATGCCGGGTTATTTCATGGGGCTGCCGAGTTTCTTCAGCATGGTGTATCTCAAGGAGGCCTTTGGGAGCAGTTACGGGCAGGCTTCCTGGATCTTTATCGCGTCCGCCCTCGGCGCCATCCTCTGGACGCCGCGCATTGGGCGCTGGATGGATCGTCACGGGGCGCGGCGGACGCTGATGGGGTTGATGGCGGTTGGACCTTTTTTCACCCTGGCTTGGCTCTTTGTGAGTCCGCGCCGGTTCTCTTTCTTCGGTTGGTTGGAGGTGCCGCAGCCGATCGTGCTCCTGAGCCTTGCCTCCCTTGGGGTGGGAGGCGCTTACGCCGGGGTGACTCTCTGTCAGGTGCGGCTCACCCAGATTTTTACCGGACAAGCCGGGCGGACGGTGGCGATGGCGGTGCACTGGTCCCTGGTCGGGCTCATTGGCACCTGCGGCGCGCTCGGGGCGGGCTGGATCAAGGATCACCTGGGGCGTTCCGGCGCGCCGCTTCTCGACGGGTGGCATGGCTCCTCCTACTTTCAGATCCTGGTGCTCATCCATGTGGCATTGGCCTGGGGCGTCGCACTGCCTCTGGTCGGTAGGATCGCCGAGCCGCATCCGGAGCGCTGAATTGCGCGCCGCCGAACGGCTCTCGTGTGTCGGCCGTCCTGAAGGCACCGGGTTCAGATGCTCTAAGGAATGGACGCCGGCCCAGGTTGTGAGAGAAAACCCAGTTGCTTCCCTGCCGGCTTCCGTCTCTGTTTGAAGGCTCGCCCATGACTGCCCGTTTCCCCACCCTCCCTCTGGTCGCTGCCGCGACGTTGCTCCTCCCGGGCTGCGAGCGCCATGACATCCGCGTCTACACCGTGCCGAAGGAACCGGTTGTGCCGGAGCGCGCCGCGAGTCCTCCTCCGGAGCCAGCGCGCGCGGAACGGCCGCGGCCCCAGCTCTCCTGGCAACTGCCGGAAGGCTGGAAAGAACAGCAGGCCAGCGAAATCTACGCAGCGCAGTTCCAGATTGCCTCTCCGGAGGGCGCTCTCACCGTCAGCGTGACGCCCCTGCCGAACCTGGCGGGAAGAGAAAACATGGTCGTCAACATGTGGCGCCAGCAGGTAGGCCAGCCGCCGTTGGAGGCGGACGCCCTCAAGGACGCACTGGCCCCGGCTGACATCGCCGGTGAAACGGGCCAGCTTTTTGAGATCAGTGGTCAGCGTGGCGGCGCCCCCGTGCGCATCGTGACGGCCATGCTGCATCGGGCCGATTCGAGTTGGTTCTTCAAGCTCGACGGCAGCGAAGCCGGCGTTGCGGCGCAGAAACCCGCCTTCCTCGAGTTCCTCAAATCTTTCCGTATCGGATCGCCCACCCCTTCCTCTCCATGAACTCATCGCTCTGGAAATTCTTCACCTCCCTGCGGCTGACCGTGGTCTGCCTTGGGCTCAGCATTCTGCTGGTGTTTGTGGGCACGGTGGCCCAGGCCGACGAAGGCCTTTACCAAGCCCAGGAGCGGTATTTTAAGCAGTGGTTTGTGTGGGCACCGACGCTCTTCGGGCACCAGCTTCCGGTTCTGCTGCCGGGCGGTTACCTGCTGGGCACCGTGCTGCTGGCCAACCTCATCGCGGCCCACATTAAACGCTTCAACTGGTCGTGGCGGAAGTTCGGGATCAACCTCACGCATCTGGGGATCATCGTGTTGTTGGTGGGCCAGCTGTTGACCGACATGCTCGCCAAGGAGAGCCACCTGCGCCTCGTCGAAGGCGAGTCGCGCAGCTACACCGAAAGCCACCGCGAACACGAGCTGGCGGTGATGAGCGACACGGACGCCAACCAGGAGGAAGTGGCGTCCATCCCCGAGGCTTTGGTGGCCCGGAAAGGCGAGATTTCCCGGCCGCAGTGGCCTTTTGTCCTCCGGGTCAAAGAATACCAGGTCAACGGCGAGGTGCTCGAAACCGCCGACGTGCTTCAGACCGCGGGGCGGCTCACCAGCGCTCTGGCCACGGTGGAGAGCCAATACGCCACGCCCGAAGGGCTGGTGGCTCAGGCGGAGCGCGCGGTGCAAACCGCGGGGCGCGGGGAGGTGTGGCGCAAAGCCTTGGCCGCCATCGGTCAGCCCAGCTCGGGGGATCTCGTGGAGCTGGCCAAAAAAATCGCCGCCCAGCCCGAACTGGCCGCCCGGCTTCAGGAAGAACTCAAAACCCGGTTCCAGACGGAGATGCTCGCGGGGTTCCGCCAGCAGCCCGGGGCCACGTCCTATGTCGCCGTCCAGCACCTCCTGAAGCTGCCCGTCACGCCGGAAACTGTGCCGGCAAGCTCCACCCAGGGCGTGGGTCAGAAAGCCTTCGCCCGGCCCGTCGCCGAGACCAAGGAGATGGACCGCAACAACACGCCCTACGCCGTGGTGGAGGTGGTCGAGTCCGGCAAGAGCCTGGGCACGTGGCTCGTGTCCCCGTGGCTCGTGGGCCCGCAGGAGATCACAGTGGCCGGCAAGAAATGGCGCGTGGCGTTTCGCTCGGAGCGCACCTACCTGCCGTTCTCGGTCAAACTGCTCACGACCACCCACGAGGTTTACCGGGGCACCGACATTCCCAAGAACTTCCAGAGCCGGGTCCGGATCAGCAACCCGGCCAAGGGGGAGACGCGGGAAGCGGACATCTACATGAACAACCCCCTGCGGTACGCGGGGCTCACGTTTTTCCAATACCAGATGGGCAAGGAGGAGCGGGACGCCAACGTGGGTAACTCCACCCTTCAGGTCGTGCGCAACCCGAGCTGGCTGACGCCGTACCTGGGCTGCGTGATCGTCTCCCTGGGCATGGCGTTCCAGTTTCTTTTCCATCTCGTCGGCTTCCTCTCCAAACGCCGCGTGGCCTGAGTGCCCGGCTCGCCGCCGCCGATTTCCCCGCCTGTCTTTTCACCCTCTGCGCTTATGAAAAAGTGGATTCCATCGATCGTGGCCGGCCTTTGCGCCGTCTGGGCGTTCGCGGGTCTCAATGTTCCCGCGTCCAAACCCGGCGGGTTCAACTTCCGCGACTTCGGGCGGCTGCCCGTGGTTTCCAACGGGCGCACCCAGCCTCTGGATTCCCTGGCACGCAACGCCCTGCTTCAGCTCCGGGAGAAGCAGTCGGCCAACCTTGAGCCGTGGAAGGCGTGGTATCAGCGGCCGCAGATTCTTTCCGCAACGGAATGGCTCGCCTGCATGATGCTGAAGCCGGAAGTCGCCGACTCGTGGCCGGTGATCCGAATCAACAACCCGGATTTGCTGGGCCTGCTGGGGTTGCCCGCCAACGCCGACCCTGAGAAGCAGGTGGACGGCAAACATTTCTCCTGGAACGCCATCAAGGGGAAGCTCGAGGACCTGCAGCGGGAGGGCCAGCGCGCGGGCCAGCTCGACCAATCCCGGCGCACCCCGTATGACCAGGCTCTGGTGCGGTTGATGAAATGCGTGGGGCTCTACATGAGGCTCCAAAACACGGTGCAACCCCAGAACGCCAAGGATTGGCCCGCGGAACTCGGGCAGTTTGTCGCCAACGCGCCGGCCGGGGTGAAGGCTTACAACGCCCAGCAGGAGAAGAAGCCCCACGACGAAGCCGCCCTGGAGCGGTTTATGCGGGACATCAGCCGGTTTGATGTCATGGCCCGGCTCGATCCGGCACTCATCATTCCGCCCGCGCATCCCGAGCGCAACCGGACCGAGTGGATGCGCACCGTGGATGCTTTGGTGGGAGTGGCCCGGGGCGACGGGGCGCATTTCGCGTTGAACGCGTATGCGCGGATGACCGGGGCATATCGCACGGACAACTTCGCCAAGTTCAACGAGGCCTTGGCCGACTATCGCACGGCGTTGACCACCCATTTCCAGCCGGAACTGGCGAAGGCCTCCCGGGAACAGCGCTTCAACTTTTTCGAGCCGTTCTACAAATCCATGAACCTCTACGTGCTGGCCTTTCTCGGCGCCCTGGGATTCTGGTTCGCCCCCCAGCGCATGGAAGGCCTGCGCCGCACCGCGGCGTGGATGGTGGGCGCTGCGCTCTTGGTTCACACCACGGGACTCATTTTCCGCATGGTTTTGGAGGGGCGCCCGCCCGTGACCAACCTGTATTCCTCGGCGATTTTCATCGGCTGGGGCGCCTGTATCCTGGGCCTGATTCTGGAGCGGTTCTGGCGCAACTCGATCGGGATCGTCGTCTCCAGCACGATCGGGTTCACCACGCTCATCATCGCCCATCACCTCTCCCTGACCGGCGACACGATGGAAATGATGCGGGCCGTGCTCGACACCAACTTCTGGCTGGCCACCCACGTGGTCGTGGTCACCCTCGGCTACTCGGCCACTTTTGTCGCCGGGTTCCTCGCCCTCATTTACCTTGTCCGGGGATTCTTCACCCGGTCGCTCGACGCCGCCACCGCGCAATCCCTCGCAAAGATGGTTTACGGCATCGTGTGTTTTGCCACGCTCTTTAGTTTTGTGGGGACGGTGCTCGGGGGGATCTGGGCGGACCAATCCTGGGGCCGGTTCTGGGGCTGGGATCCGAAAGAAAACGGCGCCCTGATCATCGTGCTCTGGAACGCGCTGATTCTCCACGCGCGCTGGGGCGGGCTGGTCCGCGAGCGCGGCCTGATGAACCTGGCCATCGGCGGCAACATCGTCACGGCCTGGTCCTGGTTCGGCGTCAACATGCTGGGCATCGGCCTGCACAGCTACGGGTTCATGGACAGCGCGTTCATGTGGCTGATGCTCTTCGTTGTCAGCCAGCTCGCCCTCGTGGCGCTGGGTTGCCTCCCGGTTTCTATTTGGCGCAGTTCCGCGGCGCTCGGCGGCGCTTCCCGCGGAAAACCGTTGCCGGTTTAAGTTCTCGCGCTCAGGGTTGAGAAAACGCCGGTGCCCTGGCGGCAACGCCAAGCCAGCCCGACCCAATTCTCCCCCGAGAAAAGGGCGGTGGACCGGGCGAACTCGCGAACTCGCGGAATCGACAGAGAATCGAAAGAAATTTGACCATGAACGAACCCATCAACGAACGCACCCTGGCCACCGTGGATCTGGAAGTCGCCAACCAGGCGCTGCCCTCGGATCCCTCCGCCAACCCATTCAAGCTGGTGGTGGATCCCGTGATGCGCACCCGGTTGCGGCGCGCGCTCTTCGACATGATCGAGCACCACGACCAGGAGCTGGCCCGGTACGTTTCCGAAGGCAGCCTGGCCCTCGAGAGCTACAAAGAATACATCGAGCTTTTCGCCAACAGCCTCAAACAGACCATGGGCAGCCGGGAAGGCGTCGCCTATCTGCTGCGCTCCTGCGGGTTTGAGGTCCAGGAGAGCGAGATCAACCTCGCCCCGGAGACCCGCTGGAAGGTCCAGCGCTAGAGCCCGCAGACGCCGCCGGGCGGGCGCTCCCCGCGTCGGTTTTGCACCCCTTTTCCCATCCCTTTCTTTTGCTATGAGTGACGAAGGCTTTATCCCGCTCTCCCGCGACGTGGTCGCCACCCGGATCCCCAGCGGCGAACCCGTGACGCTGCCCGCGCAGACGGCGGTGCTCATCACCCAGGCTTTGGGTGGCACATTCACTGTGCACGTCGGCAACCAGTCCGGGTTGTTCCGGATCAAAGGCGCCGACGCCGATGCGTTGGGCAAGGAAGTCGCCACGCCCGCCGCGGCCGGAGACGGCCCGTTCGACTTGGAAAAAGCCTGGGACCAGCTCCGCAACTGTTACGACCCGGAGATCCCGGTCAACATCGTCGATCTCGGGTTGATTTATAGCCTAGAGACGGCGGACGCGCCGGAGGGCGGCAAGGCGCTGAGCGTGAAAATGACGCTCACGGCGCCGGGCTGCGGCATGGGCCCGTCCCTCGCCGCCGACGCCGAGCAGCGCCTCCTCACCGTCGCCGGAGTCAGCAGCGCCCGGGTGGAGCTGGTCTGGGATCCGCCGTGGTCTCCGGATCGCATCTCGGCCGCAGGCCGGGAACGGCTCGGGATGGTGTAGCACCATGGGCGCGCTCCGAGTCCATTCGGCTTTTGTCCTCGGCGCCGGTCTGGGGACCCGGCTCAAAACCCTCACCCAACACCGGCCAAAGCCGCTGATCCCGGTGGCCAACAAGCCGCTGATCACCTTCGCCTTTGATCATCTGCGCGGGGCGGGCGTGGAACGTTTTGTGGTGAACACCCATTGGCGGGCGGAAGCCTACGCCGCCGTGTTTCCCTCCGGCCAATACCAAGGCGCGCCGCTGCATTTCCGCCACGAATTTCCCGAGGTGCTGGAGACGGGCGGCGGGATCAAGAACATCGAGGATCTCGTCGGGGCCGCGCCGTTTTTCGTCTACAACGGCGACATCCTCACCGATCTGCCGTTGGATCGCGCGTTGGAGGCCCACGCCGCGCAGGGCAACGAGGTGACTCTCGTCCTGCGCTCCAGCGGCGGCCCGCTCCAAGTCGCGTTGGATCCCGACGCCGGGCGCGTCACCGACATCGGCCGGCGACTCCACCCCGCCGGGCCCGCTGATTTCCTGTTCACCGGCGTGTACCTGGTGAACCCCGGTTTTCTCGCCCGGATTCCCCCCGGGGAAAAAATCAGCGTGATCGCGATCTTTTTGGAAATGATCCGCGCCGGGGCGAAGCTGGGCGGGGTGGTGGTGGACGAGGGCCAGTGGTGGGATCTGGGCACCCGGGAGCAGTATCTTGCGGTGCATTCCGCTCTGCACCAAAAGCAGCAGGGCGCCGGGCCGTGGATCGACCCCGGTGCGCAGGTGGCGCCCGGGGCACTTGTGGAAGGGGCGAGCGCCGTCGGCGCGGCGGTCCGGATCGGCGAGGGCGCGGTCATCCGCGATTCGATTCTCTGGGAGGGCGCGCAGATCGCCCCGGGCAGCGTGCTTGAGCGCTGCGTGGTGACGGCGGGCGCCCATGTCGCGGGCAGCTTCCGCGACGCGGATCTTTGAGCCCGAACTCGGAAATTTCAGAGAGAGATCATTTTCACGCGGAGACGCGGAGAACGCGGAGAGCTTTTTGAAAATCACTGAACGCCGTCGCACTTCCGCTCTTTCAGCCTCTCCGCTGCAACCACGGTTTGCGGGTGTGCGCCGGCCGCCGCGGGTTATTTCCAGAGCCGGAACGCCATGACGGCGGCGGCCACCATGGCAAACAACAAACCCAGCGCCCCGAGCAGAAGCAGATTCTGAACGGCTCCCGGTCCCCCCGGGTTCTTGAACCAGGGCCGGGTTCGGATCCAAGCCAGAGCGGCGTACCAAACAAATCCACCGGCCAGGATGAAAACGGGGGTGAGGGACTTTTGGGGCATGGGGCGAGCAGGCTACGGAAATCGCGCCGATTCAGGGGAGCGAAAACAACCGCCGAAATTTGCGTTTCCTTCGGGCGCCGCGTTGGATTGTTTTCCCTAAAAACCGAAGTTCGAGCGGAGCGACTGCGAGCAGGAAAGCGCGAGGCCCTGCCGCTCCGAGATTTGCAAAAAACCCTCCGCGTTCTCCGCGCCTCCGCGTGAAAACAATCCCCGCGTGAAAATAATCCCTCTCCGAATTGAGCCTCATGAAAACCCGCGACGCCCTTCGATGGTTCCAGACCGCTTTTGATTCAGAGCTCCAGAGTGCCGTGGCGGGCACTCCCTTCGACACCGACCTGTTGTCGGCTCTTGCCTACCAGGAGACCGGTTACCTCTGGCAGACGCTTCTGGCGGCGGGCTTGAAGAAAAACGAGGTGCTGTCGCTCTGTGTGGGCGACACCGTGGACGGCGTCTCGGGCAGGGGCCGTCGCGCCTTTCCCCGGAACAAAACCCAGCTCCTCACGCACCCGCAGGGCCCCGCCCTTTTCGCCGTGGCGCGCGAGGCGCTCGTCCGCGTGGCTCGGCACATTCCCGGCTACGCGGCTGCGGCCGCCAATCCCGACAAGTTCTGCCGCGGGTTCGGCATTTTTCAGCGGGACCTGCAGTTCTTTCCGTCGGACCCGGGGTTTTTCCTCGAAGCCCGGTGGGCTGACGCTGGGGCCTGTTTTGACCGTGTCATTGCCGAGTTGAAGGAGGCGCTGGCCCGCCAGGGGTGGGCCTCGAAAAAGACCCTGAGCGACGAGGAAAAGATTTTCCTGGCGATCGCCTACAACCGCGGCCGGGCGGACCTCGCGCGCGGGTTCAAGCAGGGGTATCGGAACGCCGACGGCAAATACTACGGCGAACTGGTGGCCGCCTATTACGACCTGGCCCGCGGCATTCCCGGGGTTGTCGGGGGCGCCGGACGCGCCCTTCAATTCGCGCGCACCTCCCCGTTTGTGCCGCTCGGAAAGGCCGCCCCGGCCTACCCCGGCCGTCTTTTGGTCCGCGACAGCCCCGAAAGAGCCGCCGTTCGACGGATCCAACAACGGCTGCGGCAACTCGGCTACACCCAGCCCGGTGGAAAGGGCGGCGCCGAGCCGCTCGCGGTGGACGGACTCTTTGGCAGGAACACCGAGGCCGCGGTCGAGTTGTTTCAAGCCCGGCACACCGACACCCACGGGAACCCGCTGGCCCTGGATGGACAGGTCGGGGCGGAAACCTGGGCGGCTCTTTTCGGCCCGAAATCGGCCCCGGTCTCCGAGACGGAGTCCCCGTTTTTTTCCGAGCTTCTTGAGATCGCCTCGCTGGAGGTGGGCACGTTGGAGGAACCCGCCGGATCCAACCGTGGGCGGCGCGTGGAGCAGTATCAGCGCAGCGTGGGGATTGCCCGTGGCAACGCCTGGTGCGTGGCGTTTGTTTACTGGTGTTTCGAGGCCGCCGCGCAAAAGCAGGCCATCGCCAACCCCATGGAAAAGGAGTGTCGCACGGGCGGCGTGCTCGATCTTTGGAACCGGGCCTGCGGGGCGCGGAACGTCAAAATCCTTCGCACGGCGGAGGCTTTGAACGATCCGGCTCGGGTGAAGCCCGGCATGGTGTTCGTGATTTCCACGGGGGGCGGCATGGGCCATGCCGGCATGGTTTCACGCGTTGTCGGGAACCGGATGGAAACCATCGAGGGCAACACCAACGACGGAGGTTCCCGCGAGGGGATCGGCGTCTTTCGCCGGAGCGGCAGAACCCTGCAGTCCATCAACCGCGGGTTCATTGAGTTTGTTGTTTAAACCGGAGCGCGGGCTTTTGTTTGCCGCAAAGAGCACAGAGAGCACAAAAGGGGAATGCGGGTTGCCGCTCCCCGGCATCCTCAAAGTGGCACAGGCTTCCAGCCTGTGACCCATGCAGTTACAGCGAGGATCATGCGGAGACGCGGGGAGCGCGGAGAAAGGATTATAAATCACAGAAGCCAAGGCTTCGCGCTTTCGTGGTCGCCGTCATTCCACGCATTTACCTTTCCCGCAAGCCTGTCCTCCAGGGACGCCACTCTGAGCAGAATCCCGTGAACATCCGCCGACACGGATCGGCCCGGAAATTCCTTGTAAAAATCCCCGGTGCTCAACTCAAGACCGACCCGGGAATGGCCCGTGAAGTTCACTGGGCATGCGAACCTTTCGGGCTGAAAACCTGACCCCGACTCTGGAAATCTCCGAGCACGGAGGCTGGGTAGAGGCGCGCGCCGCCGGTGGAGACCAAAGTGGCACAGCCATCCTGGCTGTGACCGTCACAGATCACAGGCTGGAAGCCTGTGCCACTTTCCGCCTGAGAACCGTGGAGGAGTTGGAGTTGAGGGGCGAGTTGTTTCCTTCCATCCACCCTTTGGGCGATCGCGACTGAGCCGGGACGCGAGGGACGCGGGCGCGGCTGAGCGATGCGCCAAAGACCGGGATTTTTTTTGGCGTCCTCGCCGAGAAACGGCGTGTTTCCGCGCCGGCCCCGGTTCGCTGGCGCATTCCTTGCTTGGTTGGCGGTGTGACAAGCGCCTCGCACCTACTGTTCGCCTGATGTCGCCTATGAAACCGATCTTCCCAACGCTCCTTTCAATCCTTGGCGTGAGCTGGTGCGCCTCCGCGCTTCTCGCCGCCCCCACGGTGAGCAACGTCACCTTCGC
>CAMARB010000121.1 GCA_945860355.1 Chthoniobacter flavus | reverse complement strand
CCCGGCGGGTGAGCTTCTTTTTCCCGGCATACTCTGAGTGGGCGAAACTTGGCTGGAACTCCATGCCCGCAGGATGCACGGGCCCGCTGTGTTCATCAATCGTTTGACGCTGTTTTTTGCCCGGGAATTAATCAGCGTTTCCTTAGACGATAAGAGCGCAGACTATATCGGGAAAATGCGGAATACATCCGCGGCAGGTCAGAATTCACCCGAGGTTGATGCCTCAGTCATTGAGCTCGTTTCCACGCCTCTTCGGATCCTTCCAGCCGCAGATTTGGACACTGAAAGGCTTCTGAAAGTCGTGGAGTCGTGGCCTTTAGCGCTGAGGGGCAGCCCTAAGTGGGTGTTTGCGTCAATTAACACCCTTAAGCTGACGCATACTGGTGCTGAGGCCCGCGCAATGGTTCTTCGCGATGCAGCGAAGCCCGTAGACTCCCCGGTGTTCATTCGAGGACAAGCCCAGGAGAAAGGGGAGATTGTCCCGCGAAGGTTCTTGGAGGTCCTTTCCGTGGGCAAGCCGAAGCCTTATCGGATTGGAAGCGGCCGTTTCGAACTGGCTCAATCCATTGCGGACAGGCAGAACCCGCTCACAGCGCGAGTCATGGTGAACCGTGTCTGGCTGAATCATTTCGGTGAGGGCTTCATCAGGACGCCCGATGACTTGGGTACCATGGCGGAAAAGCCCACTCACCCCGAGTTGCTGGATTACCTGAGCAGCTACTTCATGGAGAATGGTTGGTCCATCAAGAAGCTTCACAAGCTCATCATGCTCTCCAGGGTCTATCAGGAAAGCAGCTACACCATCCCTGCCCACGAGCGAATCGATCCGGAAAACCGCCTCCTCTGGCGAGCCAACGTGCGTCGTCTCGATTTTGAGGCTACGCGTGACTCTCTCCTTACATTCAGCGGTAAACTGGACAAGGCCATGGGCGGGCACCCCGTAAATATAACGGACGAGCCTTACAGCATGCGCCGGAGTGTGTATGGTTATGTGGACCGGGGAAATCTGCCCGAGCTGATGGCTCATTTCGACTTCAGCAATCCTGAGGCTCCGAACTCCAAACGCAGCACCACCATTGTGCCCCAGCAGGCGCTTTTCCTCATGAACAGCCCAATGGTTGTCGATGTGGCGCGGAGTGTCTTGGCTCGGCCGGAGGTTTTGAATTCGCGGGACAACTTAAACCGAATCTTCAACATTTACCGGATTGTTCTCGGGCGGGCCCCAAAACCGGCAGAGATCAACTTTGCATTGGAGTTCATTGGCAAAGAATCGAAGCTACAGCCGGAGGTGCTGGCTGCAGCCAAGGAGATGACGGAAAAGCAGTCTAAGAAGGCGTCAGAACGCTTGAAACGGATCGCGTCTCAGAGCAACGACAAGTTCGCCTCGATCAGAAACGATGGCCAAGTCATTGAACGTAAGCCTCTCACCGCATGGGAGACCTGTATCCATGCGCTCCTCCTCTCCAATGAGGTTGTGTATGTGAACTAGGCCCGGATCGCCGGCACGAATGTTCATCAGTCAAGAGAACCCGCAGAAGGCCATTAGCCTCCGTGGGTTCTCTTTTTCTGTAAGCGTCCCACGAGGCCCCTCTTGACGGAGGCGGGAGTGACGACGGAGGCGGAGCGAGATTACGCCGCCTTGAGCTGCGAATGGGTCTCCTTCGCCCAGGCCGCGGGCGTCAGCTCCGGGATCTGCCAGGTCGTGGCCTTGGGCAAACGCGTGAGCACATCCCTCAGGTAGCCAAACGGATCGATGCCGTGCGCGCGGCAGCTTTCGATGATCGTGAACACAATCTCGCAGCGCCGCGTCGATGGCATACAGGGTTTCGATCTGCCTCAGGATGCCCCCCCGCAAGGCGCGGCGACTCCTCCTTGGACTGGAAAAAACCGCGCCGGGCATGTGTCCAACACCCTGCCTGCGCTGCCTCGCTCGAACACCTCTGCCACTCCCTCCTGGATCGTCTTTTTCCAGTCGGAAACCTGAACGGGGTGCAGCTCGTAATCCTTCGCTATCTGTTGGATCATTGTGACTCGGTTGAGCCCCTCGAGGGCTCACCGGGCTTTGAATTCTGGATCGTGTCTGCGGCGTTTGGCTTTCATTTGCTCTGGTTTCCTGGGTTGCGTTGATCCGCCCCGCCACCGCTTTCCCACAGCTTAACCACTGGCCCGACTTCCGGGGGCCACCTCACCCACACACCTCGGGGCGCTACAGCGTGTCTGTGGATTACACGTCTCCGGACGCGGATGCGGGTTCCACATTCGAGTTGTCCTTCGGTGAAGCGCGACTCTCCGGGGTGGTCCCGCCCTGGAGAGCCTCCTCCGCTTCTCCCCCCCGAATTCGGCCGGGGCCGGGGATGTGGGCCTAAGCCCCAAGGATCCGTTCCACTGTCCACCAGGCGCCGAGCAGGGCGATGGATGCAGAGCCCGGGATCACCACCCAGTTGCGGTAACGCCGGGGTTCGGTGAGCCATGCGGTGAGGAAAAATGCCCCGCAGATCACGGCTAACTGGCCTCCTTCGACCCCGAGGTTGTAGCCGGTAAGCCCCACCGCGAGAGAGCTGCTGGGCAGATCCAAGTCGCTGAGCCCGCTCGCAAACCCGAGCCCGTGGATGAGTCCGAAACAGAAAACCACCACCAGCCGCCAGCGTGTGTACCGGGGGCGGAAGATGTTTTCCAACGCCACCGCGGCGATGCTGGCGGCGATGATCGGTTCGAAGATGCTGGCGGGCACTTTCACCAGGCCCATCGTGGCCAGACCCAGGGTCGCCGAATGCGCCAGGGTGAACGTGGTCACCTGCGCCATGAGCGGGGCCCAGCTGCGGCTCAGTAAAAACAGGCCGAGCACGAAAAGGATGTGGTCGAGGCCGTGCGGCAGCACGTGCACAAAACCTTGACGCACAAAGTCGAGAAACGTGCGCCAGCCGTCCCGGGCCGACCCTGTCGATGAAACCCGGTCGTTTTTTCCCGGCAAAGGTTGCGCGGCGTTGAGCCCCAGCAAATCCAGGGTGAAACTGGTTTCCCCGGGGAAAAGCACGGCCAGTCGCGGATGCACCTCGCCGCGGATGATGTTCTGGAACACCACGCTCAGCGACCCGAGCGGTGTGGCCCGGATCCGCCAGCCTGTGAGCCCCGCTGCCAAAGTCGTGCGCCATTCACCCGTCATCACCACCACGTCCTCGGCGCCGGTGACTTTGTCGCCGCCTTTGGCGGTGAATTGGAAAGTGAACTCCGGTTGCACCCGGCCCAGGGGCTCGAAAAAGAACTCCACGGATTTCTGCACCAGCGCCGCCGCCTGTTTTTCGAGGTCCGCCTTTTGGGCGGGCGAAAGGCCGGCAAGTTTTGCGGCCGGCAGGGAGGCCGCCAGGTTTGGGTCGGCATCCAGGCACCGGGGATCCACCTCCACCGTCACCCGGGCCGAGCCGTCTCCCGGAAAAAACGTGCGGACGGGGATGTCGGGAGTCGGGTGAGCGGAAGCGACCAGGGGGAGGAGGAAGGCCAAAAAGGCCCAAAAAGCGGCTTGCGTAAAACGAATGTTCATGGAGCCTGTGGAGCGACATTGGCGGCACACCGCCTCCCAGTTCAATCCGCAAAAAAGGAAAACTCCCAATGAAGCAAATCCTCGCAATCCTCGCCCTGACTTCCCTCGCAGTGAGCGCCCATGCTGGCTGCGGCAAAAAGGTGACCAACGAAGGCACCCTCAAGGCTTATGACGCCGAGAAAAAGACGGTGCTCGTTGAGTCCGCCGACGGCAAATCCGCCACGATCACCCTGACCCCCTCGACCACCGGCGCCGACAAAGCCGCTGGATTGGTTGGCAAAGCGGTGAAAGTCGTCAGCGAACACGGCAAAGCCGACAGCGTCGACGCGAAGTCCTAGTTTTTTTATTCTCCAAAAGGCCCGGCCGGGATCTCCCAGCCGGGCCTTTTGTTTTTCGGGGCGCCGTATCGTTTGCAGCCTCAACATCGAAGTTCCAGCGGAACGAGTGCGAGCACGGAAGCGCATCGCCGTGGCGTTCCGTAATTTTTAAAAAGTTCTCCGCGCCCCCCGCGTCTCCGCGTGAAAATGATCTCTCTCTGAAATTCTGGAGTGCGGCTTCATCGGGGGACTTGCGCCGCGGTGCTGGGAGCGCGCAGGCGCGCGGAAACACGTTGCGCAAACCGGACCCTCGGGCGAGAACGTCGCCTCTTTTTGTCCCCCGATGGATTCCCACCGACTCACCCACCAGCGCCGCCTGCGGGATTGGATCCCGTTCGGGCTCGGCCAAGCCAAACCCCGGCATTTTCGGGAGATGCTCCGGGTGTTCCTGGCCAATCGCGACAACCTTTCCCATGCCTGGAAGGTGCTGAGCCGGGGGGGCTGCGATGGCTGCGCCCCGGGGGCTTCGGGATTCCACGACGCGACCCTCCACGGCTTTCACTGGTGTCTGCCCCGGTTTCAGTTGCTGCGGCTTCACACCCTGCCCGTGCTCGATGAACGGATTCTCGGGGACGCAGCCGGGCTCGCTCTCCTCAACGACGCCCACTTGCAAACCCTGGGGCGGCTGCCGTTTCCCGTTCTGCGCGAACGCGGCCAGACCGGGTTCCGGCGGATCTCCTGGGAAACCGCCTCCGCTCGGATCGCCCGCCGGATTCAATCGACCGATCCGCGCCGGGTCGCGTTTTTTCTCTCCTCCGGGGATCTCACGCACGAGGTGGAGTATGTGGCGCAGAAAGTGGCGCGGTTTCTGGGCACCAACCACATCGACACTGCGGCCCGGTGTTCCCTGGCCCCCTCCTTGTCGGCGATGAAGGCCACCCTGGGTGTTGCCGACTCCACTTGCGGATACCAAGACTGGCTCGGAGCGGATCTGCTGGTTTTTTTCGGAGTCAACCCCGCCGAGGATCAGCCGGTCGCAATGCGGCATCTTTCCGCAGCCAAACGGCGCGGCGCACGGGTGGTGCTCGTCAACCCGCTTCTGGAGCCCGGGATGCGCAAACACTGGGAGCCGTCCAGTCCCCTGCGCGCGCTCTTTGGCTCCCATCCGGCGGACCACTGGTTTCCCGTCGCCCAGGGGGGCGACGTCGCTTTTCTGCTCGGCACGCTCAAGGTGTTGCTCGGCGAGGACTGGGTGGCGCACGCGTTTCTCTCCGCCCACACCACCGGGATTGAGGCGCTGCGCTCCCAGGTGGACGGACTGGACTGGGGCGCTTTGGAGGCGGGGAGCGGGTTGAGCCGGGCGCACATGCGCGCGTTTGCCGAGCTGCTCCACGGCGCGTCCAATGCCGTGTTCGTTTGGGGCATGGGCGTGACCCGGTATTCAGGCGACGCCGTGCAGATGATCCTCAACCTGGCGCTCACCCAGGGTTGGCTGGGCCGGGACCGCTGCGGTGTGATGCCGATGGGCGCCGAGGCCTGCGTTCACGCGGAGAACGCGCTCGGAGCCGACCCCACGGCGTTCCCCGGCGCGCAGCCTGTGACTCCCCAGAACGCCGCCCTGCTCGCCGCCGAATACGGTTTTCCGGCGCCGGACTGGCCCGGGTTTTCCGGACACGCCATGGTGGAGGCCTGCGCCGAGGGCCCGCTCGACGTGTTCTACTGCGTGGGCGGGCGGTTTCTGCGCACGCTTTCCAAGGGGACGGCCAAGGCGCTGACGAGGGTCCCGCTCCGGGTGCATCAGTCCGCGGTGCTCACCGAGCAGATGTTTCTTGAGCCCGGCGAGGAGGTGATCCTGCTACCCGCCAAAACCCAATACGAACAGGACGGCGGCGGCATTCAAACCAGCTCGGAACGGCGCGTGATTTTCTCCCCGGAACTGCGCCGCTCCGACATCGGCGAAGCCCGGGCGGCATGGGAGATTCTCCGGGACCTGGCCGTCGCGGTGGATCCGGAGCGCGCCGCGTTGTTCGGGTGCGAATCGGGGCAGAAAATTCGCGAGGAGATGGCGCGTGTCGTGCCTCGGTATGCGGGCGTCGAGCATGCTGGGGAATCCAAGGGCCGGTTCCCGATCCCGCTGGTCGGCGCGCGTCTCTGCGAAGGAGGGCTGTGCCCCACCGCCGACGGCAAAGCCCGGCTCCGCACCGTTCGGCTGGCGGAGGCGAAAGACGGCGACACCTTCGTGCTCAGCACCCGGCGCGGCAAGCCCGTCACCCCGCCTTTGGATGGAACGCGGGATCCGTGGATCGGCGCGGAGCGGGATGCCGTTTTTGTGGCGGAATCCGACGCGTTGAGGCTCCAGCTCCAGCCCGGCGACGCGGTTGTGCTCCGGAACGCGCTGGGTTCCTACGAAGGCCGGGTCTGGATTGCGCCGATCGCGCCCGGCAATCTGCAGGCGTTTTGGCCCGAAAGCGACGGGATCATCCCGCGGGCCGGGCGGGATTCCTCCGGCCGGGTGCCGGGGTACACCGCCGATGTTCGGCTCGAAAAAATCCGCCCTGAAACACGTCACCCCAAGCCTTTTGCCACCCCACGCGATGCAAGATCATCCGACGGATTCTAAGAAACGCGAGCGGGGGGAGGGCGGCAATGTCGCTCTGCGCTCGATACCGATCGCACGGTTCCTCGGGGACGCGCCGCCGGTGCGCCTTGCGGATGCCGTGGCGGTGGAGGAACCGCTGGAGATCCGGATTGAGGGGCAGAGCGTGGCCGTGGTGATGCGGACTCCGGGCCATGACCGGGAACTGGCTGCCGGGTTCCTGCTCAGTGAGGGGGTGATTCGGTCGGCGCGAGACCTTTTTGAAATCGTCGTGTGTCCCGGAGCCGGGGAGGGGACCGCCGTGGATGTGACCCTGCGGGATCCGGGTCGGCTGGATTTGTCGAAGCTGACCCGGCACCTCTTTACCTCGTCGAGTTGCGGGGTGTGCAGCCGGGCCTCGCTGGATGCGGTGCTCGGTGGCCGGAGAAGATTAAGTTCCGGGCTGAGGGTGCGTGCTGCGAACTTGCGAACGTTTCCTTCGAAATTGCGAGACGCGCAGGAGACTTTTGCGAGCACTGGCGGGCTTCACGGCTGCGCGCTGTTTGACGCCGAAGGGGGCCTGGTGATGGCCCGGGAAGACGTGGGGCGCCACAACGCGCTCGATAAACTTGTGGGCTGGGCCCTGCTTCAGGGAAAAACCGGGCTCGGCCGCCATGTTCTGCTGCTCAGTGGTCGGAGCTCCTTTGAGTTGCTCCAGAAGGCCTACATGGCCGGGATCACTTTTGTCGCCGGAATCGGCGCGCCGAGCAGTCTGGCGGTGGAGTTTGCCCGTGAAAGTGGCCAGACCCTGGTCGGGTTCCTTCGGGAAAACTCTTGTAACGTTTACTCGGGAGAACAGCGCCTGCTGTGATCCAGAGCCGCCGGGGAGGGGAGTTCGGGGGGGGAATCGGAAGCGGGGCGGGTCAGCTGACGACCGTCTTCGCCTCGGAGAGTTTGATCACCCGGCCTTCCGGGTCGCGGAAATTGCAGTAGGGCCCCACACAAGTCACGATGATGCCCCGGTTCCGGAGTTTGTTGAGCACGGCTTCGCGGTCTTTGATTGAGACGTAAAGGTGGAGGAAGGTGACCATCTCCCCGTTTTCACACTGGCGGAGGTTCAGAGGCAGCCCTCCCATCTCCAGTTCGCAGGAGCGTCCCTCGCGCTCGCTGACCACGGTGGCGCTGAGGATTTCGACGTAAAAATTGCGCACCGCTTTCCAGTGATGCGTGAAAAGGGTGACCGAATAACACTGAGGAGCAACCCGTTCCGCAGCGGAGGGCCGATCTGCAGTATCGCGTTCTACCTCTGAGGGCGGGCTACTGGGAGGCGTCATGGCAACCCGTTTAAGCAACGGCCATGCCGCGAACTGAGGATTCAAAAAACGAATCCAAAAAAGGGCCCCTCCCCGGAACCGTCCCACGGGGGGGCGGCACCGGGGGAGGGCGCCCTTCGCCCGCCGTTACGGGTTGATAAAAATCCGGTCGTTGGAGGTGTCGACGACGCGGGCGCCGCGGGGGATGCCCCGGACGTCGATGACGTTGTATGGGCGGTAGGGGCTTGTGACAAAACCGTAGCGATAGGTGGGGCTGCCCATCGGGTAGGAAGCGCGCCCGTAGTAGGTGCGATCCAGATCCTCCTCGTTCTTGCGCCGTTCGTGCTGCGCGACTTTCCCCAGGAGATAACCCGCTCCGGCGCCGATCGCCGCCCCCGCCATCGCGTCGCTGCCCCGCCCGTGCAACAGGCCCCCGATCGCCGCTCCCGTGCCCGCTCCGGCGAGGGCGGTTTGCCCGGGGGTTTCACAGGAACTCAGGGTCATGGCCGCCAACAAGGGCACAACAAGCATGGGGATCGAGTTTTTCATAAGGGAAAGACGGGTTGAGAAAAATTTTGGCAAAACAGAGAGCGCCGACCAGCGGCCTCCAGCGAAAGCCCGGAATCTGACCGAGGCGCTCCGCAGAGCTCAAGTCTGCAATGCGGCCCGGAGTTTTTCGCGCGCTTCTTCAATGAGTCCGGCGTACGTGGCGCTCGGGCAGTCCCCCAGGTGATCGTTCTCGTTCCGGTCGGTTTTTTCCGGGAATTGAATGGCGTAGAGTCCGAACCGCGGGGTGTACGTGCCCCACTCGTAATTGTCGAAAAGCGACCAATGCAGGTAGCCCAGAAGCGGGATGTCCTCCTGAAGGATCCGGATCACCTCATGCACGTGTAATCTCAGATACTGGCTGCGGTTCATGCCGTCCCGGCGCCGCCGATGCCCCGTTTGCGGCCCGGGCCGTCGCCGCAGCGCCATCCCGTTCTCCGCGATCAACACCGGTCGCCGGTAATCCTCCGCGTAATGTTTGCAGAAAAAATGCAGCCCCCGCGGCAGGACCCGCCAGTCCCACCATTTGCTGGAGATCGTGGCCAACACCCAGGTGCGGAACGAGCGGTTCCGGAATTCGTGGTCCCAGAACACGGGCCAACGGAATGCGTGCGCGGCAAAGGGGTCGTAATAATCCAGGCCGATGTAGTCCAGGAACCGGGCGTTGGGCGCGGCGTAAATGGCGTCCAGGAGCGGCGCGAAATGTTCGGGGTTAAAACTGCGACGGCCGATCCAATCGCTGAGTCGTTTGACCGCGGCTCCGAAATAATAGGCCAGGTCGCGGTGCAGCGGGAGCCGGGCGGCCTCAAACACGCGCGCAAAATCCGACGCGTTGCGCCGGATATACTGCCCGACGCCCGACCGGGGCACCCCGCGTTCCCGAACGCAGAGGAGGTCGAGCAGCATTTTATCCGACCAATACAAGTCGCTGCAGTAGTTGTTGAGGCTCACCTTCGGGGCAGGCCACCCGTTTTCAGCCGCCAACGCGTGGAGCGTTTGGTAGGCGACCACGTGCGCCCGGAGCAGCTGGTTGTACGCCCTCGTCATCGTGCCAAACCCGCCTTTGGCCGCCGCAGGGAACTGGTTTCCCAGGTAGGTGTTGAGCACGAGCATGTTGGGCTCGTTGATGGTGATAAACCATTCCAGCGGACGCGCCAGCCGCCGGCTCACGTAACCCACGGCCTCCCTCACGTAGGCCGCGAACAAGTCCGGCGTCGCCGGATTCAGCCACGGATCGGGACCGAGCCAGGCCGGATGCACGAAATGATGGAGGGTGACCACCGGCTCCAACCCGTGCGCCTGGCAGGCACTCAGGATCCGCACGTAATGATCCAGCGCTTCGCGGTCAAATGCCGGGGGGGCTGTTCCGCCCCCGCCTTTTTGCCCGTGCACGGGTTGGATCCGGCTCCATTCCAGGCCGAGCCGGAAGGCGTTGAGCCCCAGGTCGCGGCACCGCGCGAAATCCGATGCGTATTGGTTCCAGAAATCGGCCGCCCCGCCGCTGGGCTCCACGTCGCCCCGGGCCTCGGCGGCGGCCCAGTTGGTTTGCGGCTGGCCCGCGCCGTTGTACCCGCCCTCGGCCTGGTAAGCCGAGGTGGCCACTCCCCAGAAGAAACCGTCCCGGTTCATAGGCGTCTTGAGGTTCATCCGCGGAGTGCCGCCTGGGCCATGGCGTCCCGTTGTTCCTGGCCCAGAAACAACGGCGGCAACTCGTCGGTGAGCAACGTTTCCACCACCTGCCGGGCCGCCTCCGGTTTGCCGAACCGCCTCGCCTGAGCGGCCATCCGCGCCAGCTGCGGCGGATCCTCCAGGAGCCGGTCGATTTTGAAGGAGAGCGTGGTCATCTCGTTGCATTTGATCGCGGCGCCCTGTTCCAGGAGATGATCGCTGTTGCGTTCCTCCTGTCCGGGAATGGGCGAGACAATCGCCATCGGCAACCCGCAGGCCAGCGCCTCCGAGGTGGTGAGTCCGCCGGGTTTGCCGATGAACAGGTCGCTGATCTGCATCAGCTCGTGCATCCGCCGGCTGTATCCGAGAACCCGGAACCCGGGATGATTCGGCCCCACCAGGGCCTGGATCTGTTCCCGCAACGGTTCGCTCCGCCCGCAGAGCACCAGAACCTGGGCCGGCTGCCGCAGTTCCATGAGCCGCCGGACCGCCACCTCCGTGGGGCCCACTCCGAGGGCGCCCGCCGACAGCAGAAGGGTGCGTTTCCCGGGGGCAAGGCCCAGCTCGGCCTGAAGCGCCTCCCGATCCACGGGTTGCGCAAAGAGGGGGTCGATCGGGATCCCGCTCACCGTGATCCGTTCCCCGGGCAGGCCCAGCGCCTCCAGATGCGCCTTGGTCTCGTCCATGGCCACGAAGTAGCGCTGAAAAAGCCGGGAGAGCCACATGGCATGGCAGTCCATGTCGGTGACCACGATGGAGAGATGGGCGGCGAGTTCGCCCTTTTGGATGAGATGCGAGATGATCCCCGCCGGCATGAAATGGGTGCAGACGGTGATGTGCGGGTCGTAGGCCTGGATGAACTTCACCAGGGGCCGGGTGTTGAGCCGGTCAAACTGGAGCCGCACGGTCTCGTTCTTCCAGGGCTCGTCGCTGGCCCGGTAGGCGAACCCCAGGAGCTGCGGGGCGCTCCGGACCAGCCGGGCGTAGATCGTGGAATAGAAATCCCGGAAAAGTTTGTTGGTGTACTTGAGCGCGTCCTCGTGGAGCACCTCGGCCGTGCGCGGGTCCTCCCCAAACGCCTTCTCCAGGGCTTCCCCGCACCGCACATGCCCGGTTCCGGCGCTGGTGGAGATGATGAGCACGCGTTTTTTCATCCGGCCATGAACATACCCCGGACCCGGCTCCCGTCTCTGGCGGATTGCCGACCGGACGGCGATTTAACACAAATGCCGCATACCTCGCTGGGGGAATGCCCCCGCCGCTGCCCCTTGTTCCTGAGAAAGCGCCCGGGAACGTGCCGGGGAGGCAGGGGGGGGGGGCGGATGGCGTGCACTGATGGATCATTTGGGACGATTCCCTCCTCTGGAAATCTCCGAGACCAAAGTGGCACAGGCGTCCCGCCTGTGATCTGAGACAGTCACAGCCAGGATGGCTGTGCCACTTTGAGGGTAAGCATCCGGGCAACCCATCTACCGGTAGCGATCTGGGCGTGGGAATCTGGGCGGATGAACTTACCGACCCGACGCAAGAGAAGAACCCCCGAGGAGATCAACGCGGTGGCCGAGCGCTACTGGCAAAGCGAGCTGACGCAGAGGGC
>CAMARB010000120.1 GCA_945860355.1 Chthoniobacter flavus | reverse complement strand
ATTTGTCCCGGGCCACGTGGCGCGCGGCCAGAAAGTTGAGGGCGGCTCCGGTAGCCGTGCCCGCCGTGATACAGATGAGCCCCTCTTGCATCCCGAAGATAAATCCTCCCGTGATTGCCACCGGGGACAGCGGGGCGAGGAAAAACTGGGCGGCGACGATGATGCCCGTGTAGGCGAGCACGCCAACCCAGCCCAGCTGGTGGAAGTAATCCTGTGAAACTGTCAGCCAATGAGTGAGCTCGGCCATCATCCTCCTCTTCTGGCAGAAAATGGGCGCAATGCAACGAACCCGCTCCAGTTTGAGCGCGATGGGGTTGCTCGAAAGAGAGGCTTGGTTTGGGGCATGAACTCCCTTTAAAAGAACCGCCGTGCAAACCCTGACTCTCAGCAACCGCCAGCGGGCTGTTCGTTTTGACCTGTCCTGGTTGAGGCGCGTCGCTCGGTTGGGGCTCGAGAAGGCCTGTGAGATCAGCGCGGACGGCCGTTTCGCGCTGAAAGAGCTGCCCGAAATCGAGGTCGCTGTTGTGTCCGACCGGGTTATTGCCAGGGTGCATGAGCAATTCATGAATCTGCCCGAGCCCACCGATGTCATCACTTTCGAACACGGGGAGATCGTGGTGAGCGCCGAGACCGCCCTGTCCAACGCCCCCCTCTACGGTCACTGCGTGGAGGAAGAGCTCGCTCTTTACGTCATCCACGGCTTTCTCCACCTCAACGGATTTGAGGATGGCACCAAGCGCGAGGCCGCGCGGATGCACAAGGTCCAGGGGGAAATCCTTGCGGGGTGCTTGGCCTCGGCGGGATCGCCCCGGAACCGGCCAGCTGTTCCCCCGCAATAGTTCGGTTGCAGGTCATTCTGGTTCGCCTCAGATCCCTTCTCTCCCCGAAAAATTCCGGCTCTTTCAACCCTCAGAAAAACAAAAACACCCCCCCATCGCTATGCAACGCCCCCCCAGAAAAGTTCTCTGCCTCATTGCCGCTCTCACGGCAGCTCTTAGCCCGTTGTCCGCGCAGGATGCGTCTCCCGTGGACATCGCGCAGTTGCTCCAGGCCCTCCGGAGTTTGCGCGAATCCCAGGCTAGTCAGATCAAGACTCTCAAGCAGAGGGCTCTCCAGGAGGTGCAGGCTGCGGCCGCCAGTGGTCCGGCTGCGGCTGCGGCTTGGCAGGAGGCTGTCCGTGTGACCCAGATGGAGGGGGCGTCAAAGGAGGGCGCACAACTCCGCGCATGGAAAGAGCAGGAGGGCGAAGCCCTTAAGGAGAAAGAGAGCCAGAATGCGGCCCGGCTTTTCTACATGTGGCTGGGGATTACCCTGCAGCGCTCATCGGGTGTCGCCGTAAAGGACTTGCTTCCCTCGATCACTCAATACACGCGGGAGCTCGCGGCGGACCAGCAGGCCATGGAAGTCTTTGAGGAGCGGCTCAAACGCGACAAGGAGGCGGCGGCGACCATGAAGAGCCCCAACGCCAAGGAAAAAACCAAAGATGAGGCCGCCGCCAAACGCATGCACGATGAGATTTTGAGGAGGGGCTTGGCGGGGAGTCCTCCGGTCTTAGCCATGAAAATCGCTGAACACTTGCGGATTCAAAACTGGGAGGGGAGCCCCGGGAATCTGGATGGCATCTTTGAAAACATCGTTCTTCCCGAGCTGCGGAATCAGCGCGATCCGCGGCTCTTGGAGTATTGGGACCAAAAAATCAGGAAGGAGTCTGAAGCCGTGGCAAAGGCAAAACTCGCATTTGAAACCGAGAAGTTTCTGCAGGTGCGGCGACCGGAGTTGGCTTGGAGGAGAGCCCAGGATGTTTTGGCGCTGGGGCAGCGCAACAAGGCGATTGGGGACATGTTTATTGTGATCAAAACTTATCCCACGCACCCGAGCGCGGGAGAGTGGATCGGGAAACTCGAGGAATTGCTTGCGCCGCCCTCTCCCGGAGCGGCAGCGGGTGCGGTTGAGGCGGCCCCGGCTAAATAGACAAGCTCTGATTGTTCCATGGCGGAAATTCTTCTCGAACCTGAAACTCGGATCGATGAGGCCACGGCCACGCCTTGGAACGTGGTGGTCCACAACGATCCGATCAATCTGATGACTTATGTTACCCGGGTTTTTCAGAAAGTTTTTGGCTACTCCCGGGAGCGAGCCGAGAAGCACATGTTGGAAGTCCATAACGAGGGCCGTTCGGTCGTGTGGAGCGGGGCTCGTGAAACTGCCGAGGTCTACGTGCAGCACCTTCACGGGCATCTGCTTTTGGCGACGTTGGAAAAAACCCAATAACCCTCCCCATCCTCCCGCTGTGTATATCCACCGTTTGGATTCTGATTGTTTGGTGATCCATGGCATCTCCGAATTCCTCGGTGAGTTGCTTCTTCAAGTGACCCGCTGCGTGGACACGGGGCACCCGGCTGTCGAAAAGCGCATGCTCAGTTCGCCCACCGCCGGGTTGGATCCGGAGTGGGAGGCGGATTGGCGCGAATACGTGCAGCCGGATCTAAGGCAGATGTTTCAGACGAGCCGGGAGGTTGTGGACGCAGACCTTGAGGGATTCCCAGGAGGTCCCAGTGTGGAGCCTTTCACGTTGAGAATCCCGCTGGATCATCTGGAGGCGTGGGTTCACAGCCTCAACCAGGCCCGGTTATCTCTGGCGGCTCGCCATGGTTTCGAGGAGAGGGATTTGGAGGGCGGTGTTTCTTTTGAGGGAGACGCAAGGGACTTGGCTCTCACGCAGATCCATTTTTATGGCATCCTGCAGGAGAGCTTTCTCCAGCACCTCGAATCGGCTTCCTGAACCGGCTGAGTGGTCCGGCTCCGCCTGAAAACTGAATTTCGAGCGGAATTACGGCGAGGAGGGAATTAAAGGGCTTGGGCGTTCAGTGATTTCCAAAAAGCTCCCAGCCCTCTCCGTGGCTCCGCGGCAGAATCGTTTTTCTGAGTTGAGCGCGAGGCATCGGGGAGCTCGAATGCATCGTTCGCGGGGGCTGAGATGTGGCTTTGGCAGGGGAAAATGAAATTTCCTCTGAACTCCGAAAGTATTTCTTGCACCGTTGGTTGTGAGTGCTAATTTCCGCGCTCTCCCAAAGCTCGGATGGTGGAATTGGCAGACACGTACGTTTGAGGGGCGTATGGCGCAAGCCGTGCGGGTTCAAGTCCCGCTCCGAGCACTTTTATTTTCCAGTGAGGGTTGGGGCGCGTCTTGTTGGTTGAGTGAGAAGAGGAGCGGTTTTCCTGCACAATTTTTTCTCAGTCATGGTTTGATCGAAGGAGGTGCGGTTGGGGAGGAGAGTGAGCCACATCAAATCACGGCAGGCTTGTCGATGATCCGAACAACGCAAGGATGCTCACTGGCGTGAGTTCTCTCACGGCAAACGGGAGCTACAGGGCTAAGATGGGATCCGCGCCGCCGCGCAGGGAGGGGCGTTTTGGCCGTTGAAACGCGTGGGCGGTGAGAATCTACGGCCTCACGGGTAGCGCCGTTTCTTTTGCCTCAGGGAGAGTTGTCTGGTTCTCGCTGTTCGGCCCGAACACGGGATTCCGTGGGGTTATCCCGATCCGCCTGCCGCTTTGTATGCGCAATAGAGGGAAGATTCTCCACGGGGGGAGTTCGGTGCTCCTCCTCAGCCTTTCTGCGCCAGCTTGAGGCCGCCAATGTGGATCGGATCTCTCGTGTCGGGACCGCGGGGCGAGGTCCAAGCCTGGACATGTCAGAGTAGCTTGCGGGCCCGGTTTGGCTGGCCCTGTGTCAACTTTGGATGCCTTGTCCGCGTCAGCGTATTTGGGACGATTCAGAGTAATTCTGTCCCTCGCGCCGAGGCTCGGTCAGTGGACCGGGGTGGCTTGGGAGCTTCGTCAAGTGATTGCAGGGAGGGGAATCCCTGGGGCGGAGCCTGCTCGGTGCGAGGCGGCAGACAAGTCCGTTAGAAGATGGCTTTTGCTGATATTTTGCCGGAAGTCCTCGGGCGTAGAGGTTTCACTTCCCCGGAAGGTGGTGCGCGGTACAGGGTTCGAACCTGTGACCCCTACCGTGTCAAGGTAGTGCTCTACCACTGAGCTAACCGCGCAGAGCAGATGCCTCGGGCGAGGCAGGGCGTGCAAACTAACTGGGTCATGCTCCCTGACAAGCCCAATTTTTATTCGGCGCCCCAAACCTTTTGAAGTCCGGACCCCGGACGGGCCGAAGGCGGGAGCTCATGATGCGTTGCTGTGCTGTTTGAGGCGCGGTCCGGATGGATGGGATGCGCAGTGTCCAGCAAAGATCGCGATTGAGGCACGGTGTTTTAGGCCTTTTGCGCGGCCTTGCCCCACGTGTCCTTGAGGGAGAGTGTCCGGTTGAAAACGGGGCGATCCTGCGCGGCGTCGCGATGGTCCAAACAGAAATAGCCGAGGCGTTCGAACTGATACCGCTCCTCCGGGCGGGCCTGAGCCAATGAAGGTTCCAGCTTGGCGCAGATCACCTCCAGCGAGGCGGGGTTGATACACGACTTGAAATCGCGGCCGTCGGCCTCGGGATCTGCCTCCGTGAAGAGTCTCTCATACAGACGAACCTCCGCCTCCATGCATTCCGTTGCGCTGACCCAGTGGATCGTCCCCTTCACCTTGCGGTTGGCGGTCGGGCCGCCGCTCTTGGACTCGAGGTCCGCAGTGCAATGCACTTCGATCACCCTCCCGTCGGTGTCCTTCACCAACTCATCGCATTTCACGATGTAGGCATATTTGAGGCGCACCTCGCCCCCGGGTTTGAGCCGGAAATATTTCGGGGCAGGCACTTCCATGAAGTCGTCCTGCTCGATGTAGATTTCCCGGGTAAATGGCATTTTCCGGGAGCCTGCCTCAGGCGTCTCCGGGTTATTGGTGGCTTCGACGTCTTCACGGTAGCCCTCGGGCAGGTTGGTGATGACGAGTTTGAGCGGTCGCAACACGCCCAGCCGGCGCAGGGCGTGCCGGTTGAGGTCGCTGCGGATGGCGTGCTCGAGCACCGCCACGTCCGTCACGCCGTTGTATTTGGTCACCCCAATGTGGTAGGCGAAATCCCGAAGCGCTTCCGGGCGGACGCCGCGTCGGCGCATACCGGAAATGGTGGGCATTCTGGGGTCGTCCCAGCCGCTCACGAGGCCTTCTTTGACCAGTTGCATGAGCTTTCGTTTGCTCATGACGGTGTAGCTCAGGTTGAGCCGCGCGAATTCAAACTGATGCGGCCGGGGGCGCGCGACGGGCAGGTTCTCCAGGATCCAATCGTAGAGGGGGCGGTGGACTTCAAACTCCAGCGTGCAGATCGAGTGGGTGATTCTCTCGATCGAATCGCTCAGGCAATGGGCGAAGTCATACATCGGATAGATGCACCAAGCGTTGCCCGTGTGATGGTGTTCGGCGTGCCGGATACGGTAAAGCAGGGGGTCGCGCAGCCACACATTCGGCGCGCTCATGTCGATTTTGGCGCGAAGGGTTCGCGCGCCATTCGGGAACTCGCCCGCCCGCATCCGGGCAAAGAGGTCTAAATTTTCCTCCACGGAGCGGTCCCGAAACGGGCTGGGAATGCCGACCTTGTCGGGAGCTCCCCGGAAACGGTCGGTGTCCTCGGGTGAAAGGTCGCAAACGTAGGCTTTGCCTGCGCGGATGAGTTCCACGGCGAAATCGTAGAGCCGCTGGAAGTAGTCGCTCGCGTAGAAGGGTTCGGCTTCCGGGGAGTCTGAGTGGACCCTCTGGGCATCCGAGTCGCCGGCCCGTTTGAATCGTAATACGTGGTCGGCCCAGCCGGCGATGAGCCAGCGCACATCGGCGATGATGGAGTCCACGTACTCGACCTCTTCCTTGGTCGGGTTGGTGTCGTCCATCCGCAGATGGCAGACGCCGTTGAACTCCTTCGCGATTCCGAAGTTCAGGCAGATGGATTTGGCGTGGCCAATGTGGAGGTAGCCGTTGGGCTCCGGAGGGAAACGGGTGACTACCTGGGGGTATTTCCCGGCAGAGAGATCCTCGGCGACAATGTCTCGGATGAAATCGGATGGCTCGGGGGCGGGAGTGGACTCTGTGCTCATGGAAATAGGAGGGGTGTTCTTACCCGTGGAAGCACGCCGAGGAAACACGGATTTTCAGGCGGCTTGCTCCCTCGAACCCTTGGTCAGAGTACAAGACTCTCCAGTGCGCATCGGTGGCTTTTTTGGGGCAGGGCTGTTGCGGTTCTCCCGGAGGCGCGATGTCTGAGAGGGCGTGGCCCTTTTGAAAGGTGAAAGGCCTTGCAGCTCAAAAGAACCGCAAGGCCTATAATTCGGCTGCGTGGGCTTCTCCGAGCCCGCCTTTAATACTCGTCGGAGGGCGGCTCCTCGGCTTCTTCCGTCAGGGCCTTGGTCAGCGACTCCTGGTACATCAGGAAACGCTTGGTCACAAAGAGCGGGTCGCGCTGCTCCCGGGTGTCCACGTAGGTTTCAATGAATTCTTCCACCGAAAGGTCTTCGTATTCCTCGGGATCGATCTCCCAGAGCTTGTCCGAGAACGCGACCTTGTGAGTGGCTTCAAAACAGGAGAGCGCCAGCTCAAAATCCAAGTCGTCGAATTCCTCGCAGAAGATTTCGCCGATCGTGGTGCTGGAGTCGCACTGCAGGAGGTCTTCGCTGATAAAGTGCAGGATCGATATGAAGGAAGTAACGAAGTAATTCATGAAAACGGCGGCGGGATGCCTTCGCGGGATGCGTGGCTGGGAACCCTATTTTTTGACGGGAACGGCGCTGGCGATGAAGTCGAGGAACGCGGTGCGCTGAGATTTCACCAGGGCCGCAGGGCCCGTCATTTTGATGAAAACGTCGCCTTCTGGATTCTCGATGATCGCACCCAGAAGCGCGAAATCGTTGAGGGCGGTGGTGGGGCCCCCGGGCATTCCGCTGCGGAAAACGCCTTCGGTGGTTACCAAAGTGACCTTGGCTGAGCCCACTTGTTGAGGCTCGATTTTGGCAACGTCTTCTTTGCTCTCAAACTGGCCAATCCAGCGCTTGGCATTGGCGTCGACGCCGCCGCCCATTCCCGGTCCAAAATGGAAGAATGTGATTTCGGCCGATTGGTCGGCCTCCTTGCCCGAGATTTTGAGCTGGGCTTTGCGCATGGGGGAGTTGACCGGCACCCAAGCCCAGGTGCTCGGACGCTCAAACTTCAGTGCGCCGACTTCAAAATGAGAGGGGTCCTGCGCAAAAAGCGCGGTGTTGAGCGAAAGGAGAGCCGCAGCGAGGAGGGGTTTGAAGTGCATCTCGAGAGACTTAGAGCGTTCGCCGAGAGCCTGCAAGCGGTTAGGGGCGGGCAAGTTTGGCTGCGATTTACGGGGGCCCCACTGCCGTGTCCTCAGCCAGAGCCGACGGGATTTGGCCTCCGTTTTGGATCAGGTTGCGGTACATGCGCGGGGGCACCCCGTAGGTTTTTCGGAATACCCGTGAAAATGCGTGGAGAGACTCGAAGCCGCAGTTTTCACTGACGGCTGAGATGGAGAGGTCAGTGTTCTGAAGCCGTTGAGCGGCCTCTGAGAGCCTGGAGTGTCGGACGTATCGACCTAAACTCACCCCGAGACGATCTCGGAAAACGCTTCTGAGATGGCTTACCGAGTAGCCGAGGGCGGCCGCGATATCGCCGATGGAGAGAGCCTCGTTGAGGTGGGAGCGGACGTATTGGTTGATGGATTCAAGCAGCGCGTCACGGACGTTGTCGCCGGATCGGATGTCGCGCCGGTCCTGGGCGATCGCGGGGGCTTTTAAAAGGCGCTCCAACAAGCGTGCCAGCGTGTAAGAAATGCCCAGCGCATCGGGTCCGTCGGGGCGCGGATGCAGATAGGCTTCGAGCATCCAAGCCAGGCTCTCCAAGGAGTCCGCATCCACCACCTTCGGGCAGTCGCGCAGGGTTTCGATGGCCTGCGCGTGGCGCAGCTCGAATGTGATGAAAAGCCATTCCAGGTCGCCTGCCTCCACGTCCATGTAGTGGTGGAATTGATTGGGGAAAATGAGCGCGCATTCACCCGGGTGCAGAAGGTGGGTTTCGTGGCCGATGCGAACCGGGCCGGATTTGCTGAGCACCGATACGAGCTCAAACCGGTGGTGGTAGTTGTTGGTGACGCCCTCGGGCTTGAGCTCCCCGGTGTGTGTGCGCTGGAAAAAAATGATGTTGTCCGGTGTCAGTCCCTGCTCGAGGCGGATTCCGGAGAAGAGACTCGCCGGGGGCTGGAGCTTTCTTAAGCTGCGCTGAAGTCGGACGGAGGGCGTGGGCTTCACAGGTGGGAGAGGTGGCCGGGGAGGATGTAAGGGGTGGGCTCGGAGATTCAGAGAGCCGGGACGGGTTCACCCGACTTCAAGTGCGCACGCTTGTCAACGTTCCGGAGGGCGTCGGGCGATCGCGTTGGAGCCGCTGCGGGTGCGCCGGGGCCGGTGCTCTGGTGTCTTGCCGTTGTCTGGCTTTTCGCTAAGTTGCGCGCTCGCCATGCCCAAGGTTTTCCTGAAAACGTACGGTTGCCAGATGAACGAGCGCGACTCCGAGCAGGTGTCGCGCATGCTCATCGAGCGCGGTTACGAGATGACGCCCAACGAAAAACAAGCCGACGTGGTTTTGCTCAATACCTGCTCGGTCCGGGATATGGCGGAGCAGAAGGCTTTGGGCAAGATGGGGTTGCTGGGGCGGATGCGGGCGAGAAAGCCGGAGATGGTTTTTGGGTTCCTGGGTTGTATGGCTCAAAGCCGTGGCGCGGAGTTGGTGCGCGACGTGGGGCACGTGGATTTGGTGGTGGGCACCCAGAAGTTTCACAAAGTGGCCGATTACGTTGACCAGCTGGTCCGCCGCAAGGAAGCATTGAGGGACCAGCTCCTGGAAGATGTGCGGTATTCGATTGTGGATGTGGAGGAGGAGGAGGGATCCCAAGAGTCCATCCGTGAACACGTGCTCAAACAAAGCCAGTGCACCGCCTTTGTCTCGATCATGCAGGGCTGCAACATGCACTGCACTTTTTGCATCGTGCCGGCCACAAGGGGGGGCGAGCGATCCCGGCGCATTGAAGAGATTGTTTCCGAGGTGCGCGGGTTGGTGGACCGCGGCGTCAAGGAGGTGACTTTGCTGGGGCAGATCGTGAACCTCTACGGGCGGCATGAGTTTGAGAAGCGCGACGGGAAAAGCCCTTTTGTCCAATTGCTCGAGGCCGTGCATGCGGTGGAAGGCTTGCGGCGGTTGCGTTTTACTTCGCCGCATCCCATCGGGTTTCGGGAGGATCTGGTGCGGGCTTTCGCGGAGTTGCCAAAGCTTATGCCCCATGTGCATTTCCCTCTCCAATCGGGCAGCAATCGCATCCTCAAATCCATGCATCGCGCCTACACGGCCGAGAAATACCTCGGCCTGATTGATCAGTTGCGCGGGGCGCGCCCGGACATGGCTTTTACCACGGATATCATCGTGGGGTTTCCCGGCGAAACCGCCGAAGACTACGCCGCCACGCGGGCTCTGGTGGAGCGGGTGGAGTTTGATAACGCCTTCGTGTTTCGTTACTCGCCTCGGCGCGACACGCCGGCCGCCACCATGGAGAACCAAGTGCCGGAGGAGGTGAAAGAGGAGCGCAACCAGGATCTCCTCGGGGTGGTGGACGCTTTCGCTAAGAAAAAAGGCGAGGCTCTTGTCGGCCGCCGCGTGGAGATCCTCTGCGAGGGCCCGAGCAAGACCAATCCGGACCGCCTAACCGGGCGTTCACCGGGCAATAAAATCGTGTTGTTCGAGGGGGCGCCCCGGCATGTCGGGGAGGTTTTTGACGTGGCCATCACGCGGTCGAGTGGATTCAGCCTCTATGGAGACCCCGCTTTGCTGAGTTAGCGGCCCAGGGTATCCGACTTTTCAGCTTGTCCGCGCGAAACCAGGCGCGTTGTCTTTGCGCTCTCTTTTTCCATGATTTATTCCCTCGACCTCAGAACTGCGCTTATCACCACGGCGCTCTTTCTTCTCGCCGTGCATGCGTTTGCGCTCGTTCGGGCGGATTGGGTCAAGGCGTCCCTCCCCAAGTTTCCCAGGTCCCGCGTTGCCGGGTTCTTTCTCCTTTTGCTGGCGACCGCCTGGTTCTGGGGCCTGGTTTATACGATCGATCTCGGGGAGTTCACCGAATGGCGGAGTCGGATTCTCATGGGCATCCCGGTGGCGGCCGGGCTGGCGCTTTTTTACGTGGAAGAATTCCTCGCCGTCCGTGCGCTGGGAATGTTGGCGCTTCTGGCGGCCGAGCCCCTGCTTGAAGCGGCTTGGATGCGGCCTGAGAGCGGGCGTCTGCTTCTGGTCGTGCTGGCCTACGCTTGGATCATTCTGGGCATGTTTTGGGTGGGGAGCCCGTATTTGCTGCGGGATCAGATCGCGTGGGTCACCCGGCGGGAGGTCCGTTGGAAGGCCGCTGTTTTTGGCGGGCTTGTCTATGGGATCGCGCTTCTGGTGGTCAGTTTGACACTACGTCGCTGAGTTTGAAGATCGGGAGAAACATCGCAATCACGATGCCTCCCACGACGACGCCGAGGAAAACGATCAGCAGGGGCTCGATCAGTGATGTGAGCGCGTCCAGGAGCGCCTCAATTTCCTCGTCCCAGAAATCCGCGATTTTCTCCAGCATCGCGTCGATTTTCCCCGTGGACTCGCCGGCGCTGACCATGCGGACCAGCATCGGCGGGAAAATCGGCTGTCGGGCCAGCGCGGTGGCGAGGTGTTCTCCCTTCTCAATGTCTGCGCCGACTGCCTGAATCGCGTCCTCCACCATCCGGTTCCCCGCGGTCTGGCCGACGATTTCAATAACCTCCAGGATCGGCACTCCGCTGCGGAGGAGTTGAGCGAAGGTGCGGGCAAACCGCGTCATCGCAATTTTGTGGGTCAGCGGCCCGAGGATCGGCAGTTTGAGCTTCCAGCGGTCCCATGTCCTCGCCCCTGTCTCCGTGCCCAGGAAGGTGCGAATTCCGTAAAAAGCGGCCACAACGGCGATGAGGAAGAGATACCAGTGAGCCCGCACTGAATCGCTGAGGTCGATGAGGAACTGTGTGGGGGCGGGGAGTTTGGCCCCGAAATCGGCGAAGATCTGGCCGAAAACAGGCACGATTTTGACGATGAGAAAGGCGGTGATTGCGAATGCGATACAGATGACGATGACCGGATAGGTCATTGCGGATTTGACCTTTTTCCTCAGCCGCGCCGCTGACTCCAGGAAAGTTGCCAACCGATCCAGGGTTTCCGAGAGCATGCCGCCGGTTTCGCCGGCTTTCACCATGGAGACATAGAGGCGCGTGAAAATGCGCGGATGCCTGAGGATGGCCTCATGGAAGGAGTCGCCCTGCTGAACTGAGGCGCTGACTTCCCCCACGATCCGACGGAGGCCCGCCTGTCGCTTGGGATCGGACTGCTCGTAGAGTGCGGTGAGTCCCGTGAGCAACGGCAAACCGGCGTCGACCATGGTGGCCAGCTGGCGGGTGAACAGCACCAGATCGGTGTCTGTGACCCTGCCGCGGGGGGCGCGCACTTTTGCCCCCGCTTTCTTTTCGATGGAGAGCACCATGAGGCCCCTCGCCATCAACGTGTTGATCGCGTTGTCCTCGTTCAGGGCCTCCTGGATTCCGGAGATCGTTTTTCCTGCGGAATCGCGGGCCTGATAGGCGAAGGTTGTCATAGGGGGGGGGGAGGGA
>CAMARB010000119.1 GCA_945860355.1 Chthoniobacter flavus | reverse complement strand
CCCCCGGCCCCCCCACCCTCAGCTTCACTCCGGTCAAAGGCTCGTCGTTGTGCGCTTGGCTCGACGCATCGCTAAAAACAAATTCGTCTCCGTATATGGCGACTTTATCGTTAAATTTGACAAAGATCGGCGGAGGGCCTGCCATCTTGGACGTTCCCGCCCGCGCGACACTAGCGGAACCTAAAACCGATAACGCACTGAATGCGGAAACAAGCCAGAGGCCGCCTCCGGAGCAACTAAAACCTGAACCAACCCGTGTAAATAATTTCATAATTAAACTAACATTTAATGTTTTACTGCTTTTTTGTTCTATCACTCAAATCTTCCCTGGAGGTATCCCCCCTATCTATCACAGCACAGTCCGCGAATATTTTTCACGCTGCACTCTGCGAAACACCTACCTCAAAGTAACGTTGTCAATCATGCCACCGGCGCCATCGTTATAATACGAATGAACGTTTTCTCGGAACTCCAAGCGATCGTTCCCGCCGGAACCTTGCACGCTAAAGTTGTATGTCTGCAGACTAGTCGACCTCGGCTGAACCGTTGCGATTCGCGCGCCGCGCCACCAGATGTCCACTGCGTTACTCGCAGGCGCGGTATTGGCACGACACGCAAGATCAACTGAGAGCGTGTAGTTCCTGAACGCTGTGGTCTTCACATCTTGATAAAAACCGTCGCTCCAGAAATCAATGTTTCCACCCAATGCAAGGCCTCTGCCGTGGCCATCCAGCTCGACGACATTCGTCCCTGTCGCGCCTCCCACGCCATAACTGGATGGCCGCCCCAGTTCGATGTAGTTGCGGCCGATAGCCGTCCAGCCCTTCAGATAATTCTTTTCGAAGAACAACACCTCTCCACCCGACCCAAAGAGACGCCCCCCACCCGCCCCAGTATCTTCGAAACCACCGTTGATGATAAGATTGCTATACGACAACCACTGCTGGAGCTTTGAATTCCATGGGTTTCCATAAATAATTCCCAACCCTGAAATCTTAGATTCCGGCGAGTCCGGTCCCGCAGGGGCTTCATAGCGATAACTCGTGCGCCCAATAAATCCCGTAATAGAACAGCCCGGCGGTGCTGAAATACTGAAAGGGACGCGATTACCGCCGTTAGAACCGGTTCCCACACCGAGCCCGTAAGGCCCCATCACCCGACCACGATCGGTTTGAAAGCTTATCTGCCCTATATGCCCCCCGAACCAAGTCGAACATGTGCCAAAAATGCGAACCAAGACTTCATTACTCGGCCAGGTAACGAAGACCTCAGAGCCTTCCAGTCCGCCGTGCCGGCGCAATGCACCAGCGGCCCTGATACCCTGAATAGAATTGATCACCTCACCCACCTTCAGCCTCACTCCTGTGAGCGGCTCATCCTCGTGCGCCTGGTTTGATACATCGCTGAACGGCCAGTTGGCGCCCCACAGGTAACCATCGACACCAGTGTAGGCTTGGGTACTCCATTGAGTGCCATTCCATGCCTTAATTGGTGTCACAATAAACGGATTGTAACCCGCAATCTCAGACGTCCCCGCCCAAGCGACATCAACGGAACTTAAAAAGGACAACGCGCTCAGCGCGAAAAAAAGCCGAAGGCCACCCTTGGACCGGCTGAAATCTGAACGGATTTCTGTAAGCAAACTCATAGTTATCATCATTTCTATTTCTCTATCCCTTAAATCACCCCTGCAATTACCCCAGCCCGCCTAGAGGCAGGCATGCTGGTCGAACCCGTTTTGCCGAACCGATCTCAAAATCTGAGCCGCTTCCGGAGTCGGCATTCCCCAGATCGTCCGGCACCCCAACAACCCGAGGGAAGCGCACCCAACGCACGCTTCACCACAACGACAGAAAGGAGGCGGCGCAGCCGGGGGAGAAAGCAGATAACGGGATTTGAAAGTCGTGGCACATTTTCTCCTTAACGGTTTTCGTCCTTTTCCTCGTGGGCTGGGCGTATTCCGAAAAAAAGAACGACCCGGTCGCTTTTTTTCGGCTTCTTCCGAAATGGAAGAGTCACGGAGGGAATGCCTGCTTTGCCCACCCTCCGCTCAGATCCCAAGGGGCAGAAATCCCGCACCGGATTGTTCCCTCGGATGCAATCCGCGAGGCGCCTCTGCGCAGCTGGCACCTCAATATCCGCGCCTGATGGGTATCCGACGTTTGTGAAAGCGGCGGAGGAATCGCCTTGTGTGCAACAGGGCACACCGAATGAGCCTGAGGGCGCTCCGGCACGCCGCCTCGTTCGGCGCGGTTGAAACGAACACCGTAAGCGGCGCGCCAATTTCCGGAGGGGCATGGATCAGAGATCTCAACGTTTGACGTTCGGGTCCGTCGCCGGAGAGCGAGGAATTGGGCACTCTTTTGACGGTGGACCTGAGGCGAATGGCCCCGATGGAGTTGCGCTCGTCGATGGAACTCAGCGCGGTGGCATAGCCCGGGCGGTTGCTTGCCGCTGGACGCAAGCGAAGCCGGGCATCACCGGCAGGCTCAACGTCTTCCGGACCGTCGGCCCGGCGCCGTGCGGATCTCCAGAAAGTCGTTAAGCCCGAACTCAGAAGTTTCGAAGAGAGATCATTTTCACGCGGAGGCGCGGAGCACGCGGAGAGCTTTTTGTACCTTACTGAACGCCAAAGTGTTGCGCTTCCGCCATTTCAGTCATTCCTCTGGACCTTCCGTTTTGGGTTAAGAGCTGGCGCACGCGCGGGATCGAACCGTTGCGCTACTTGCGGGGTGTGCTCACGCGTCGGCCCGCGGCCACCCACTCTCAGATTCCGGAGCGGAAGGGCGCGGCCCGGGCCACGGTGCCCCGCTCGCAGCCCGGGGCGGCAGGATCTTCCCCCACCCTCGTCGCACCCGCCTCTTTCAACAGAGGTCGCGTGGAACGATGCGATGCCCAACCAGAGTGTATGAGGGACAGCCACACCTTGGGATCAGCGAGCACCCTCGGGCAAACCAGGCAGCGGGCGCATCTCAGCATTCACACGCCCGGCGAAAACATGCCTCCATGGCCGCCGCGAATCCCGCCGCGTCCATCAGGGGCGAACGCTTCATGCGCTCACGCAACCCCGCCCGGAGACCGGCAAGCCGTTCCGGCTGGGAGGCGAGTTGAACCGCGATGTCCCGGTATTCCATGTCGGATTGCCCGGCCAACTCGCTCAGACCCACGGCGTCCAGCAGACTGCCGCTGACCCGGCTCACGTGGGACGTTCCCATGCGGGTGACCACCGGCACTCCCATCCAAAGCGCCTCACAGGTGGTCGTCGTGCCGTGATAAGGGAAACTGTCGAGCCCGATGTCCACCCGCTGATACTCGGCCAGATGCGCCTCCGCCGTGGGCGCAAACCCCGACAACTCCAGCCGCTCCGAGGTGATCCCCCGCTGCGCAAAAAACTCGGTGAGCTCCTGGCAAACCGCCGGATCCAGCAGGGACCGCGCTTTGAGCTTGAGGTGCGATCCGGGCACCCGTCGCAAAATCGCCGTCCAATCCTCCAAAAGCTCCGGATTCCATTTGGCCATCTGATTAAAACACCCAAAGGTCACAAACCCGTTCCGCAGGAAAGGCGGCTCGCCCACCTCGGGTGACGGCGACGGCGCGGGAAAACACCAGGCGCAACGGTCCAAGCGCAGGAGCTTTTCCGAATGCCACGCGTCGGTCAGCCCCTCGGGATCGGCGACGGCATCGGTGATCCGGTAATCCATGGTGGGCAGCCCCGTGGTGCCCGGGTAACCCAGGTAGGTCACCTGGACCGGGGCGGGTTTTCTCGCAAACACCTCCAGCCGATTCCCCGCCGTGTGCCCGGCCAGATCGACAAGGATATCCACCTTGTCCGCCCGGATCAGATCCGCCAGAGCGGCCGCGTCCAAACCCGCCGTGTCCCGCCAATGCTCCGCCAGGGAGCGGATCCGCTCGGTCATCCGGTCGGGGCTGCGCACGTCGCTGTACAGAATCACCTCGAACTGCTCCCGCTGATGCCGGGCGAGGAGCGGCTCAAGAAACGCCGCCACCGGGTGCAGACAGAAATCCGCGGAAACATACCCCAAGCGGATCCGCGCCGGCGCGGGTTTGCGGGGCGCGGGAGGAGCCGCCTTGTGTGGAATCTTTTTGAGCAGACGCCGGCCCCAGTCGGCATGGGCTTCGTAGACCGCGGCGGGTTTCTCCCCGGCGAGGTAGAGGAGCCCGAGGAGCAGGTTGTGCTGGAGACGGGTGTTGGCGGGATCCAAAGCCAGGGCGCGCCGGTAATAGTCCACGCCCTCCCGGGCTTGTCCGCGGTCCTTGAGGATTTTGCCGATGTTGCTCAGGGTGCCCGGCGACTCGGGTTTCCGTTCAAGAACCACCTTGAAACATTCCAAGGCCTGGGTGGTGAGCCCGAGTTCGTTGCAAACGGCGCCCAGGTTGTTGAGCGCGGAGGTGAGCCCGGGGTTCAGCGCGAGGGCTTGATGAAAACTTTGGGCGGCCTCGGCAAACCGGCCCAAGTCCTTGAGGACAATGCCCAGCTCGTTGTGGAGCTCTGGTTCTTCCGGGGCCAACGCCCGGGCCTTTTCGTAGGCGTCCAGCGCCTCCCGGCTCCGCCCCAAGCGATGCAACGTCTGGCCGAGATTGCGCAAACACTGCGCCGGATTGCCGGGACAAGCCGCGCCTTGGGCGAACACCTGCGCCGCGTGCTCAAGTTGGCCGCAACGCAGCAGCGCCAGCCCCCGGCGATTCCACACGGCAGCCACTTTGGGACCGAGCTGCGAGCAGCGCTCGTAGACCGCGAGGGCGTCCCGGTCTTTGCCCAGGGTCTCCAGCGCCGAGGCGAGATGGAAATGGGGCTCCAAAGACTGCGGCGCGGCGGCGCAGGCGCGGCGCAGGAAAACCTCCGCCTGGGCGGCGCGGCCCGCGCCCAAAAGCACCGCGCCGTATTGAGTCAACGCCTCCGGATGCTCCGGCTCCAACGCCAGCGCCCGCTGGAACAGGGAAAGGGCCCGCTCCGTTCGCCCGAGCCCGCCCAAAACCGCGCCGAGGTTGACGAGGCATTCCGGAAACTCGGGGCGCAGAGCCAACGCCCGTTCGTAGGCCTCCAGCGCGTCCTCCATCCGGCCAAGGCCGCGCAAAGCCTCCCCGAGATCGTTCCAGAACACGGGCCGTTCCGGAGCAAGATCGACCGCCTGCCGGATCCATTCGACCGCCGGCTCCCCCTGGCCGCATTGATGGGCCAGAAGCCCCAGCCCATGCCACGCGTCGGGGTTCTCGGGGTTTTGTTCCAAAGCCTGGCGATACAAATCCTCCGCCTCACCCCACTGGCCCGCAGCGTGCAGTTCAACGGCTTGCTCGATCAAATTCACGGGATGGAAGGGGATAATTTCGGATCGGCGCAACCCTGCGCGCCGACGAACGCATCAAAAAAGCAGCGGTCGGCGAGAAGTCACGGCTTGAAATCGGTTTGGCCCGTGAAACTCCGCGTTGAGCGCGCCCCCGGAGGCGACGGGCAAAGACTCTTTTCACGCGGAGCCGCGGGGACGCGGAGAGCCTTTTCGGAAGTCACCGAACCCCGGTCCTGTTCCGTTGGTTTCACCACGACCTCGCTCGAACTTGAAAAGCGAAGCTCCAGCGGAGCGAAGAAAAGAGCGGAAACGCAACGCCATGGATTTCCAAACCTTACAAAAAGACCTCCGCGTTCTCCGCGTCTCCGCGTGAAAATAATCCCTCTCTGAAACCTCGGAGTTCGGGTTGAACCTCGGCTTTCGGGTTGAAGCGCTCACCGCTTCCGAATAGTTGCCCTTCTGCTCGCGCACGCCCCCGGCCTCCGCAAAGAAGACCCGGCGTGTGGCTTTGAATTATGAACCCGCTCCCGGAACACAGCCTCGTTTTTGTCCATCTCGGCCCCGCCATCCCCGCCTACACCCGGGACACCCTCCGGCAGGCGCGGCTTTTTAACGCCTGCCCCATCTACCTCGTGGCGGGCCGGGACGCATTAGCCGGGTTTCCTCTGGAACCCGCGTGGAACGTGGAGCCCGTGGCCTGCGAGTCCCTGCCCCGGACCGAGGCCCACGGGGAGTTTGAGCGCCGCTCCACGCTCGACCGCAGTTTCCGGGACGGCTTCTGGACCTACACCACGGAGCGGTTTTTTGTCCTGCAATCCCTCATGGAAGAACGCGCGCTGCGGCACGTGTTCCACCTTGAGAACGATGTCACTTTGTATGTGGACCTTGAAACGCTGCTCCCGGTTTTCAAAGCCCATTACCCGCAGCTCGCCGGCACGTTCGACAACGACCAACGCTGCATCCCGGGCTTTCTGTATCTGCGCGCGGCGGAATCCCTCGCGCCCCTCACCCGTTTCATCGCCAGCGCCTTCGAGAGCGCTGCCGCGCCGGGCATCAACGACATGGCGCTCCTCGCGGCTTACCGGCAGATCCACGGCCCCGCCCAATTGGGGGCCCTGCCGATTGTGCCCCGCGATTATCCGCATCCGCTGGTGAGCCAGCGCGGCCATCAAACCGCGCAGCCGGAGGCGTATTCGCAGCACATCGAGGCGTTCGACTCCCTCTTTGACGCCGCGGCGCTGGGCCAATACCTCGGGGGGGTGGATCCGCGCAACAGCGGCGGCGCCGACACCGTGGGGTTCGTCAACGAAAGCTGCCTGTTTAGTCCGGCCGCATACACGTTTGAGGTGATCCAGGACGAAGCCGGGCGCTCGATCCCCCACCTCAAAACGGCGACACGCGCCTACCGCATCAACAACCTCCACATCCATTCCAAGAATGTGCGCGGGTTTGTCTCCGACTAAACCCGGGCGTTTCCGCTAACCCGGACAGTTGACCCGCCGCCGTCCCCCGCCCCAGACTCCGCCCCATGGGTCACGACCGCACGCTCCTTGTCGAGGGATGGCGCTTCATCCCGCATTCCTACGCGCTGGTGAACCACTACCAGCTCCTGGAATTGATCCGGGTTCCAGGGCTCCGCGTCCTGCACCGGGACATGCCCTTTGTGCGGCCGGACTGGAAAGAGACCACGGGCCTGCTCGATCCCATCGACGAACAATCCGTCCGCGCCATCCCCGCCGCCGACGCCGACACCCGGGCCGACGCCGTGTTGCGGATCACGTTTCCTTACGACTGTTCCCCGTCCCTAGCGGCCCCGCGCACCTTCGTGTTTGGCACCTCGGAATTCGGGTGCATCCCGGCCAACTACCTGGCCGGGGGACAGACGCTGCAGCGGGCCATGGCCGACCCGACGGTGCAAATCATCACGCCCTCCCATTGGTCGAAGGCCGGGTTCATTCACGGGGGAGCGGATCCGGGGCGGGTTGCCGTCGTTCCGCACGGCATTGAACCCCGCGTCTTCCATCCGCTGCCCGCCAACGAAAGGGAGTCATTGCGCAGGGATTTCGGCCTAGAGGGGTTCACCTTCCTCTGCATCGGCTCGATGACGGCCAACAAGGGTTTGGGTCCGTTGCTCAGGGCGTTTGCGCAGCTCAGCCTGGAATACCCCGAGATCCAACTGGTGATGAAGGGGCTCGACGCGCTTTACCCCTCGCTGGATCTGCTCCAGCAACACGCCGCCGGACTCACCGAGGCCGAATTCCAGCGGGTGAAGGACCGGCTCATCTACCTCGGCCAGACGTTGAACCTCCGGGACATGGCCCGGCTGTATCAGGCGGCGGACGCCTATGTGGCACCCTATAGCGCCGAAGGGTTTAACCTCCCCGTCCTCGAAGCGGCGGCTTGCGGCACCCCGGTGATTTGCACCGCGGGCGGCCCGACCGATGACTTCACCGACCCACAGTTCGCGATCCCCGTCCGCAGCGCCAAAACCGCCACCATCCAGGCCAGCGCAAACGGGTGGATGCTTCAGCCCGACCCCGCGCATCTCCTCGAACAAATGCGCGCGGCCCGGGAAAACCCGGCGTTTTGCGAAAGCGCGCGGTTGACGGCCTCCGAGTGGATCCGGAGCCGGTTTAGCTGGAAGAACGCCACGGCGCGCCTGTTGGAGGTTCTTTTCCCCGGGGCGCCCTTCGACGCCCGGTAAACACGCGCTGCGGTTACCGATTGAATTTTAGGGAGGGGACGAGGCCAAGGAGCCCTCAGGGCGGGCCACCCCATGACAGAGCCGCTTTGGCATCGAGTTTCTGCGGAGTGTTGGACGAGAGGCAGGCCGCCACTCCTCTGCTCCAGTGCATCAAAAATTCGCTCCCTCACCATGGCCGCTCTCCCTGATGAGAACTACTGACCCATTCACGGTCCTTCCGACGACCCGGGCGCCGGCTACCTGTCTGGCTCCCGCTGGTTCAAGCGCAAGCACGGGCGGGAATTTTGTTGTGGGAGTAACACCACTGCGACGGCGGTCAGGCAACCTGTGGGATTCGGAGACGCCAGACCGGCGATCGTCGCCCTGGCGGGATTCGACTCGAAAACGAGGCGGTCGCTTCCGCGGGAGTTGAGAACGTCCATTCGCGTAACTGCATGGTGTTCCGCAGCGCGGTGACCGGTCTGGATCTGATGTCCCCCGGAGAAGCAGCCAAGCTCCGCGCATTGGCCGACGAGGGAACGCCCATTCCTGAGGCCGCTCTCAAAACAAAATCGACAGTTGCCATTGTCGACTTGGAGACGCGCCTCCCGGTCGCGCTTCACGTGGCGGGCGAGGTGCGCAAATACACTTTCCTTGCGCAGCCAAGCGCCATGCTCGAATTCCCGGACCGCGTGCAGGCTCTGTTCACGGAGCGCGACGCGGCTTGGCAGAGGGTCACCCGGCCGTTGTTGTCACCGTAGGCCCCCCTCCCCACGACACCGCGGTGCCGGGAAGACAGCCGAACAGAAGGCGGCCCGTGTTACTGCGTCTGGCTACGCCTGCCCGGGGAGGGGTTCAGCGGATCAAACACGACAGTCCCGGGGGTATCCACCCGAACGCTCCACAACGCCCCCCCGGCGGTGATGTAGAGGGTCTTGAGATCCGGTCCGCCAAACGCGCAGTTGGTCACCTCGTCGTCGGGGATGGAGATAAAATCGAGCCGCTTTCCTTCATACGAAAACACGTAGACGCCCCCGGTGTAGGGTTTCGCCGTCTCGTGCGGCGGGTTTTCCACGTTTAATCCGGCGGCCACATACAGGCGGTTGCGCCGGTCGATCTTCAGACCGTCGGGGCCCCTGCTGGTTTTCCAGTCAAACACCAGCCGACGGCTGCGGGCATCCACCGAACCATCCGGGCGTAGGTCAAAACGCCAGAGTTTGCGGGTCCCCCCGGCGGTGTTGTTGTTGTCGGCGACAAACAGGCGCTTGTCATCGGGAGAAACCAGCACCCCGTTGGGACGATCCACCGAGTCACGGCCCAAAACGCGCACCACTTTCCCGGGCGCGTCGATCCGATAAACGCCCTCCACGAGACTGCCGGACGCGTCGCGTTGCTCCGCCGTGTCGCGGTTCCCGTACCGCGGATCGGTGAAATAAACGCGCCCCGAGGAATCGACGCTCAAATCGTTGGGGGAATTGAGCTGCTTCCCAGCAAAAGCCGACGCCAACACGGTGACAGAGCCGTTTTTTTCCGTGCGCGTCACGCGCCGGTTTCCGGCTTCACAAGCCAGCAGCCGGCCCTCGCGATCAAATAGCAGGCCGTTCGCGCCGCGAACCGGGTTCCGGTAGTCCCGGGAAACATCCCCGGGCACGACTTTGGAAATCCGGTTGTCGCCCACGTAATAAAGGGTTCCCTCTCTCGCATTCCAAGCCGGGCCCTCTCCCGCGTAACGCGCCTTCGCGACTTTCTCCGGTTTGACTCCGGAAACGATCGGAGAACCCGCATTGCCAACGCAACCCGAGCTCAAACAGCCGAGCAGGACGGCCGACAGAGCAGCGGGCGGTTTTACCCACCCGGAAAGTCCCCGCGATTTGGCGTTGGGAGGGCGTATTGCGGTGTTCGGACCGATCCGATGAGGCTGACCAACAGCGGGAGAAAAAACGGCTGTGTGGGTCATTGCACCCGACTTTTCACATGGAAAACTGCCTGACAAGCCTGCCGCCAAAAAACAGAATGCTCGACGGCGGAGTCCGCCGGTGCAGCACCGAGGGTGGCAGGCAGGATTCCTCCGATGACAGCGCGCACCTGCGCAGTGTGGGAACACGGTTTGCCTCTGCCCTGCGGCCTCAAAGTGGCACATCCATCCTGGCTGTGACTTCCGCACATCACAGGCGGGAAGCCTGTGCAACCTTCGGTCCTCGACGCCCAATGGGAAGTCTCCCCCACCGAAACACCGCCACCGCAAAACGTCCCGAAGTGACAAAGAAGACCCTCAATGAAGGAGCGTGTTTGCCGCGAACTCCGAGATGTCAGAGAAAGATCATTTTCACGCGGAGCCGCGGGGGGCGCGGAGAAGTTTTTTAAAACTACCGAAAGCCAGGGTGTTGCGCTGCCGTACTCGCAGTCATGCCGCTGGGACTTCGGTTTTCAGGCTGATCCGTGCGCCGGAAATGGAGCGCCCATCCAGGGCTGACCCTGCGGGGAACTTACGAACCGGGGCGTTGCCGGGCTGGAGCGGCTTCGGCCCGCTCGGGCGAGGGATCAGGCGGTTCACGCCGTTGGCGGGGAGGAATCGGGAGACGCACTCGGGTGCGGCGCTCGGGTTCTGCGAAGCACGGCGTCGCGCAAGGATCGGAGAATCCAACCGCCAACCCAGCGCAAATCCCGGGCATACCGCGGGCCCAGACGGCGCGGCTCCCGACAAAGCCGATAGCACCACTCCAATCCAGCCGCCCGCATCCAAGCCGGGGCACGGGGGATCCGTCCCGACAAGAAGTCGATCGTCGCCCCGACTCCGATACTCACCGGCACCTGCAGATCCCGAGCATAACGCGCAATCCACTTTTCCTGTTTCGGACAGCCAAACGACACCAAGAGCACGTGTGGCCGGGCCCGGCGAATCCGGCGTTGGATTTCGGCGAGATCCATGGCCTCCAGCGGGGCGGGAGGCGGCGAGTGGGTTTCAAGGGGCAAAAGCCGGGGATAAAGATTTGCGACGCGTGTCGTCATGCCCCGGGCGGCCGACTCCGTGCCGCCGAGCCAAAACACCCGGTAACCCCGGGCTTCGGCGAGAGCCAGGAGTTCGGGCACCAGATCCGCGCCGGCCACACGCTCCGGCAACGCCGTTCCCTTCCACCGCGACGCCCAGACCAGGGGCATCCCATCTGCGAGCACCAAATCGGCGTTCTGCAGGATCCGGCGCCACTCCGGATCGCTCCGGGAGAGGACCACACCGTCGAGGTTCGCCGTGACGACATGATGCGGGGTGCCCTCCTCCACCATGGACTCAATTGCCGCAACGGCGTCGGCCAGGCCGACTCCTTGGATGGGCACGCCGCAGAGCGCCACCGACGGATTCCTGGGTTGCGTGCCCGGCTCGGCTGAAAGGATCTTCAAAGCGCATTCATCACCCCTCGCGGTCATCGGTCTCGGTCTCCCTCATGCTTGATGCTTGGTCATCCCTGCGTTGCGGTTTTATCGGTGCTGCGGTTTCGTCGGGTTAACGGCGCCGTGCTCTGCGCACGGCGCCCCGGGCAGACGGCGTTGAAGTGGGCCGGCGGCGGATTTCCGTTCCTGGATGCCTCCCCTTGGCCGGGTGAATGGGCCTGCGGCCCGTGGTTTGCACCCCCGCCGAGTTGCCCCCCCGAGGGGGGGCCGTGCCGTTGCAATGCTCTGTGGCACCCCTCCGGGGTGCACGCGTGCGGGCGTTGGGTTCCGGTGGTGTCGCTTC
>CAMARB010000118.1 GCA_945860355.1 Chthoniobacter flavus | reverse complement strand
AACGCTCCCCACTCGGAGATTTGCCGAGGAGAGTATCGCCCCAAATGATCCTTATCTTAGCGCCATTCGGGTCAGGGGTGAGCCGGAGGGAGCGGAGGTAAACGCTCGGGCTCCTCCTTGAGCCGGGCGCCACTCCCCCACCCTCCGCTTCAGAGTGTCACCGCCATCCTGGCTTTGACTGCCACGGGTCACAGGCTGGAAGCCTGTGCCACTTTCCGGTCCGTTAAACACGCCGGGCGGCGATGCGCCCTGCGTCTTGCACACACGCATCGGATCGCTAGCTTACGGCCTCCATGACGGCCCCTGAGACGCCATCCGACCCGGCCCCGGAGCCGGCTGCCGGCCTCCCTCCCGCCCGGCGGCAACGCTCCGGGCGGAAGGTTCTGTGGCGTGTCTTGCTGGTTTTGCTCGCCGTGGTGCTCCTCTTTCACCGCCCGCTTTTTCACCGGGGGATGCCGCTCTTAATCAAAGCCCTCGCCGCAAGGGCGCACATGGAGGTGGACGTCCGTTTCTCCGGCAATCTTTTGAGCCAACTCACCATCGGCCCCGTCCAAGTCCGGCCCGCGCCGGGCCACACGAGCCCGGTGGAGCGTATCGAGGTCCAGGAAATCCAGCTCCGCTATAGTCTGCCCAGAATGCTCCGACGCGGGCTCGGCGAGTTTCTGAGCAGTTACGAGGTCCGGCAGGCGACGGTGGAACTGCGCCCGATCCCGCGCAGCCCGAAGGAAAAAAAGCGCCGAAAAACCGTGGGTGAAATCGTTCATCTGATTCTCGCCCAACCGGCCGCGTACGCCGACCGGGTGGTGATCGAGGACTTGGATGTGCGGGTTGCCCTGCCCAACGGGGACAAGGTCGCGGTGGAGGGCGTGGATTTGCTGCTGGATCCCACGGCGAACGGCTGGATCCGGGCCCGGCGCGTTGCGATCCCTCGCCTGCCCGTCTGGCAGAATCTCCGGGGAGAAACGCAGTATCGGGATCGGAACCTGTTTGTTCGGCAGTTGGCGCTCGATCCCCGGCTGGTGGTGCGGGAGCTGAACTTTGACGCGTCGCAGCGGGCGCAGCACCGGGGACGGATCAGCCTCAAAGCCGATTGTTTTGGCGGACAGCTCGACGTCGCACTCAGCGGCGAGGAACTCCGGCGGCACGGAGGGAGCACCGCCAAGACCCCGCCCGCCGTGCTGCAATGGGACGCCCGGAACGTTTCCCTGGACGAATTGGGCGTTTACTTCCATCTGCCCCTGCCGCCCCTGGGCAAACTGGAGCGCCTTTCCGGGAAGTTCACGGGCGATCCCGAGCGCCCGCGCACCTGGGAGGCGGATCTCGCGCTGCGCACGGCCGGCACTCACCTGGGCGCCCTCGTTTTGGACTCTTTTCGGGCCGCGTTTCGGATCCGCGATGGCCAGATGAAATTGGGCGAGACCGATGCGCGCATTGGAAAAAACGCCCTCCAGCTTTCGGGAGTCCTGAGCCTGCCGCCCAGCTTTCGTGAGGCCGAACAAACCCGCCTTGAGCTGGGTCTCCAACTCGACGCCTCGGATCTTGCCGCCGCCACGCGGGCGCTTGCCCCGCCTTTGGGCGGCGGCCTCCAAGGCCGGGGCCAGGTTTCCCTCGCCCCGGGCCGGGTGCGCACGCGGCTCTCCCTCGAGGCCAAGGACCTCTCCCGCGCCGGGTTCGCCATCCACTCCGGCGCCGCCCGCCTCAACGCCACGCACAAGGCGCCGTTCACCTCCGGGCGCGCCGTTGCCGACCTCGAATCCGAACTCCAGATTGACGCCGAGGGGCTCTCGGGCAGCTCGTTCCAGGCGGACTCCGCCAAGGTGGTGCTTGAAACCCTCGGGCACACTTTGAACCTGCGTCTCTCTGAGATCCGCCGGGCGGAAAACCTGCTGAGTGTTTCCGGCTCCTACGATCTGCCCAAAAAACCCGGCGAAGCGGCGTTGTCCGCCGTGACCGGCAAATTCACGTTCAACGCGCCCAAGCTTGATGCGTTCGGGATCCGGATCGGGGGCGAGGTGCTGAAGGGAACGCTGCTGGGCGAGGGCGCGGTGGAGCGCCGCCAGGGAGAATGGAGCGGGACCGGTCGGATCGACGGAAAAGAATTTCAGATCGGCGGGTTCCAAGCCCGCCGGTTGGGCGCGGCGGTGGTCCTGGCCGGGCAGACGGTGACGGTTGAGGAGGCGGCGCTGGAGCTCAACAAAAAGGATCGGATCGCCGCCGTCGGCAAACTCCAGTTTGCGGCGCCTTTCCTGTACGAAGGCGGGGCGATCGTCAGCATCGGGGACCTGGCCGTTTTCCAGCCGCTGCTCGACCTGCTCAAAATTCCGGGCCCGATCAAAGGGGCGCTGGAGCTGGATTGGAACGGGCGCGCGGAAAGCTCCGGCGGGACGGCGCCCGCGGAGCGGGCCCAGAGCGGAGATATGAAACTGCGGCTGAGCAAAGCGCGTTACGGAGCGCTCAACCTGGACCAGTTCGGCTTCGCCGGGGCATACCGTCCGGGTTTCGCCCAGACCACGGAGCTAAAGCTCTTGAGCGGCCCCACGCGGCTGGAGGGGGTGCTCGAGTGGGAGTCGGGCAAACTGCGGTTTCGCGACATCGCCCTGGACCAAGGCAAACAACACGCGCTCACCGGCTACGTCATTGTTCCCTTGGACTTGGAGCACCCGAAAAAGCCGTTCCCGCTCGACCAACGCATCGCCGCCAACGTCAACCTCAAGGATCTGGACCTGGGGCAACTGCTGGCGAGTTTCGGCAAAAGTTCACCCGTCACCGGCTCGTTCTCCGCCAGCCTGATCGCCGGCGGGACGCTGCTCGCGCCCACGGGCCACATCAAGGTGGCCGGGCGCAAACTCCAGGCCAAATCGCTGCCGCAGCTGGATCCGGCCGATCTGGATCTGGCGTTGCATTACTCCAACAAAGATCTCTCGCTGGATGCCGCGCTGCGCGACAAACAACTCCAACCGCTCACCCTGAAGGGCCGGGTTCCGCTGGACCTCACCGCGAGTATCCAGAACCGCGCGCTGGACCGGGAATTGCCGCTGGATCTCCAACTCCGGCTGCCCAGCTCCAGCCTGAGCTCGCTTCCCAAGCTCGTGCCGGCCATCCGCAAAGCCGACGGCACGATTGCCATCGAGGCCAACGTGGGAGGCACACTCGGCGCCCCGCTCTTCAAGGGCGCCACCACGCTCAAACTGGCCTCCCTCCGTTTGAGCAAGGAAAACATCCCGCCTCTGAGCGGGTTTGAGGCGCAGCTCGTTTTTGCGGAGGACAAGGTGACGGTGAAAACATTCCGGGGCGAAGTGGCGGGCGGCCGCCTGGAGTTGGGGGGACAAATCGACCTGAAAAAACCCGCCGAACCCGTGTTCGACCTGCGGATGAAGGCCGACAAGGTACTGGTGCTGCGCAACGACGCGCTCACCATGCGGGTGGACACGGATTTGCGCTTGGCCGGCCCGCTCAACACCGCGCTCGCCAGCGGCACGGTTTTCATCACGGAAAGCCGGTTTTTCAGGGAGATCGACATCCTGCCCATCGGCCTCCCGGGGAAGCCCAAACCCAAGCCGCGCGCCGCGCCGAGCGCCAAAACGTTCTCCCTCCCCAAAGCTCCTTTCCGGGACTGGAAATTCGACATCGCCATCCGGACCCGCGGCAACGACCCCTTTCGGATCCGTGGCAACCTCGCCAACGGAACGGCGGCGGCGGATTTGAAGCTGACCGGATCGGGGCTCCAACCCAATCTCGAGGGTAACGTGCGGGTGGAGAATTTTGTCGCCTCCCTGCCTTTCAGCAAACTGAGTGTGAACCAGGGTTTTCTGTATTTCAGCCCGGAATCGCCGCTGGACCCCAGCCTCGATTTGCAGGCGGAATCCACCGTGCGCGATTACCGGGTCACCGCCTATGTGTATGGAAAAGTGAGCGATCCTCAGGTGACCATCATCAGCGAACCGCCTTTGCCGCAGGCGGAGATCATCTCGCTGCTGGCGACGGGCACCACCCTCAACGAGCTCAACGGGGGCTCCCAGGGCTCTGACAAAGGACTCGACCCGCGTGCGGGCCGCGCCGCACTCCTGGTTTTTCAACAACTCTACCGCAAGATGTTCAAAACCAAGGAGGCCCCGCAGGAACCCAGTTTCCTGGACCGGTTCAGCGTGGATTTGGGGTCCATCGACAACCGCACGGGCCGCCAGGAAATCTCCACGAGCTTCCGGATAGGAAAAAATCTCTACCTGATCGGCGACGTCGACGTTCAAGGCTACTTCACCGGGCGTCTCCGTTATCTGCTGCGTTTCCGATGACACTCTCACGGACTCAACTCCCCCTTCTTCCGATCCTGGCCGCTTCGGGGCTGCTGGTGTTCTCCGCTGCCGCGCCGGGGGCCGAGCCGGACCCGACCCCGGTTCTGGCGCAGCCGCCGACACCGGAGCCCGAGGAGGGCGCTCAGACCAATCGCGGCGCGCCCGGCCGGGTGGAGTTTGTCGGCGCCAAGAGCTTTCGCCCGGCGGAACTGGAGAAGGCGCTGGAGGACTCCCTGAACGAACTCCGTCAGCGGGGACTAACCCCGCCGCGGGCCGACGACACCGCGTTTTATCTGGGGGCGTTTTATCGCAAACAGGGGTTCCCCGACGCGGCCGTGGACTGGGAGCTGCGCGGCCGAACACTTCTGCTCCGGATCAACGAAGGCCCTCGCACATTCCTGCGGGAGCTGCGGCTCAGCGGTCAGCGCGCGCTGAGCCGAGAGACACTTTTCGACTACCTGCTCGGGGCGAGCCCGGAACGCTTGGCGTCGGAACCCACCTCCTTTCCCTACGTCCAGGCGGAGATCCAAGCCGGCGTCGAGCGGATCCGCGCGCTCTACCACGCCGAGGGTTTCCTGGATGCCGTGGTTGAGAACCCTCAGGTCGAGTTCTTCCCCGACCGCGGCGGTGCACGGGTCAGCATCGCGATTACCGAAGGGGAACGCTTCGCATTCGGCCCCGTCACCTTCAGCGGGTCCTCGCTCTTTGGCGGCGAAGAGCTCAACGCTCAGATCGAGGGCGAACTGGCCGGGCCGTTTACTCCCGATAAAGCCCTCGCGCTGCAGCGCAGTCTGCAACATTTCCTGCGGTCCTGCGGGTACTACGACGCCCAGGTGGAGCTTGCGGCCGACGCCAAAAAAGCCGTCCAGCACAAGGTGCCGGTCTCGTTCATTGTCACGCCGGGGGCGCTGTATCGGTTTCACGGAGTCTCGGTCCTGCAGGAAGATTCGCCGGAGAAGAGAGGCCGGTTGCGCGCGGATTTTTTTCCCAAACGTTTCGCGGCAATCCAAGGCGAGGCCTACTCGCCGGCCCGGATCGACGAAGCCTACCGGGAGCTGCTGCACACGGGGCTTTTCCGCACCCTGCGGATCACTCCGCGCCCGCAGCCGGATCATTCCATCCGTTTGGAAGTCCTTAGCGAAGAGGCCAAGGCCCGGGAGATCGGTTTCTCCGTCGGCGGCAGCAACTATGAAGGCCTGGAGCTGGGGCTCCGCCTTGGCGACCGCAATTTGTTCGGCACGGGCAGACCGCTCACGTTTTCGCTGGATACATCGCGGTCGTTGAACTCGTCCAATTCAAGAAACACCGCGCGCAGCCGGGTCCGTGGCGAGCTCCTCTACGTGGACCCGTGGTTTCTCGAAACCAAATACAACCTCAGGGCCCGTCTCTTTGCGCAGGGCCGCTCTGAAATCGGTTACTCCAAGGAGGAACAAGGGATCCGGGCCGATCTGGGCCGGAAACTCACTGACAAGATTGAGCTGGCGGCGTTTCTGCAGCTCAAAAACGTCAAAATCCCGGCGTTGACCCCGGGCATCAAGCCGCCCGATCTCGGTCCCACGAGCTACCAAATCGGCTCCGTCGGGGTGACGCAAAACCTCGATTTTCGGGACAACCCCATCAACCCCACGAAAGGATGGATTGTGACGGGCGCGTTTGACCTCAACTCCGTCAACGGCGATCTCTCCTTCAGCCGGGGGACATTGCGTGGCGCCTATTACGCTGCGCTTCCCCTCGACCTACAACTCGCCCTCGGGGCGCGGATGGGTGTGATCGCGCCGCTGCTCGGGGACGTGCCCATCGACGAACGCTACTTCAACGGCGGCTCCACCACCGTCCGCAGTTTCACCGAGCGCACGCTGGGCCCCAAAGACTCAAAGAACTATCCCGTGGGCGGCGAACTCTCCACGGCTTTCAACGCCGAAGTCACCTTCCCCCTGGTAGGCGCCCTCCAGGGCGCCGCTTTTGTCGATGCCGGCAACGTGCTCAAAGAAGCCTCCAGCAACGTCGTCGAGGATCTGCGTTATGCCGTCGGGCTCGGGTTCCGCTACAAACTGCCCATCGGCCCGTTGCGGCTCGACTACGGCCGCAACCCCAATCCCCGGGACGGAGAACGCAACGGCGCGTTCCACTTCACTTTCGGTTTCGCTTTCTAAACAAAAACCAAGGGGCCCGGCTGGGCTGGAATCAGTCCGTGGCGCTCCAGCAGATCGCCAAACTTGGCCACCGCCGCCTTTTCCGGGGCGCCCAACTGATACCGGATATGGCTTTGCAGGTAACGGCCCCGGAACTCGGAGGAGCCCAGCGGCTCGCGCGCGATGGTTTCCTCCAACCGGGCAAGGCCCTGGCGTTGCAACGCCCGGAAACCGTCTCCGATCGCGCGAAGACCCTCCAGGCCGGGGCGCAGCATCCAGACGGCGAACACAAAGGGCAACCCGGTGCACCGCCGCCACTCCGCGCCGAGATCCAGAAACTCGAAAGCATCGCCGTGTTTCTCGCGAAACTCGATGGCCTGGTTCCCGATCCACAACAGCGCGTCCTCGTCGCCGCGGGCGTCCCGGGTGTAATCGGGCCGCAGACCGTGGTATTCGCTCAGGAGCACCTTCAGCAAATGGACGGACGTCAGCGAGCCGCCATCCAGCGCCACCCGACGAATCCCGCTGAGCGGTCCCCGGTGAGCCAGATAGACGCTGTAAACGGGGCCGTCACAGGCAATCGCCACGTCATCCACCAAGGAGTAATGCGGATGCTGCAGGGCCTCGAAAATCGGGATCAACCCGGCGTCCAACTCGCCGGCGGCGATTTGACGGGCCAGCGCCGACGGATGATCGAACACCACGGGGCCGTCGTACGCATCAATCAGCGGACGCGCGTTGAGGTATTGAACACAGCCGATCCGCAGCGGGCGCAAACACGACCACTCACTCACGCAGCGTCCCCCTCGTCGGGCGCTCCAGAGGCGGCTGCCGTGTTCAAGCGCCGATACCAGGTGTCCCGCTGCGCCGGGACCCGGCCGGCCTCGCGAATCGCCTTTTCCATGGCGGCCACGGTCTGCTGCTGGGGGGTGGTGGCGCCGGCCATGTGGAAAATCTTTTCCTCCTGGATGGTGCCGTGCAGGTCATCCACCCCGTAGTTGAGGGCCACCGATGCCAGGGGCAACCCGAGGCTGATCCAGTAGGCTGTCACGTGATCGAAATTATCGAGATAGATCCGGCTCACGGCCAGGTTCCGGAGGCAGTCATGCGCGGTGGCATGCCGGAGATGCCGCAACTCGGGTCGGGCTCCTTCCGGCTCGAAAGCAAACGGGATAAACCCCGTGAATCCCGCCGTCTCATCCTGCAAAGCGCGGAGCTGCCTCAAATGATCCACCCGATGCGCCGCGGTCTCGATATGCCCGAAAAGCATCGTCGCCGTGCTCCGCATCCCCATCTGGTGCCAACAACGGTGCACCTCCAGCCATTCCTCCGCCGTCTCTTTGCCGCGGCAGATCTGATCCCGGATTTCCGGCGCGAAAATCTCGGCGCCGCCTCCCGTGATCGCGCCCAGACCCGCATCGCGCAACACCCCGAGGGTTTCCCGGATCGAGAGGTGGAAAACGCGCTCGGCCAAGTGCCGAATCTCCACGGCCGTGAACGCCTTGATGAAAAGAGCCGGATCCAGCGCTCGCAGCCGGGTCAAAAGCTCCAGATACCAGGAGGATTTGAGGGAGGGATGCAGCCCCCCGACCATGTGCACCTCGGTGATTCCCGACTGGAGCCCGGAGCGGACCTTCTCAACGATTTCGTCGATGCTGGACTCGAATGCGTGGGCATCGCGTTTGCGGGCGCCAAACGCGCAGAACTGGCAGGCGAGAATGCAGACGTTGGAGTAGTTGACGTACTGGTTGTGGATGTACGTGGCCACGTTCCCGTTCTTGCGTTCCCGCACCCGATTCGCGATGGACCCCAGGGCGTTGATGTCGTTGCAGGCGTAGAGACGCAGCGCCTCCTCCTCGGTGATCCGTTCCCCAGCGGCTGCTTTCTGATCGATGGACCGCAAGTCCCCGGGAATGAGCGTGGCTAAACTCGACATGGGACCGCAGAAACTAGTGGGCGTGCGCCGGATTGCAAGGGGTCGCTCGGGGCTTGCGCATCTAATCTGAGCGCGGAGTGTGGGAGTTGGGCCCTGGATCAGCCGGCATTCCTTCCCCGGCCAGAGAGGGCGCGCCGAGGGACCCGCACGTGCTTGCACTGGCGCAATGCGCCGCAACCGAGCGCCGGATACGCAGGATCGGCGAAAGACGGGAGGGTGCCCCCCGTCGATTCATGAACCCTCGCCGCAACGGCGCGCGACCCGCTCTGTTCCGTTGACGCACCCCCCGCCCCACTTTGAATTCTTCCCGGGGGAAATCGAATTGCTTCAAGATGGCGACATTTCGCATCCTGCCCGGCCCCGGGTGAAGTCATGCTCTGCGCCCGTCCTGATCGCACTGCCGTCTCAGAAAGGAATTTCGTCCGTTTTTTATGCACAACCGCCCGCCAGAGCCCGAAGACCGCGCCGATGAAACGGCGGCGCGGGATTTGGAGTGGATGGCGCGCGTCAAACGGGGCGACCAGGAGGCGTTGGCTGAATTGATCCAAGCCCACCAGCAGCGGGTTGTTTCGACAGTCGCCAAAATGCTCGGCTCGGAGACGGAAGCCGAGGATGTCGCACAGCAGGTGTTTATTCGGGTGTGGAAATCTGCCCCCCGCTACGAACCCACCGCGAAGTTCACGACATGGCTTTATAAGATCACTCGCAACCTAGTTCTTAACGAGTTGCGCCGCCGAAACCGCCATTCGACCCTTTCCCTGCAGTCCGTGTCGGGCGAAGACGATCGCCCCCAGGAAATCGCAGACCGCCGGTCGACCTCGCCCGACGCGTCCCTCCTTGAGGAGGAACTTCAGAAAGCCATCGAATCCGCAATCGGGGCGCTTCCCGAGGTTCAACGTATGGCCCTGATCCTGCGCCGTTACGACGAGCTTTCCTATGAGGAGATCGCTGACGTGCTCGAGCTGACGGTGCCAGCGGTAAAGAGCCTGTTGTTTCGCGCCCGCGCTGAACTCCGCGAAAAGCTGCGCGGTTATCTTTCAGATTAACCGGGGCCGTCGCCAAGGCAGGCGGGGCCACCGGTCGCCCCCGCCATGAGCCGGGTTTCAAAGGGCCACAAACAGCCGCACACCCGAAACAGGGGGGAAATGTGCAACGAAATCACGAGAACGCGCCAAGAACAGACGGGAGTGGCGCCAGGACACCATCCGAACGGCATGGAGAAAGCGGGGATGGAGGAGCGCCGCCTGGTGGGGAGCCCGGTGCCCCCCAACGAGGGAGAGCACCGGGTGAAATCACCGATCAGCCGATCTCCTCCAACGGACAAAACCCACGGGCCTAGATCGAATCCACCGGAAGCCCGGCGCTGCGGCTCAAACGAGCCCTAGTCCAGGAGACCGCAGGTGTTTTTGACAATCTCCGAAAACGCGCGTGGATCGAGGCTGGCGCCACCGACCAGCGCGCCGTCGATGTCGGGCTGGCTCATGAGCTCGGCGGTGTTGGCCGGCTTCACGCTGCCACCGTACTGAATCCGGACTTTCTCCGCGGTCGCGGCGTCGCTCATGGCGCCGAGAGTGGCCCGGACAAAAGCGTGGGCTGCCTGGGCCTGCTCGGGGGTGGCCGTGCGGCCCGTGCCGATCGCCCAAACGGGTTCATAGGCAATCACGATGTCGGAAAGATCCTTCGACTCGATGCCCGCAAGGCTGCCGCGCAACTGCCGCTCAAGCACCGCCTCGACCTCACCCGCGTCCCTTTCGGCGAGCGTTTCGCCGATGCAAACAATCGGCTTGAGTGTGGCTTCAAGAGCCGCCTTCGTCTTGCGGTTCACAATCGCGTCGGTTTCCCCGAAAAGCGTCCGGCGCTCGCTGTGGCCCAGCACGACAAAACGCACGAAGAGCTCGCGCAACATCTCCGCGCTGATCTCCCCTGTGTAGGCCCCGGACTTCTCAAAGTGCATGTTCTGCGCACCCAGCCGAACGTTGGACACTTTGTTGAGCCGCTCCGACACGCGGGCAAGTGCCGTAAACGGCGGCACAATCACCAGGTCCACCCGCTTTTCCTCCTCCACCTCGAGCAGGAAAGAATCCAGAAATGAATCCGACTCGCTCAGAGTCATGTTCATCTTCCAGTTGGCGGCAATAATCTTTTTACGCATGAAATCCGTGAGGTTGAGTCGGCGTTAAAACGGGCGGGCTTAAACTTCGGTGAGAGCGGCTACGCCCGGCAGGGTTCTCCCCTCGAGCAACTCCAGCGAGGCGCCACCCCCGGTGGAGATGAACGTCATGCGGTCCGCCAAACCAAACTTCTTCACGGCCGTCACCGAGTCACCCCCGCCAATGATGGTTGTCCCCGGGTTCGCCGCCACCGCCTCGGCAAGCGCCTGGGTTCCATTGGCGAATGGCGCCAGCTCAAAAATCCCCACGGGCCCGTTCCAAAGCACCGTTTTCGCCGCCGCGATCTCCGCCTGATAAAGCGCGATGGTCTTGGGCCCGATATCCACGGCCTCCCAGCCTTCGGTGACACCCCCGTTCTCGGCAGTCGCCCGGGGCTGCGCCGTTGCGCTGATTTCCTGGGTTTCCAAGTTGTCCACCGGCAGAAGGAAACGCACCCCCTTGGCCTTGGCCAGGCCAAGGATTTCATGGGCGAGATTCACCTTGTCGGCCTCCACCCGGCTGTTGCCGGTGGGAATCCCCAGGGCCTTGAAGAAGGTGTAGGCCATCGCGCCGCCGATGAGGAAAACATCCGCCTTTTCCATCAGGGATTTGATGACGCCGATTTTGTCCGAAACCTTGGAGCCTCCCAGAATCACGAGGAAAGGTTTGGCCGGGGCCTCGAGTTCACCTTGGAGATACTTGAGCTCCTTCTCCATGAGCAGGCCCATGGCCGATTGGCCGATGAACTTGGAGACGCCGGCCGTGGAGGCATGGCCCCGGTGGGCGGCACCGAAGGCGTCATTGACATACACGTCGCCGAGACTCGCGAGAGCTTGGGCGAACCCGGCCTCGTTGGCCTCTTCCTCCGCATGGAACCGGACGTTTTCGAGCAATGCCACGTCGCCGTCCTGCATGTGGGCGATGATCTGTTCGGGCACCTTCCCGACAACATCGGAGCTGAAGCTCACCGGATGCCCCAGCAGCGAGTGGAGATGATCCGCCACGGGCCGCAACGTGTATTTGAGGTTCACCGCGCCTTTTGGACGGCCGAAATGCGCCATCAGAATGACCTTGGCACCCCGTTCCCGGAGCAACGCGATGGTGGGCAGGCTTTCCCGGATCCGCGTGTCATCGGTGATGACCGTGCGACCGTCGCGTTCCTCGGTGGGCACGTTAAAATCCACGCGGAGCAGGACGCGTTTGCCACGAACGTCAAGATTACGAACTGAGAGCTTGGGCATAAAAAACGAAAGTGAGAGATCAGAGAAAAGCCACCATTCAAGGTGGCGACTTGGGAGAAAAGAAGAGCCCCCCCGAAGGGCTTTGGGAGCCCTTCGGAGAGGTCGAAGTTCGCCGGGCGGAGACCGCGT
>CAMARB010000117.1 GCA_945860355.1 Chthoniobacter flavus | reverse complement strand
TAAGCCTGGGTGTAGGCGTAGGCGGCGGCGGTGCCGTCGCCGTAACGTGCGGCGGTGAGGGCCTGCCAGCTCAGGGGAAGTGTGGGGTCGTCGAGCCGGCCGTAATCGTAGGTCACCGCGCGGCCGTCGGAGGACTCGACCTTGGAGATGACCGTGACGGTGGCGGGTTTTTGGTTGGTGCCGAGGAACCGGCCCCTGAGCAGGTCGGGGCCGCCGTAGGGCGGCACGTAGAAATCGATGGACGCCACGGTTTTGGGCGTGCCGAGGTCGAGTCCGACGAAGTCGCCGGAGGGCACGGAGCTGACAAACCAGGAGCCGGTGTCCCCGTCAAACGCCTTTGCGGCCTCGGCGCCCGGCACCGGAGTGACCGCGCCGCTGAAAGGTGTGCCCGTGAGAACCTGGCCCTGGCTGTCGCGGAAGCGCAACTCGGGGATTCGGGAGCCTTTATTGTCGGGGCCCTGGTAGCGCAGGTAACGGAAAGCCACCTTGCTGGAGGATGCCACCGTGTTCCACAAGCCGGTGGGGGGCCGGGGAGGAACCGAAGGTCCCTGGGTGCCGCCGGTTGGCGCCCCGCCCTCGGACGGGGGAAGGGACGCGCCGTCTTTTGCGGTGGTGATACTGGCGAGCTGCGTGTCGCTCTGGGCGTTGATGGGCAGGGCCGTGTAGGTGATTTTGAGGAAACGCCCGGCGGGCTCAGTGATCTGCGCCAGCCGGTTGCTGGAGTCGTAGGTGAGCGTGTAGGTGTTCTGCTGGGTGTCGAGGAAATGGCTGAGCCGCCAGGTTTTGTTGGGAAGCACCACGAAAACGTATCTCCAGCCGTTGTCCCGGGTGAGGGTGAACGTGTCGCGGGCGGCGTTGAGGGCGAGCCGGTCGGTGGCGGCCGCCACGGAGAGGAAAAGGGCGGGGTCAGCGGACCGGTTAAAGGTGAAACGGACACCGTTGGGATAGCTCACCACAACGGAGCTGGGGCCGGAGGCGTCGGAGGTGGCCGTGAACTCCCACTGGTAGCTGTGCCGCCAGTTGTGGGCGTTGCCCAGCCAACTGATTCCGTTGCTCATCCGGGAGTTGCCGTACCGCGTCCAGGTCAGCGCATGTTCCCCCACCCCGCCACGCACCTCCAGATCGCGGACCACGCGCCGCTCGTTGCCGGTGTAGAGGGAAATGGAGGAGGAAGTGCAGGCCCCTGGCGCTGCAGCCGAGTCCGGACACGGCTTGTCGTCGGAACCGCTCTGCGGGCAATCCGGAGTCGTGCCGCCTGTGTTGTTGTTGCCGCAGGGAACGGCCTGCGCGGCGATGGCGCCGGTCAGGATCGCGGCGACCATGGAAAAGTGTTTTTTGAAAATCATGGGATGCGAGTTTTGAAAGGTTTGCGGTGCGGGAAAAAACTGTCAGCGCTTTGCCACGGGCTGCTCGGTGCCGACCCAGAAATCCAGGACCCGGATATCGGAGTCTTTGCGGACCACGACGCGGTAGACGCCCTCGTCGGCGTTGGCGCGGAACTTGAAGGCCACCTTGCCGAGTTCATCGAGTTTGTAGGCCTTTGCGGGCAGGCGCCCGTCGAGCCCGCCGCCGTCCTCCAACTGGACCGCCACCGGGTCGTCCTTCCGGCCCTCGGGAAAACTCAGCTCCACGGGCACCTCCTGGCTGGGTTTGATGTAAACCCGGGGGAAATGCCCGATTTCGTTCGGGGTCATCGTGCGTTCGACGCCTTGGGAAAGTGGCACAGGCTTCCAGCCTGTGTTCACGTGAGAGTCACAGCCAAAATGGCTGTGCCCCTTTGGTCTCCACCGGCGGTGCGCACGGATCCCCACGCTCCCCCACTCCGAGTTTTCCAGAGCCGTGGAGCGTCCCAAACCATCCTGGACTGAGCGCGATTCCGCTCTGCCCTATCGCCCATTTGTCCCTATCGCCCTATTTCGAAGCCCAACGCATGGAGCACAGATGCCTCGTTTTTAATCTGCGACCATCTGCGTCATCTGCGGATTGCACTCCGTGCCCTCGGCCTCTGGCATCGCCCACCCTCCTCTTGGGGACAGACAACCTGAATCGTCTTCTCGCACTTCATCTCCTCCTTTGCTCCAGCGCCTTGGCCCAGCTGACCTGGGAACGCACCGAGATCGCCACCCATGCCACGCCCGGCGACAAAGTCGTCGTCGCGGCGTTTGGATTCACCAACTCCGGCAGCAGCCCCATCCGGATTGAAAAAACGGTGTCCCAGTGCGACTGCACCACCGCCGAATCCGGAGGGAAGGAGGTTGCGCCGGGGCAGAAGGGCGAGATCCTGGTGCGCTTCGCTGTGGGCGGCCGAGTGGGGCTGCAACGCAAGACCATCGATGTTTTCACCGACAGCGCGGGCCGGGAGAAGACCACGCTGGCGTTGAGCGTCCGGATCGATCCGGCGGTCCAAGTCAGCCCGGCGGTGCTTTGGTGGCGCGTGGGCGGCGAGAAAAAAACTCAGACGCTCCGGATCACGGTGCCGGAGTCGGCTCCCCTGAATTTCACCGGGGCGCAGTGCTCCGACGCGCGCTGGCGGGTGGAGTTAAAAACCGTCAGCCCAGGCCGGGATTACACCGTCGAGGCCACTCCGTTGGACACCGCGACGGCGGCGGCGGGATTGGTGACGCTGGAGCTAAACATGGACAACCCGCCGCAGAATGCGCCGGTGGTCACTGCCCGGCTCCGGATCCAATGAGCCTGCGGGTGCTGCGGGGCGTTTTGTGGATGGGGCTCGCCGCGTTGGTTCCGGCCGGGGCGGCGGCGCTGTGGCATCCCCGGCGGCCGCATTGGATTTCAGACCGGGCCGTGGAAGAGATCGACCTTGCGACGGTGCGTCGATGGTCCGGGGGCGTGTTCTGGATCGATGCGCGTCCCGGGGCGATGTATCACCGCGAGCATATTCCCGAGGCGCGGCATCTTCCCGTTGAGGAGTGGGAGGAACGGATTGACAGGGTGCTCGACGCATGGCACCGGGAGATCCCCACGGTGGTTTATTGCGCCGGCGGCGACTGCGACGCGAGCCGCGAGGTGGCGCTGCGGCTTAAGCGCGACGCGCAGATGGACAACGTTTTTGTGCTCAAAGGAGGTTGGGAAGCGTGGAAGAACACGCAGGGCGAATAATCCGGGGCAGCCTGCTCGCAATGGTGGCCGGTCTTTTCCTTTTTGCCGGCGCGAACAAGGCGCTGGACCCGGGGGCGTTTGCCCACGCCATCGAGCGGTACCGGCTTCTGCCGTGGCCGTTCTGCGCGGCGCTGGGGCTCTACCTGCCGTGGATGGAGATTGTCGCCGCGGTGTGCCTGAGTTTTGAAAGGAGCCGGCGGTCGGCGCTGTGGTTGATCCTGCTGCTCACCGGCCTGTTCACCGCGGCTTTGTTTTAGGCCGGGCTGCGCGGACTGGACCTCGACTGCGGCTGCCTGGGTTCCCACAGCCCGGGGATCGGCGTGGCACTGGCGCGCAACGCGGGGCTGATGGGCGCCGTCGCGGTGCTCCTGATGTGGAGGGGCGCGGGACGGCGGGGGCTTTGAGCGTGCCCCACGAGCGGCGTTGGCTCAATCCTTGCATTCCCACCTCCTCAGTCTTCCCGCCTTGACCTCGGTTCCGAGGGAAATCACTCCCCCGGGCATCTCAGGCAGCGGGCGGGGGCTGAAATGCTGCTCGTCCAGTGTCGCACCCGAGAAGTTTTCAACTGCACCCGGGGCCGTTCGGGAAACTTGAGGAACGTGAGCAGGAGGCTGCGCAGGGGACGGACGTCGGCGCAGCTGCCTTGCGTCCCCGGTGTCAAAACTTTAGAGGCAACAGGCCCCAAAAACCGCGGGCGGAGCCATAGACGCTGCGGTCGGCTTGGGCTTAGATCTGCGCCCTTAGTTGCATTATTTCCCAGCTCACGATGAACCTCCATCGCTGCTCCGATGATGACGGAGATCTCTGGGTCCCTCCGTAAATCTGCGTCCATCTGGGTCATCTGCGGTTCCACGCCGGGACTCTCTCAGTAGGGTCAGACCTTTGTAAGGCAGGGTGCCTCCGGGCTGACGGATGGGAAAGTCCCCGGTGCGCCTGCGCAGGGGACAGACGCCGAAGCAGTTGCATCGCGTCCCCGGTGCCAAAACGTTTGAGGCAACAGACCCGAAAACCGCTGGCGGAGCCGTAGACGCTCCGGTCGGCTTGTGCTTAGCTCTGCGCCCCTATGTTGCATTTCACCAAAATGAACGGCGCCGGAAACGACTTTGTCATGATCGACAATCGGGACGGCACACTGCAACTCGACCGCGCAACGATCGCCCGGCTCTGCGACCGCCACCGGGGCATCGGCGCGGACGGACTTTTGATGGTGGAGCCCTCCGAACAGGGCGCCGACTTCCGGATGCGTTATTACAACGCGGACGGGGGCGAGGCGGAGATGTGCGGGAACGGCGCCCGGTGTTTTGGGCGGTTCGCCGGCCAACTCAGCGGCAAAACCGACGCGGTAAGCTTTGAAACGATGGCCGGGGTCATCACGGCGCGATTCAAGGGGGACGGCGTCCAGATCGCCATGAGCCAGCCGCACTCCCTGCAATTGGACACGCCTCTGGAGCTCGCAGGCGAGACGCACCCGGTTCATTTCCTCAACACAGGGGTGCCACATGCCGTGGTTTTTGTGGAGAACCTCGAGGCGGTCGACGTGCACAAACTCGGCGCGGCCCTGCGATACCACGCTCATTTTGCGCCGAAAGGCACCAACGCCAATTTCGCGGTGCCCGTGGATTCCCAGACCATCGCCATCCGCACCTATGAACGGGGCGTGGAAGGTGAAACTCTCGCCTGCGGCACCGGGATGGTGGCCAGCGCGCTGTTGTTTCATGAGCGCACAGGAGCCGCCTCTCCGATCCGCGTGAAGGTCCGCGGCGGCGACACTTTGGAGGTGGCATTCGAAGCCGCTCCGGACGGTTACCGGCAGGTTCAACTCACCGGGCCGGCCGATTTCGTGTTCACGGGTTCGATCGCGCTTTAGGCGCTTTTCTGCCCGGGCCGCCCCGGGCGCTGACCGGGCTGGGCGTTTGCCCGCGAATGACTCCCCATTCACTGCGGGCCTCCGTAGGATTGGGACCTCATTCTTTTCCGGCGCAGGACTAAGAAATGCTGCCTGGTGGGGTTTCGCCTTGGTCGTTGCTGCTTTCGACTTGCCCCTCCCATGAAGCCCTCCTCCCCCCTCGCCGCCCGTCCGCGTCTCCCCTTCTCGTTCCTCGCCGGTTTTTTGGCCGCGCAGTCCGCGACCGCCGTTTTCGGTGCGGCGCTTCAGAAGCCCCCCGGCGCGCCCGTGAGTTATTACGAGGAGGTGCGCCCGATTTTGCAGGCAAACTGCCAGGGCTGCCATCAGCCGTCCAAGGCCAAGGGCGGCTATGTGATGACCAGCTTTTCCAAGCTGCTCGCAGGCGGGGAAAAAGACGGCGTGGCGATTGTGCCCGGAGACCACAAAAAGGGTTCCCTCATCGAGCAGATCACTCCGGTGAACGGCGAGGCGGAGATGCCCAAGGGCAAACCGCCGCTGGCTGAACACGAGGTGGAACTGGTGCGCCGCTGGATCGCTGAGGGCGCAAAAGACGACACCCCGGCCGATGCCAAACAGCATTTTGACGCCGAACACCCGCCGCTTTATCCCCGGTTGCCCGTCATCAGTTCCTTGGATTATTCGCCGGACGGTCAATGGCTCGCGGTGGCAGGATTCCATGAGGTGCTGTTGCACAAGTCCGATGGCAGCGGGATTGCCGCCCGGCTCATCGGGATTTCGGAGCGGATCCAATCCCTGCGTTTCTCCCCGGACGGGCGCTGGCTCGCGGCCGTGGGGGGCGACCCGGCCCGGCTCGGAGAGGTGCAGATCTGGGAGGTGGCCTCCGGAAAACTCAAGGTGTCCGCGCCCACCGGGTGGGACACCCTCTATGGGGTGAGCTGGTCGCCGGACAGCAAGTTCGTGGCGTTCGGATGCGCCGACAACACCGTGCGCGCCATCGAGGCGGAATCCGGCAAACAGATTTTCCAGATGGGGTCCCACAACGATTGGGTGCTGGAGACCGCGTTCTCAGGAAAAGGCGATCACCTGGTTTCCGTCGGCAGAGACATGACGGCCAAACTCAGTGATGTGGCCGGGGGACGTTTCGTCGACAACATCACCTCCATCACCCCCGGCGCCCTCCGCGGCGGCATCCATGCTCTGGACCGGCATCCCAGCCAGGAAGTGATTCTCGTCGGGGGTTCGGACGGTATTCCCCAGCTTTTCCGCATCTTCCGCACCACGGCCCGGAAGATCGGCGACAACGCGAATTTGATCCAAAAATACCCCGAAATGACGGGGCGCATTTTTTCCACCCGCTTTTCCAAGGACGGCCTGAAATTTGCCGTGGGCAGTGCGCTCGATGGAAAGGGGGAGGTGTCGGTCTTCGGCACGGCCAAAACGATGGAGACGCCGGCAGACATCGCGGCGATCCGGTCCAAGGATGCCCGGAAACACACCCCCGAAGAGACGGCTCGGCTCAAGGAGTTTGAGGAAAGCGGGGGCAACCGGATCTCCCAGGCGAAGCTTGAATCCGCCGCGGTCTACACCGTGGCATTTCACCCAAGTGGCGACGCCGTGGCCGCTGCGGGAAGCGACGGCCAGATCCGCATTTTCGACGCCGCAACGGGCCGTAAAACCGCGGAGTTCCCCTCCGCCCCGGTGACCCCGAACGCCACTTTGAAAACGGCGCGCAAAGGCGGTTTCAAGGCGCAGCCCAACGGGGAGAAAAAGGACGCCGCCCAGGAGATTCTGCCCGAAGGCCGCGTATTGGCCGGAATTGACGTCGTTCCGGCGCAGATCCAGCTCAACCGCCGCAATGACGCCGTGCAGCTGCTGGTGTCGGCGAAGTTCGAAGGCGGCGAAGTCGCCGACATCACCCGGGTCGCCAAAATCGCGCTCTCCGCGCCCGTGGCGAGTCTCAGCCCGCGCGGGCAAGTGCGCCCGGTGGCGGACGGCGCGGCTCAACTTCAGGTGACCTATCAGGGCAAAACCCTCACGGTCCCGGTGACGGTGCGCGGCGCGGCGGCGCCGTTCGAATCGGACTTTATTCGGGATGTGAACCCGGTGATGACCAAACTGGGCTGCAACCAAGGCACCTGCCACGGAGCAAAGGACGGGAAGGCGGGGTTCAAGCTTTCCCTGCGCGGATACGACCCGGAATACGATCTGCGTTCGTTGACCGACGACATGGCGTCCCGCCGGGTGACAACGGCCTCCCCGGACGACAGCCTGATCCTGCTCAAGGCCATCGCGGAAGTGCCGCACGAGGGCGGGCGGCGGATGGTGACGGACGACAATTACTACCAGATTATCCGCCAGTGGATCGCCGCGGGCAGCCCTCTGGACATGAACTCGGCCCGGGTGACCCGGATTGAGCTCGCCCCGCAGAACCCAGTCATCCAACAGGTCGGCTCGCGCCAGCAGGTGCGGGTGGTCGCGCATTACTCGGACGGCACGACGCGGGATGTTTCGAACGAGGCGTTTGTGGAGACCGGCAATGCGGACGTGGCCAGCGTGGATGGTGCCGGCTTGGTGAGCACCCTGCGCCGGGGAGAGGCCCCTTTGCTGGCCCGATACGAGGGGAACTACGCCGCCACCACGGTGACGGTCATGGGCGACCGCAACGGGTTTGAATGGCAAGAGCCCGAGACCTGGGGGCCGATCGACCAGCTCGTGGCCGCCAAGTGGGAACGCATGAAGGTGTTGCCCTCCGACCTCTGCGCGGACAACGAGTTTGTGCGGCGCGTCTCCCTGGATCTTACCGGGTTGCCCCCTTCCCCCGAAAAGCTGCGCAGTTTTCTGGCGGATCCGCGGGAAAGCCGCGTCAAACGAGAGGCGCTGGTGGATGAGTTGGTGGGCAGCGTCGATTTCGTGGAGCACTGGACCAACAAATGGAGCGATTTGCTTCAGGTAAACGCGAAGTTCCTCGGGAAAGAGGGTGCCGAGGGGTTCCGCAGCTGGATCCGGTCGGCGCTCGAAAAGAACATGCCCTACGACCAGTTCGTGCGGGACATCGTGACCGCCAGCGGCTCCAACAAGGACAATCCCGCCGCCAGTTACTGGAAGACCCTGCGCCAGCCGGCGGAGGCCCTGGAAAACACGACGCATCTTTTCCTCGCCACGCGGTTCAACTGCAACAAATGCCACGACCATCCCTTCGAGCGCTGGACCCAGGATCAGTATTACCAAACGGCGGCCTATTTCGCGCAGTTCAGCCTCCAGGAAGACCCCGCCAGCAACGGACGCAAACTCGGGGGGACGGCGGTCGAAGGCGCAAAACCTCTCTTTGAGATCATCAAGGAGAACCCGGGCGGCGAGATGAAACACGATCGCACCGGCAAAGTCACCGCGCCGCAGTTCCCCTACCCCGTGAAAAAGGCGCTGGATGCCAAGGCGCCGCGCCGGGAACAGCTGGCGACTTGGATGACGGCCCCCGACAACCGCTATTTTGCCTCCAGTTACGTGAACCGGGTGTGGGGCTACCTGCTGGGCCGCGGAATCATCGAGCCCCTGGATGACATCCGGGCCGGCAACCCGCCCACCAACCCGGAGTTGCTCGCGCACCTCACCGAGCTCTTTGTGGGCTCCGGTTTCGACACGCGACAGGTGTTCCGGACGATCTGCAAATCGCGCACGTACCAGCTCTCGATCAAGACGCACCGCTGGAACGAGGACGACACCGTGAACTTCTCACACGCCGTGGCGCGACGGCTCTCGGCTGAAACCCTCTTTGACGCCGTTTTCAGCGTCACGGGCGCCACGCCGTCGCTGCCGGGAATCGGTTCGGGAATGAGAGCCGCGCAGATGATCGACTCCAGCAGCGAAGGCGCGGGCGCGTTCCTTGCCACCCTGGGCAAACCCTCCCGGGAAAGCGCCTGCGAATGCGAGCGCAGCAATGAATTGAGGCTCGGCTCGGTCATGGCGCTGCTCAGCGGTGAAACCGTCTCCACCGCAATTCAGAGCCCGAAAAACCAGCTTACAAAACTCGTTCAAAACGAAACCGACGACACGCGGCTCGTCAACGAGCTCTTCCTCCGGGTGCTCTCCCGGGAGGCGACTCCCGCCGAACTCGAGGCCACCCAGAAACTCATGAAGTCCGTCGACACGGACCATCAATCGGTTCAGGCCGCTTGGCAGGCGAAGGAGAAAGAGCAGGCCCCCGTGATTGCTAAGATGGAGAAGGACCGCGTGGACGCCATGGCAGCGGCCAAAGGGGCACTGGAGGTTTACGAGGCCGAGACGAAAGCCTTGCGCGAGGAGCGCGAAGTGGTCCGAAAAGAGCGCGAGACCCGGGCCAAGACGGCGCTCGACGCGTGGCAGAACGCGGCTCCCGCCCGGGTGGAAGGCTGGATCGCCACCGCCCAGCCGGCAAATGCCGCCGTCCAATGGACCCCTCTGGCTCCGAAAACGGCCACGGCCTCCAATCCCGCGGTGAAGCTCGGGATTGCAAAGGACGGCTCTGTGTCCGCCACGGGACCGGCGTTGCGCGCCGATTACACCCTGGGGATTCCCGCGGATGTCAAAGGCATCACGGGCATCCTCCTCGAGGTTCTTCCCGACCCCGCAGCGCCCCTCTTCGGACCGGGCCGCAGCCCGGACGGTAATTTCATCCTCAGCGAACTGGCTCTGCGGGCGGCTCCGGCCTCCAAATCCAGCCAGGCGAAAGCCGTCGATTTCATCAAAACATGGGCCTCTTTAGAGCAACCCAAGTTCCCGGTGGCGGCGGCGATTGACGGCATTGATTCGGATCCCCAGAACGGCTGGGCAATAGGGAGCGGCGGCGCGGGCAGACGGCAGGTTGCGGCGTTCCAGCTCAAGGAACCGCTGAGCGCCGAGGAGGCAGCGCACCTCGAATTACGGCTGAGCCAGAAATCCCGGGATGGCGCCCAGCTGGCCCGGATCAGGATTTCGGTGACCACGGCACCCAATCCCCTCATGGAAGGCGCGCCTTTGCCAGTGGCCGCCGCGGCCGCAGTGGCCCGCGATCAGCGGACACCCGAGCAAACGCAGACTCTCGCGCATCATGTCATGGAGAGCGATCCCGAGTATTGGCGCCTTTCGCGGGAGCTGGCGGAGGCCAAAAAACCGCTTCCCCCGGATGCCCGCCATGTCCTTCTTAAGGACAGCCTTGCGACAGCGTCCAGGCCGATCGTTTTGGACCAGGGCCTCGTGCAATTACGCGTCGACGCGGAGGCGAGCAAAAAACAGACCGAGAACAAACGACTCACGGCGGTTCAGGACCTCGCATGGGCGCTCATCAACAACCCGGCTTTCCTGTTCAACCGGTAACACCCCAGGAACACGCCAACGGCGTCCACCAGACACTTTTCAGCGATTCTCAGCCCATTCCCCCAGTCACCCTATGATTCATCTCCCAGGCGGCAACTTCAGCGACCTCTGCAACACAGACCTTAAAATGTCCCGGCGCGACCTGCTGCGCATCGGGGGCACGGGCATCATGGGCATGTCCCTTGGAACCCTGCTCAACTTGCAGGCAAAAGCGTCGGAAAGCGGCAAGGGCGGCGGGCCCGGCTGGGGCAAGGCGAAGAGCGTCGTGATGATCTATCTCCAGGGCGGCCCCAGCCATATCGACCTCTGGGATCCCAAGGAAAACGTGCCGGACAACATCCGTTCCGCATTTGGCACGATCCCGACAAAAATCCCCGGGATTCACTACACCGACATCCTGCCGAAGCTGGCCAAGCTCAACGACAAATTCACCCAGATCCGGTCGATGAGTTACACGCCCAACGGGCTCTTTAACCACACGGCGGCCATCTACCAGATCATGACCGGCTACACGACCGACAAAGTGAGCCCCTCCGGTCAGCTTGAACCTCCCGATCCGAAGGATTTCCCCAACTTCGGGTCCAATATCGTCCGGCTCAAGCCCTCTGCGGAACCCATGCTGCCCTTTGTGATGCTGCCGCGGCCGCTCCAGGAAAGTAACGTGGTGGGCAAAGGCGGCGGCGCCGGGTTCCTCGGCAAGGCGTTTGATCCCTACACGCTCTACCCCCCCGGGGACGACCTGGACATGGGAAAAATGGAACGCGTCAGCGTGGAGGATCTCAAGCTGCCGCCGGAGGTTTTTGCGCTGCGACTCCAACGCCGGGCTGAACTGCGGTCCGTCATTGAATCGGCCATGCCCGACGTGGACAAGGCGGTGGCCCAGTACAACTTGGATGACTACTACCAGCGCGCGCTCAACCTGATCATCTCTGGGCGCGCCCGGACCGCCTTTGATCTGAGCCAGGAAACCGCGGCCATGCGCGACACGTACGGGCGAAACACGTTTGGCCAGAGCTGTCTGCTGGCGCGCCGGTTGGTGGAGGCCGGAACCCGGGTCGTCGAGGTCATCTGGCCCAAGGTGGCCAACTCGGACAATCATTCCTGGGATCATCACGTGGGCCTGACGGACCGGATGAAAACCAAGTCGGGCCCCATGCTCGACCAAGGGTTGTCGGCGTTTATCGAGGACATGGACCAGCGCGGGCTGCTTGAGGAAACGCTGGTGGTGGCGATCGGCGAGTTTGGCCGGTCCCCGATCAAAGGCATCAGCACGTCCGGGAACGGAAACAGCGCCGACGGGCGGGACCACTGGCCGTATTGTTACTCGGCGCTGGTGGCCGGGGCCGGCACCAAACGCGGGTATGTGCACGGCCAGAGCGACAAAACCGGGAGCAGCCCGGCGTCGGATCCCGTGCACCCGATGGAACTGCTCGCCACGATGTATCACGCGTGCGGGATCGACCCCGAGACCATCGTTTACAACCACCTCAATCAGCCGCGGGAACTGGTGAAAGCCAAACACATCAACCAGTTGTTCGCGTAACTTCGCGATCCGCTTAAAATCGAACCCCGGAATTTCAGAGAAAGATGATTTTCACGCGGAGACGCGGGGGGCGCGGAGAGTTTTTTTGAAATTACTGAACGCCAGGGCGTTGGTTTTCCGTACGCGCAGTCATTCGGCGGGAACTTCGGCGCTCGGGTTAAAACGCGCGGGATGCCTTTTTGGGGAGGGTGCCCGGGCGTTTTTTTCAGTATTCCCGCCGGCAACAAGCTCCC
>CAMARB010000116.1 GCA_945860355.1 Chthoniobacter flavus | reverse complement strand
CCCGATCCGAACTCGGCGGCCGCCCTCCTCTGGGACGGGGCGGATGGGGTGGCAGAAGAGGTTTGATTTCCTCCCACAGCTCATCAGCAACCATCGGCTTCATGGGTTAGCTTACACCCATTTCAGACCTTTTGTTAGAGCCTCTAAGGAGGCTTAGCAGCCCACCAGCGTCCACCGCGGAGGTTCCCCCTCCGTGAGATCCAGCCAGGCGAAGCTGGCCGGGGCTCCCCGATTGGGGCGCGTGACACAGCCCGGGTTGAGGAAACGTGTTTGGCTGAACATCTCATTCCTGGGGACATGCGTGTGGCCGTGCAGGAGGAGGTCGAACCCCTCGGGGGGCCGCTTCGGGGGAATATGGATCAGCCGGACGCGCAGCCCTTCCACCCGCAGATCGAGCTGCTCGGGCCAGAATGTTCCCGAGTCGCAGTTGCCGCGAACCACCCGCAGCGGAACTCCGATTTGTTTGAGCCCGGCAAGGGTTCCCGGGAGGCAGACGTCGCCCAGGTGCCAGATCTCCTCCGCCCCCGCCAAAGCCCGCACGACGCTCTCGGGTAAACGGTCGTGGGTGTCGGATAACACGCCAATTTTCATGAACGTCGGCGCCGGGTAGACATGGGCGCTAGTTCAAAGCCCTGTCGCCGACGCCTAGGGGCGAGCCTGGCTCTGGACGACAAACGAGTTCTGCACGACGTCACGCACCCGTTCCCCGGTGCATACCTTGGTCGTCTGGTAGTCGATGTTCCCGTCTTTGCCGATGACGACCAGGGTGAACGCGCCTGCCGCACCGTAGGCCGCACCCACGGCGCCGCCGTTCTGAGCGAGCACAAAAGGGATGTCCGAACGGATCGGTTCTTCCGTGTTTTTGAGCGCCGCGATGAAGAGCACCTTCTTGCTGGCAAACTCCGTGTAAATCTCGCCCAGATACCGCAGCTGTTTCTTGAACGCGCGATTCCCGGCGGAGTCGGCGATCACCAGCACGACGGAGCGTCCGCGCAGGCTCTTGAGGGTCGCGTTTTTACTGCCGGGCGCGGGAAAACTAAAGTCCGGCGCGGTTTGAACGACGGCGCCGGAGACGGGCGCGAGCAGGGCGATGGAGCAAAGAAAAAGAGCCGTCAGAGTTTTCATGGGTCAGACCTTCATGATTTCGGCCTCTTTCGTGACGGAGACCTCATCGATCTTTTTGACGAATGAGTCGGTGACTTTCTGCACCTCTTTCTCGTAGCTCTCGAGCTCGTCCTCGGTGATTTTCCCGTCCTTCTGCGCCTTCTTGAGCGAGTCCAGCGCGTCCCTGCGGTCCGAACGGATCCGCACCCTGGCCTCTTCGCCCATTTGTTTGATCGTTTTGACCAGGTCTTTGCGGCGCTCTTCCGAGAGCTGCGGGATCGGGAGCCGGATGATTTTGCCGTCCACGGCCGGGTTGATGCCGATCTTGGACTCCTTGATGGCCTTTTCGATCGCCTTGAGGGTGGACCCGTCGAAAGGCTGGATCACCAGGAGGCGGGGCTCGGGGGTGGTGATCAGGGCGAGCTGCTTGAGCTTCATCATCGCGTCGTAGGCTTCCACGTCGATGTTCTCGACGAGAGCGGGAGACGCTTTGCCGGTGCGCACGGCTGCAAACTCGTGAGTCATGTATTCGAAGCCCTTTTCCATTGAGGCCTCGGCTTCGAGAAGAATTTCGTCAGGATCCATAAAACAAATTCGGTCGCTTGGGGATGGGGCGCAACGGGTTGAAAGGCTCCGGGAGAGGCTGGCTTTCGGGAAAAACGGGGGATTCTCAGGCGAGGTCGCTCACCAGGGTGCCCACGGTGCGGCCCAGGACCACTTTCTTGATGTTGTCCTCGGCCATGAGATCGAAAACGATGATGGGCATCTTGTTGTCCATGCACAGCGTGAACGCCGTCGAGTCCATGACGGAGAGCCGCTTGGATAAGGCTTCCCCGTAGGTGATCCGGCTGTACTTGGTGGCGGAGGCGTCTTTGAAAGGGTCTGCGGTGTAAATCCCGTCCACTTTCGTGGCCTTGAGGATGACCTCCGCCCCGATCTCGTTGGCCCGCAGCGCGGCCGTTGTGTCGGTGGAGAAAAACGGGTTCCCAGTGCCCGCCACGAAAATCACCACGCGCCGGAGCTCCAGGTGCCGCATGGCGCGGCGGCGGATGAAAGGTTCCGCGACACTTTGGATCGGGATGGCCGTCTGGACGCGGGTGGCGAGGCCGAGCTCCTCCAACTGGCTTTGCAGGGCCAGTCCGTTGATCACCGTGGCCAGCATGCCCATGTAATCGGCGGTGGTGCGCTCCATTCCGCGATGGCTCGCGGAGAGCCCCCGCCAGATGTTGCCGCCCCCGATGACAATCGCCACCTCCACGCCCATCTCATGCACCTCCTTGATCTGCTCGGCGATCCGGTGGACGATTTGCGGCGAAATATTGTCGCCGCTGCCTGGTTCGCGCAGGGCTTCCCCGCTGATTTTAAGCACAATCCGCTTATACTTCGGCTTCCCCGAGGGCTGGCTTTTCGCCGGTTTGCGGGTGGAGGATCGGGGCGCTGGCTTGGCTTGTTTTACGCGGGCGGAGGCTTTCGGCATTGCGGCGTGAGTGAACACGAAAGGCGCGAAGATTGGGAAGGGAAAACACGGCGGCAATTCCCCTGCGGGTTCCTCCTGAGCTGCGGGGCATGGACGGGGTTACCGTCGAGTCGGGGCATCGAGCCGGGCGGCTAGAGCTCGAAGAAGGAGGTGATCCGGTTCAGAAAACCCTCCGCGTATTCCTTGTGTTTGGTTTCCTGCGGGGCCTGGGCTGGGAGTCCCGAGAGGATCCCCTCGGTTTCCAAGCGCCGTTTTGCCAGGAGATCGCCCAGTTTCTCAGCGAGCGCCTTGTTGTTCTGAAGAATCTCCCCGAGCACGTGTTTGTGGATCTCCCAGAGCTCGCAGTCGGTATGCGCAATCACGGTGGCCAAGCGCGGTTCTCCCGTGACCAGCGACATTTCTCCGAAACACTCGCCCGCCCGCAACGTGGCGACGAGGCGCTCCTGGCCGTGGGCGCTAATCAGGACGTGGGCCTCCCCCCGCGTGAGGATGAACATCGATTTGCCCTCGTCTCCCTGCCGGATGATCTTCTCCGAGCACCCAAACCGGACCCAGTGCGCGTGGCTAAAGAGCCGCTCGATGGTTTCCGGTTCAAGGCATTGGAGCACCGGATGTGACTGCAGCGCCATCATGGCCGCGCCCGGTGCGCTTGCGGTTTTTGAGGGGCGCTCGATTTGCATCGTGCGGATCGGGAAGGGGATCCGGATGCCGCTGCGCTGGGTTTCGTACCAGATGTTGGTGCGGACGGCGTCGCACAGATCGTTGAAGGCCGCAGCGTCCTCGGTCCAGAATTTCACGTCGTAACTGATGGCGGAATCGCCGTAGCCGATGAGAAAGACCCGGGGGGGAGGCGACGCCAGCACCCCGGCGACCTGCGAGGTGGCGCGGATCAGGCATTGTTTGGCGAGGTTTGGCGGGACGTTGTAGTCGAGTCCGACTTGGACGTGGATGGCGTGCCTGGGGGTGGGGGACGTGAGGTTGGTGAGAGTCGCCGACGCCACGTTTTTGTTGGGCAGATCGATGTAAACGTCGTCGTTGGTTCGCAGCTTGGTGGACCGCCAGTTGACCTCGATGACTTCGGCCCGTTGCCCCTCAAAAATGAGCCAGTCGCCCGCCTTGAAGGGTTTGCCGACTTCCAGCGCGATGCCGGCGATGATGTTCCCCAGCAAATCCTGCATGGCGAAACCGATGATGCCCACGACCACGGTGGATCCGAAAAGGAACGCCGTCGGGTCTTTGCCGTAGGTCAAGGACGCCACCAGCGCGAGCGCCGCGAGGAACAGCGCGATGTTGAAAATCTGGGTGAGAAACTTCGGCGGCCGCGTCTTCTGCTGGCGCTCAAACCAGTGCTCCCAGAAGTAACGCCGAAGAAGCGCCATCAGGAAGAATGTGGAGAGCAGAATCACCAGCGCACTCATATGGCGCAGGATCGCCCCAAACTCGAAGTGGCTCAGAACCACCCTCCTGCCGTCGGATTCCGCATGCGCCGGTTCCTGGCGCGGGGCACCGACTTTCTCGTTCACCTCCGCCAATGGGCGGCCTGCGCCTCTGGCGGTTTCGAGCGGGGCGGCTTGGCGTTCCCCCGCCGGCGGGCGAGAGCTGGGCATCCAATGATGCCCAAAAAAGGCGAGCGGCACGTAAACCGAAAATGTGACGCAGAAGAGAAAATACAACACCCCGAGGCGGACGCCTTGCCTCCGCTTGAGCCATCGGCCAAGGGCCAGGGTGGCAATAAAAAGCGCGGGAGCAATCAGCGCGCTCAGGATTCCTGATTGGGCGCTGGAAGAGATGGCGAACATGACGGGGTATCTTGGCGGAGAACGGTGCGCATCGCAAAGGCGCAAGAAGTGGCCGCGACATATCGCAACCGCGCCCGCCCACCGTCAATCCATCCGTCCATTTTCTCCCCCGCCGGGAGAAAGTTCATCGATGGTTGCGAGGAAGATGCGTTTTGCCCGACGTCGCGCGTGGAGGTTTCCCGGCAGGTTGACCTTCGCCCCTTTCCCGTCGAGAAGCGAGCGGACCGACTCGACGGTCTCAAACGAGATCTTTGGAACCGCGTGGAGTTTGAGCCACGCGCGGATGGTCCGGCGCTGCAGGGCGAGGGGCATATCGCGCAGAACCGGCACCGAAAGCTCCCGGGCCGGCGCCGGCGTCTGGGTTTGTAGGTAGAGATCTTCTCCCCGGCAAATCTCGGCGGTCCTTAGGAGCGCCTCGCGCACGTTGCGGCCGAACACCGCCTCGATTTCCGGAATGAGCCGATGCCGGACCCGGTTCCGTGTGAAACGGGGGTCGCGATTGGAGGGATCCTCGCGGAACTCGAGCTGGTGAAGGGCGACATAGTTTTCGATGTCGGAGCGCCAGACACGCAGCAGGGGGCGGATCACCCGGAGGCCGCCGCCCCGGCTTTGCTGAAGGGGTTGCATTCCGCCCAGCCCGGCCAGTCCGGAGCCCCGGGCCAAATGATGGAGAAGGGTCTCCACCTGGTCGTCCGCATGATGCGCGAGCAGCAGGGACGGGCAATCGTGCCGGGCGGCCACCGTCGAAAAAAACGCGAGCCGCGCGTCGCGCCCGGCGGTTTCGATGGAGATCCGGTGTTCCCGGGAGCGCCGGCCGACGTCTTCCCTGCCAATCTCAGATGCCACCCCCCAGGCGGCGGCGAGTCGGGCGACGAACCGGGCGTCCGCGTCGCTGTCGGGCCGCAACCCGTGGTCGAGATGGCAGACGATCAGGTTGCGGTAGCCGGCGCCGAGCAACCCGTGGAGCAGCGCCACCGAGTCGCGCCCTCCGGAGACGCCGACGAGATACCGGGCAGCGACGGGGTGGGATTCCCGCGCCGCCGCGCAGGCGTTGGCGACTGGACAGAGCGGCGCCTGCCGGTTCATTTGCAGACGGGGAGGGCCGGGATCACCCGATGGTGGCCGCGCCGAAGTAGGCGTGGAGAGGTTCGGGCAGACGGATCGAGCCGTCCGGCTGCTGGTAGGTTTCCAGCAGCGCCACAAAGAGCCGGGGCAGCGCCGTGCCCGAGCCGTTGAGCGTGTGGCAGAAATGGTTTTTGCCGTCTTCGCCCTTGAACCGGAGGTTCATCCGGCGCGCCTGGAAATCGCCGAAGTTCGAGCAGCTCGAGACCTCGAGGTAGGCGTTCTGGCCGGGTGCCCACACTTCGATGTCGTAGGTTTTGGTGGCGCCGAACCCGATGTCCCCTGTGCAGAGTTCAATCACCCGGTAATGCAGGCCGAGAAGCTGGAGCGCTTTCTCGGCATGCGCCGTGAGCGACTCGAGTTCTTCAAAGGAGGTCTCGGGTTTGACGATCTGGACCAACTCCACCTTGTCGAACTGATGCATGCGGATCAGGCCGCGGGTGCCGAGCCCGGCAGAGCCCGCCTCTCGCCGGAAACAGGGGGTGTAAGCCGCGTATTTCTTGGGCAACTGGTCAAGGGCCAGGATCTCCTCGCGGTGGAGGTTGGTGACCGGCACCTCCGCGGTCGGCAACAGATAGAGATCGTCGCGTTCGCAGCGGTAGAGCTGCTCCTCGAATTTCGGGAGCTGGGAGGTGCCCACCAGCGCCTCGGGCCGGACCAGGAGCGGGGCCGCGATTTCCACGTAGCCGTGTTGGCGAGTCTGCAGATCCAGAAGGAAGTTGATCAACGCCCTTTCAAGCCGTGCGCCGTCGCCGGTGAACGCCACAAAAGCGCTGCCGCTCATCCTGGCCGCCCGTTCAAAGTCCAGGAGCCCCAGTCGTTCGCTGAGTTCGATGTGGCTTTTGGCGGGGAACCCGAGGGAAACCGGGCTGCCCCAAGCGCGGACCTCGGGGTTGTCGGCCGCATCCGCGCCGACGGGCGCCCCGGGGTGGGGAAGATTCGGTAGCTGGAGGAGCAGTTCGCGCTGGCGCACATCGCATCCGGTCGCCTCCTCGTTGAGCCGGGAGATTTCATCGCCGATGCCGCGCACTTCGGCCTCCACCGCGGAGGTGTCTTCCCCGCGCCCTTTGCGGGCGCCGATTTCTTTGCTGATCCGCTTGCGATCCCCCTGAAGCTGTTGAAGGCGCGTCTCTGCGGCACGGCGTTGCCGGTCGCATTCGAGGATTTCATCCACACGCAGATAAGAGTCTCCCCCGCGGGATTGGAGGCGGGCTTTAACGAGGTCGGTATTTTCGCGAATGAGCCGAATATCGAGCATGGCGCGGAGGCTATGGATGCCCCGCGTGGAAGGCAATCTTCGCGCACAGATTGCCGAGAGGGCGGCGGAGAGCGGGCCGGAGTGCGCCGCGCCGGGCTCTCAGGAGAGCGCCGTGGAGACCAGGACCCGGCCGATGCAGAGGGCTTTTTCCAGGGTGTTGAGCCGGTAACGTTTCTGGAAAACCCGGAACTGGCTGCGCTGCATGTCGGTGAGCAGGCGGCGGTAAACCGTGCGCATGATTTCCGCGGCGACCATGTTGCGCCGATCGATTGCCGGCAACGCCCTCTGGGCGCTTTGGTAGAGGCTAATCGCGCGGTCCGCCTGGAAGTTCATCAGCCCGAGAAAAGCCGCGTCGTGTCTGGCCGCGGCGAGGCTGGAGACCGGGTATCCAAACTGATCCATCTCTTCCAGGGGCAAATAGACGCGGCCATTGGAGGCGTAGTCCTGGCCCACATCGCGCAGGATATTGGTGAGCTGGAGGGCCAGGCCCAGATCCAACGCATACTGGTGGCAGCCCGGGTCGCGGTATCCGAAGATCTCTATGCTGACGAGGCCCACCACGCTGGCGACCCTGTGACAGTATTGGCGCAGGTCTTCCCAGGTGTGAAAGGACACGCCGGCGAGATCCATCTCGCAGCCGGCGATGATTTCCAGAAGGTGCGAGACCGGGATGCGGTATTTGGAGAGCAGCGCGCGGACCGGCTCGGCCAGGGCCGGCTCGTTGCCGGTGCGCGTTTCCAGTCCCGTCTTCCATTCGTCGAGGCACCTTTGACGTTCGTCCAAGGACCGGCCGGGATCATCGGCGATGTCGTCGATCGTGCGGCAGAACGCGTAAAATGTGCAGATGTCCCTGCGGCGTTCGGGAGAGAGCGCGATGAACGCCAGCGCGAGGTTGGACTTGCTGGCGCGGGTGATCTGTTCCGCTTCGGAGGGAGGGGCGCTCATGCTCTGAGGGTGATTGGGGAAAAGGGCACCATGGTCCAAATCAGCCGAGGCGCATAGCAGGGAGAATGGCGGAGGCCGACATCAGAAAGCGCGGGAGGATACGGCGGGGGCGGTCCGGAGATCAAAGGGCTTTCTTCGCAAACCGCCTCCCTCGGAGCCGTTGATGAAGGGGGAGTCGCTTCTCCCTCCCCGCCTCCCCGAAGGAGCCGCGCCTCTTCCATTCTGCGGGAGAGCTGAAAAAAGGTGTGAGTTTTGCCGGGTACCGAAGAAAACAGAGAGACCCCTCCTTGTTTCCATGAAGCCTCCCATCTTCCCCGGTGCCCCCCGGATCCCCTCTCTTCGCAGCCTTGGACTTGCGCTCGTCGCCGGCGCGGAACTGTTCTCGGGGGACGGCGCGCGCGCCGCCGACACCGCGGGCGGCGCGATCCGATTCAACCGCGACATCCGGCCCCTGCTCTCGGATAACTGTTTTTCCTGCCACGGCCCGGACAAGAGCAACCGCAAATCGGGACTCCGGCTCGACGACCCGGAACAGCCCTTCCTTCCCTCCAAAAGCGGCGCAATCGCCATTGTGCGAGGGAATCCCGACAAGAGTGAGCTGGTGGCGCGCCTCTACAGTACGGACAAGGACGATGTGATGCCCACACCGGGATCGCACAAGACGCTTACTCCGGCCCAGAAAGATCTCCTCAAACGCTGGATTGAGCAGGGGGCGCCCTACGAGGCGCATTGGGCCTACATCACCCCCAAACGGGCGCCGGTTCCGGCTCTGAAAGACAGTGCTCGGGTGCGCAACGCGATTGATGGGTTCATCCAGGATGCGCTCCAGGCCCGGGGGTTGCAGCCGGCTGCGGAGGCGGAGCCGCGCACCCTGCTGCGGAGGCTGAGTCTGGATCTGACCGGGTTGCCGCCCCGGCCCGAGGAGGTGGAGGCGTTTCTGGCGGATCGTTCCCCCAACGCGTTTGAAAAACAGGTGGACCGGCTCCTGGCTTCCCCGCAATACGGGGAACGGATGGCGATGCAGTGGCTCGATGTGGCGCGGTATGCCGACACGGTGGGGTTTCACGGGGATCAAAACCAAAACGCCTGGGCTTACCGGGACTACGTGATCGACGCCTATAATCAGAACAAGCCTTTCGACCAGTTCACGCTGGAGCAGCTTGCGGGGGATCTGCTGCCCAACCCCACGCCGTCCCAGCGCGTGGCGACGTGTTTCAACCGGCTCAACATGATGACCCGCGAGGGCGGCGCCCAGCCCAAGGAATACCTCGCCAAATACGCCACCGACCGGATCCGGACGGTGGGCATGGCTTGGATGGGCAGCACCCTGCAGTGCGCCGAGTGCCACGACCACAAGTTCGACCCGTTCACCGCCAAGGATTTCTACTCGATGGGGGCGTTTTTCTCCGACGTCAGGCAGTGGGGCGTTTACACCGACTACGGGTATTCCCCGAACCCGGATCTCAAAGGGTTTACAAACGAATACCCGTTTCCGCCGGAAATCGTGGTGGAGAGCCCCACGCTCCAACGGCGGCTGCAAAGCCTGAAAAAGGAAATCGCCCAGGCGGCGGCCGATTTCCGTCCCGACCCCAGGGCGCTTGATCTTTGGAAAAACCAGAGTCTGGCGTTCCTCCAGAAACATCCCGCCGGTTGGGAGTCGCTGGCGCCGACCGTGACCGTGCAGCCCGCGCCCCCGGCCAAAGGCAAACCGGCCCCCAAGGCGGAGGTGCCCCAGCCGGCTTCCGCGCAGGAGCCGGGATATCGTTTGGAAGGGGATCGCGTGGTGTTTGAGGGGAAACCGGGGGGGGCGCGTTGTTGACGATGTCGCCGGAAACGCGGTCCGTGGCGGCGTTGAAATTGGAGCTGCTCCCCGCCAACAAACCGGGGGCGAAAATCGTGAGCAACATCGGCGCGCTCGTGAAGGTGGAGGTGATGCTGGTGCCCAAGTCCGGCAAAGCCCGGGCGCTTTCCGTGCGCCATGCCCAAGCCGACTCGGCCGCCCCGCGCTATTCCAACGGGTTTGAAGTCATCGGCGTGCAAAGCGGATGGAAAATCGACCCGCAGAAGGCGGAGCGTCCGGCGACCGCGGTTTTTTTCCTGGAGACCCCGGTTCAACTGGCCGAGGGCGACTCCCTGCAAGTGCGTCTGCCTGGCAACAGCGTGAGCGCGCTCAGGTTGAGTGTTTCGCCCTGGGCGCCCCTGGATCTTCAAAACCCCGGGTTCGGGAACGAGCCCGCCAAACTCCTGGCCACCGAGAGCGCGGCCCGGGCGCTGTATCTGCGATCCGCCGGTGCGGACGCGGAAACGTATTCAAAACTCAAACGGCTCGAGGCGCGCTTGCTGGAGTGCCGCGACGGGCGCACCCCGGTGATGGTCACGGAGTCGAGGACCCCGCCCCTGCCGGTGAGGTTGTTGCACCGCGGGAATTGGCAGGATGAAACGGGCGAAATTTGCGAGCCTGCCACCCCGCATTTTCTGCCCAAACTTTCGGGTGCGGCGGGAGGGGGAACCAGCCGTCTGGACTTGGCGCGTTGGTTGTGTTCGCCAGAGAACCCGCTGACCTCGCGGGTGATTGTGAACCGGCTCTGGAAGCAGTTTTTCGGGGCGGGTCTCTCGGCGCAGGTCGACGACTTCGGGGCGCAGGGTGAGCCGCCGTCGCATCCCGAGCTTTTGGACTGGCTGGCGGTGGAGTTTCGCGAGAGCGGCTGGAACACCAAGCACATGGTCAAGCTGCTGGTCATGAGCCACACCTACCGCCAGCAATCGAGCCTCCGGAAAGATCTCCGGGAGATCGACCCCGCGAACCGTCTCCTAGCCACGCAGAATCCGCGGCGTCTGGAGGCGGAGGTCGTCCGCGACAACGCGCTTGCCATCGCGGGCCTGCTGAACCCGGAAATGGGCGGGCCTTCCTGTCGTCCGTTCCAGCCTTCGGGTTATTATGCCGGGCTGCAGTTCCCGGAACGCGACTACCTGCCGGACACGGAAGGAAGCCAGTATCGGCGGGGGCTCTACATGCACTGGCAACGCACCTTCCTCCACCCCATGCTGGCCAACTTCGACGCTCCGAGCCGGGAGGATTGCGTGGCGCTTCGGACCAACTCCAACAGCCCGCAGCAGGCCTTGACGCTGCTTAACGATCCGCAGTTTGTGGAGTCGGCGCGGGGGTTCGCGGCCAGCCTCCTGGCGCAGCCCGCGGGCAGCGACGGGGAACGTCTGCAAACGGCTTTCCTACGGGCGCTGGCCCGGCCGATCAAGGCGAGTGAACGCGAAAGTCTCACCGCGTTTTTGGCCAAGGCGCGCCAGGAATACGGCACCAAACCCGAAGACGCCACCCAGTTGCAGCGGGTGGGCAGTTTGCCGCCGTCGGCCGCTGCGTCCCCGGTGGAATTGGCCGCCTGGACCAGTGTCTGCCGCGTCCTCTTGAACCTTCACGAAACCATCACGCGTTACTAAGCGATGAACCCCTCATTTGATCCCGCCGAATTCAACCGGAACATCCAACGGCGCAGCTTTCTCCTGCGGAGCGCCTACAGCCTCGGGGGGCTGGCCTTGGCCCACCTGATGCCGGGCGCGGCGCGCGCGAGTGTCGGCGGCGCATCCGCGGGCAAATGGAGAGGGGTCATTGCCCCGACCCATTTCGCGCCCAAGGCAAAACGCATCATCCATCTTTGCATGGCGGGCGGTCCCTCCCAGTTCGAGTCGTTGGATTGGAAGCCGGAGCTCAAGAAGCTCGATGGAAAGGCCTTCCCGGATTCGCTCACCAAAGGCCAGCAGCTCGCCCAGCTCCAAGGCGCGGAGCTCAAAGCCCGGGGCTCTTTTGTCAACTTCCGCAAACACGGGCAGAGCGGGCAGGAGATCTCGGATTTGTTTCCTCACACCGCGTCCATCGCCGATGACATCTGCATCGTGCGGTCGATGACCACCGAGCAGATCAACCACGATCCGGCCCAGGCGTTCATGAACAGCGGCTCCATCCTCAAAGGCCGGCCGAGCATGGGCTCCTGGTTGCTCTACGGTTTGGGTGCGGAAACCGAGAACCTGCCCGGCTTCATTGTTTTGATGTCCAAGACCAAGGGCAACGGCGCCCAGCCCGTTTCTTCCCGGCAATGGTCGGCCGGGTTTCTCGAAAGCCGATTCCAAGGGGTGCTCTTTCAGTCCCGGGGGGACGCGGTCCATTACGTGGGCAACCCCGAGGGCGTTTGCCAGAGCATGCAGCGGTTGGTGGTCGATGAGGTCAAAAAGCTCAACGGCATCCTCGCTGATGACCAGGTCGATCCCGAACTGCAAACCCGGATCGCCCAATATGAGATGGCGTTCAAAATGCAGGCTTCCGTGCCCGAGCTCACCGATTTCGGCAACGAATCCAAGGCCACGCTGGAGGCTTACGGGGTCCAGGAGCCTGGGGACGGCTCGTTTGCTTCGAACTGTCTCTTGGCGCG
>CAMARB010000115.1 GCA_945860355.1 Chthoniobacter flavus | reverse complement strand
GGGCGTGGGGCGTGGGGCGTGGGGCGTGGGGCGTGGGGCGTGGGGCGTGGGGCGTGGGGCGTGGGGCGTGGGGCGTGGGGCGTGGGGACCCACCCAGCGATGCGCCGCCGGAGAACCGATGCGGGCGCCCAATTCGGCCCGATGCGAGGCCCCATGCCAATGGCCGGGCACACCCCTTCCCTGCCGACCCAAAGGCCTCAAAACCCGACCCAAAAACGCAACATCAAGCGCCCCTCTCACCCGGAGCGCCATGTTTTCGCCTCACTCAGACATGCCCGGAAATGAGAGCGCGAGTGCCACTGACAGCGCAGCAACGGGGAGCCCAAAGACCGAGCGGGCTCACTGCGCCCGCTCAGCCTCCCCTCTCCGGCCACGTCCGCGGGCCCCGAATTCAGAGGCGCGCGGCCCCCAATTCGTGGCGCCTCACCGGCCAATCATCGACCTTGACACGTTTGGACCCGCCCGTTGTCATGTCGCGCCCATTTCATCGGAGCGGTGGAATGCGATTCCTCCCCTACCCGCGTTCGATTCCATGCAAGAGCCAGCTGCCTTCGACCTGCGCACGCAGACATCCCAGATGTTCGGCAGACAAGGCTCGTCGTCGGCCCTCGGCGTCCGTGGCGAAACCCAGCGGCCCGGAATGCAGTCCTAAGGAATGACGGGGAACGACGTTTCTTATCTGTCGATCGAAGGATCGGCGGGTGAGTAGGGTCCCTCCGAGGCAGCCCCCAGCAACCCAGAAACCCAGAAACCAGACCAGCAACAAACCAACACGAGTTCAAACAGACGACAGACGCGCTCACCCTTCACCCATGAGTACACAAGAAAACAAACCACAGATGTCCCTCTTTTGGGGATGTTTCATCGCCCTGATTACGACGGCGTTTGCGTTCATCACGCGGGCCTTCCTGGTCAATGACCCGAGCCTCTGGCCAAAGACCTTTGGTCTCGACGGCGTGCAGGCTCAAGAGCTCTTCGGCGCCGGTATCTGGCCGTTCGCCATCTCGATCATCATCTTCTCCCTCATCATCGACCGCATCGGGTACAAGACGGCGATGTGGTTCTCTTTTGTCTGCTACGCGGGATACGCCGCTCTGGCGCTCAAGGCCCACGGCGTGATCTCTGCCGATCCGAATGCGAAGAAGGAAGCCTTCAAGCTTCTCTACTGGGGCTCGGTGGTGCTGGGCTTAGGCAACGGCACAGTGGAAGCCTACATCAACCCGGTGGTGGCCACCATGTTCAGCAAGGACAAGACCAAGTGGCTCAACATGCTCCACGCGGCTTGGCCCGGTGGGCTTGTCATCGGCGGTATTCTGACCCTTTCCCTTGGCGGCTACGCCCACCAAGACTGGCGCATTCTTGTCTACATCATCGCTGCACCCGCCGTGATCTACGTTGCCATGCTCGCCCGCGCATCCTTCCCGCCCAACGAACGCGTGGCAGCCGGCACCACTTACCGTGAGATGCTCGCCGAGTTCGGCATTCTCGGCGCCGCCATCGCCAGCTACTTCATCACAGCCCAGCTCGCCCAGGTTTTCGCCTGGAACTCCACGCTTCAGTGGTCCGTGTTCGCCGCCATGGTGCTCGCTTTCGGGGCCTACAGCCGCTCCCTCGGCCGCGGCATTCTCGTGTTCCTCTGCTTGGTGATGATTCCCCTCGCAACCACCGAACTCGGCACCGACGGCGCGATCTCCGGCATCATGGAGAAACCGATGGCCGCCATCGGCGGCAACGGCCTCTGGGTGCTCATCTACACCTCGGCCATCATGATGGTCCTCCGTTTCTTCGCTGGCGCCATCGTCAGCCGCATCTCGCCACTCGGCCTGCTTGCGCTTTCCGCCACGCTGGCCGTTGTCGGCCTCTTCAGCCTCTCCGCCGCCTCAAGCCTCGTCGCGATCTTCGTCGCGGCCACGGTCTACGCCTTCGGAAAAACGTTCTTCTGGCCCACCACCCTCGCCGTGGTCTCCGAGCAGACCCCCAAGGGCGGCGCGCTAACCCTGAACGCCATCGGCGGGATTGGCATGCTTGCAGTCGGCATCCTCGGCGGCCCAGTCATCGGCGCCATCACCGAAAAAACCGCCCAAAACGCGATCGAAATCAGCGTCCCAGGCGCCTATGAAAAGGTGGCGAAAACAGGCTCATACGTTCTCGGCACCTACCAAGCGGTGGACAAGGACAAGGTGGAAGTGCTGGGAAAAACCGACAAGGATACGGCGGAGAAGATCATCGCCGCACGCGACGGCGCCAACCAAAAGGCGCTCTCCAAGATCGCCTTTTTCCCGCTGCTCATGCTCGCCTGTTATATCGGCCTGATCCTGTGGTTCCGCGCCCGGGGCGGATACAAGGCGCAAGTCATCGGGGCCGGCGGCCACTGAGCGCGCCTTAGGTCAAGGATTCCGCAATCAAGCGAACTCAAGGGACAGGGCGTCATGCCCTGTCCCTTTTTTTTACCCCTGTCCCTTTTTTTTACCCCTGTCCCTTTTTTTACCCCGTCACTTCCCGACCTCGGCGGCACCGGCCCGGGAGGCGGCGCCCTCGATCTTCCACACCGCCGGCTGCCCCTTGACCTGCCGTTCCAGCCAGGCCAACCCGGCCTCCACCATGCTCTCGTGGCCGCCCTCAAAAACCGTGATCCTGGCCTGACCCGACACCCGCCGGAGCAGGACCTTGAGTTTGCCATACAACGGGTCCTCGCCCGCAAAACGGAGCGCCTCGGGCACCGCCGCGGTGGCAGTCAGCTCGCGCACCTGCTCCTCGGGAAACCGGGCGGAAGGCTCGGCCAAAGTGTTAAACGCATGGAGCGTGTGGCTCACCGGCACACTGCCCTTGTGCCCGTCGAAGATCCCTGTGTTTAAGTCCATCGGGACGCCCGCCGCGGCGGAAAACCAAGTGGAGGCAGAGCGCCTGCGGTATTGCTCGTCTGCGGCTGGGGAAACGCCCGGCGCACCGCCGCAGACGGCCTCCAGCATCCGGCCGTAACCGTCGCGGGCGCGTTCGGCGTGCCATTGGGCGAGGTCGTAGATTCCGCACCATTGGGACACGCCGGCCCAGATCTGCGGCGCCCGGCCCGCCAGGAGCATGGACGCGTAGCCGCCTCCGGAGCAGCCGATGAGGTAGATGCGGCGCGGATCAATCGGAGCCTGTTCCCGGGCCCAATCCACCACGCTGAGGATGTCCTCCACCACAAGCTCCGAACCGCAGGCTTCCGGGGTTTTGTTGGGCCCGCAGAAATGGGGGTGAACCAGGACCCATCCCTTGCGGATACACCAAGCCGCGTAGTTGGGTTCGGCCTGGAGATGGGTGCCGCCCCAGGTGTGCAGCGCGACCAGCAGCGGGGCGGGTTGATCCCCAGGGGGGCGGTAGAAAAGGGTGGGCTGCATCGTGCCGTCGGCGCGGCTGCGGAACCATTCCTCGCGCACCGCGCCGGGCCAGCCGGGGATGCCAGCTTCCCCGGGGCTGGGTTCAGCGGCGGCGGCGGCCAGAGCGGGCATGATCCCGAGCAACAACGCATGGAGGGCAAAACGAGTTTTCATGGAGGGAGAGGAGAACACCGGCGAGACGAGATGCCGGGAGCATAAGCCCGGGGGGCTCAAATCCGTATCCCTGAGTTTCCAACCCGTGGTTTGCGGGGGGAAAACGATGCCCCGCATTGTTGAGGAACCGTGAGAGGAGCAACCCCGCTGCGGAGCCCGCGCAGGCACCCTTTGCGGTTCCGCACAAACCAAATACCAGCCCCCTCCGCGCGCTCGAAGTGCTCGCCGCAAACCGCGGCGCCGACGTGGCACTGCTGCGGACCGCGGCCTCGGGACGCCGACCTCTGGCCTTGAACGAGGGGGTGCGACCCGGAGACCGCGCTTTTTGCCTGAGCAACCCAAAGGAAATGCAGGGGTTCTTCAGCCTGGGACATGTCTCCCGGTTCTACCGTCAGCGCGCCGGCGCGAAGCAGCCCGGCGGCTCGGTCTTTTTGGATGTCACAACCGATTGGGCGGCGGGCTCAAGCGGCGCCGCCGTGCTCGACGAATGCGGGAACGCGATCGGGCATGTGGCTTCGACGCGGACCCTTTTGTGGCGCGATGAAAAGCCTCAGGCCGACAACGTGCAAATGACTCTCAAACAAGCCGCCTCGGCCGCCGAGGTGCGCGCCCTGGGAAAAACTCCCGCGCCGTAAACGCGCCGCCACCCCGCGCGCGATCCTCCGCCCCAGGCGGTTCCCGGATATTTTGTCCGTCTCCCAAGGGTGATTCGCTTGCAGCCCCACACAACGCCGCCCATTCTCGCCGCAACGCCGTGAAACACCTCCTCCTCGCCCTGCAGCTCATCGTGGCCCTCGGAATCCTCAATGTCTGGCTGCTGCGCCCGTGCAAGGCGACGCCGTTTCGCGGCGGCGACGCGAAGAACATGCGGGAGGAATTCGCCGCTTACGGACTGCCCTTCTGGTTCCTGTGTGTGATCGGCGCGCTCAAGGTGGGACTGGCGCTTGCCATCCTGGCCTCCATTTGGATGCCCCACCTTGCGCAACCGGCCGCGGGGGCTCTTGGGTTGCTCATGCTGGGAGCTTTCGGCGTGCACATCAAAGTGAGAGACCCGATCCAAAAAGCCCTGCCGTCCATCGCCATGCTCGCGATGTGCGCCGCCATCGCGCTCCTCTAGGGAGCGGGTCCCGCTCAGAACGCCGCAAAACTCAGATAGGCGTTGAGCGCCATGTAGAACAGCGCCGGGACAGTTTGGATCAGACTGTCCTTGATCCGGATCCGGACACCGACCCCCACTAGCATCATCAGCGCCAGCCCGGCCGCCGCAGCCCGCCCCATCCACGGCTGGCTGAGCCCCGCCAGCAAACCCAGAGCCGCGCTCAGCTGCAGGCAGCCAATGAGCGCGCGCTGCGCTCCGAGGTGGTAGCGGTCGAACTCCCGCTTCATGTAGGCCGAGAAAAAACACGCCGCGCCGTATCCGAGGAAGGAGACGGCGGAGAACAGGATGAGGATGACGTTCAAGCGCGCGACCATAGGGCATCCGCGCTCCTGCGCCCACAGCTTCCGCGATTTTTTAAGAACTGCGTCCGGCGACACCCCGCCGGGGATGCGCGGGAGGTCCAGCGAGGCCCCGCTAAAACTCCTTAGTCCGCCTTGAGGCGGGTCTCCCGGCAGCCCTCAGAAACCGCATTTGTTGAGAGCCCTCTGTTTGAACATCCCGGCACACGCGTTTCCGCTCCAGCGCGTCCCGAATGGCGCAGCCTACGGCTTTGGCGACCAGCGGAGGAAATGCGTTTCCCACCTGGCGGTATTGGACAGTCTTTCCGCCGGCGAACTCCCACGCGTCTGGAAAGCTTTGAACCCGGGCCACCATGCGAACCGTCAAACGCGGCACGTGGTCTGCGGCCGCGTCCGCCGACGGGGCGTCGTTGGCGATCCCCATCCCGTCCACCCCGAGCTGCAGCCACTGCCGCTTCGCCCTGGTGGGCCCCAGATCGGGGCCTCCGTGCTTTTTTGAGCCTCCTACCACCGTGGGCGCCACCGCCGCCGCTTTCTGCGCCCAGGCGCCCGCATGCGGCCAACCGTTTGCGGACATCAGATCGAGCAAACTTTCGCCCACCAGCCGCTTCTGCCCATTACCCGCAGGCCATGCGAAATGCTCCGCATCGGCCGCGCGCAAAGCAACCAGGATGAACCGCGGCCGAAGCTGAGGCACCCCGAAGTCCGAAGCCTGGAGGACTCGCCAGTCAGGCTGGAAGCCGAGCGACGTGAGTTTGCGGAGCAACTCAAGCCGGTACGCCTCGAATTTCGCAGAGGCGAACCCCTGAACATTTTCAAACAGCACCGCCCGGGGCTGCATTTCCTCAACCAATTGCAGCGCGGTGGGAAACATGTCGCGCTCGTCATCAGCCCCCAGCTGCCTGCCCGCGACACTAAAGGGCGGACAAGGCACCCCGGCGGCCAGGAGATCCACGCCCCGATAGTCCCGCCCCTGTAAATTGCGGATATCCGCCTCCACCACGTTCCATTTTGGGCGGTTTCTCCGAAGCGTGGCGCAGAAATGCGGCTCATACTCGACCGCCGCCTCGTGGCGGAACCCAGCCAGCTCCAACCCGAGCGCCTGTCCGCCTCCACCCGCACATAACTCGACTGCGTTGAAGCTCATGATCGTTTCTCGCATGCGCCCCGGGGTGGGTCAAGGTGGGTGTCTCCCAGGGCTCACGCATCTAAAATTGAGCTTCGCGGAGGAAAAGTTCTCAGAGTGCGTGGCAAATCGGAGGCATTGTTCCCGGAGGGAACAGAGAGAGTAGCCGGGGGTGGAGCGCAGCGATACCCCCGGAACGCGGCCCCAAAAACAGCCCACCCCGCAGAGGGGTGGCAGAGGATTTGTTCCCCGGGTGGTCTCTGGCACGCCCTGCCGGGGTGCGGTCCCTGGGGGGCGGTCTTCCGGCGGTGTCGCTTCGCTCAACCGTCGGCTACTTTCCGGGATGCCTCCGGCATCGGATCAAGCCCAGCGGCGGGTTCTCCCGCTTTTTTAGATGCGTGAGCCCTGGGGTGTCTCCAGGCCGCGCTGGACGCTTTTTAAACAACACGGCACATTCGAAAACTAATGTGCCCAACTTCCCCAATCCATGACCCGGAACTGGCGGCCGTGGCTGAGCAACTCCGCCGCATGGATCCCTTGGGCTTGCGAACGGCCCGAACCCTGCGCGAAAGCCTCGACCAGATCTATGACGGCCAGAGGACCGGGCGCTACCGCTGGGATCAGCTTCATAAAACGGAGAAGACGTATTTTGGAACTCTCGTCGAAATCAACCTCCATAAGGCTTTCAACTTCGAGGATGGACAGGTGCTCGACTACCGCATCGGGGGTTCCGAGGTGGACTGCAAGTTCTCTCAGCAACTGGGAGGTTGGATGCTGCCACCGGAAGCACTCAGCCAATTGTGCATTCTTGTCTGGGCCAGCGACGAGAGCGCTCGGTGGAGCATGGGTTTGGTTCGAGTCTGCGACGATGTTCTGCGGGCCGGCCGCAATCGTGATCTCAAAGCGTCACTCAGCGCGGCGGGCCGCGATTCCATTCGCTGGCTGTTCGACCACGCACCGCTCCCGGGCAACGTCCTTCTTCAATTGGAACGGGGGGTGGTGGACAGGATCATGTCGCTCAAGTCCGGTCAGCAGCGCATCAACGAGATTTTTAGGGTCGCACAGGGAAAAATTGTCGGACGCGGGGTGGTGGCAACCCTCGGACAGCAGGACGACTATATGAAAAGAATCCGGGCAAACGGCGGGGCGCGGACTCGGCTCCAGCACGAGGGGATTATCATCCTTGGCCAGTGGCGAAGCCACGCAGCGATCGCGAAGGCGTTGGGAGTTCCCGTGCCGGGTTGCGGAGACTCCTTATCGGTCCGCGTCGCCCGCGCCGACACTCGGGGTCTCGGTGCTGCCGAAATCAGAGGAACACTCTGGCGGGTCGCCACGCCGGACGACCCCGTCGTGGAAGCCCCGGCTCTCCCATCGGCAAACGACGAATAGGAAGTCAGGGAAATCCGCAGCCCGCCGCAAGGCGCCGTTTCCTCAGGAACCCTTCGGGGCCCGGGCGGGAAAGAGAAACTCCAGCGGCGCCCCGAGCCGGGCCCGCCAGGCGCACAGGTTGTGCTCCGCCCCCTCGGCCCGCAGCGCCTTGAAGTCGCGCCCTTCGACAAACCCCTTCGCCCGAAGCACCTCGTCCATCCGCTTCTGGTAGGCGTCGCCGGCGGCGTCCCCGCCCAGGGTGCCGTGATCGAAGTAAATCTGCCGGTCGGGACGGAACTGCGGCTCCGCCCGGATTTGATCGATGATCCAGCTCGCGTCCGGGCCGTCCGCGCTGAGGTCCTCGTAACAGGTGGACAGGCAGCCGAACTTGCCGAACACGTTGGAATGCCGGAGGGCCATCCAGAGGGCCAGCGAAGCGCCGAGGGAGAACCCCAGGACGCCCGTGTTTTGCGGGTCCGCAAGCACGCGATCCCGGCAGAAAGTGTAGTCGATGAAGGGCTTGAGATCGTGGGCCAGAAAATCGGCCAGCTTGGCGCCGTCGACTTGGGGGGACATCTCCAGGTCGCGCTGGCCGAATTCCTCGCGATGGAACACCGCCACAAGCACCAGCTCCGGGATCCGGCCGGCAGCGGCCAGACGGCGCACCCATCGGTCGGCCCGGAGGGTCTCGTTCTCCGGGGTCTCGAGGGCGCCCAGGGAGTCCTGTCCGTCGAGCAGATAAAGCACGGGATGCCGGGAGGAATCGCTGCGCATGTAACTGGGGGGCAACCACACGCAGACCCGGCGGTTTTGGCCCAGGAGCGTGGCATCGAGTTCGCACTCGATGGTTTTGCCCTCGATGAGCTCCGGCACCCAGGGGGGGAGATCGGCCCAATGAGCCACCTCGATGTCGAGGGTCAGATCGTGGGTGAGCAGATACTGGTAGTTGAACGCCAGCGCGCCGTCCCGGCAGGCCTCCTCCGTGGCCCAGGAACCCCGGGTGACTTTGAACTCCACGAGGCCCTCGGGCATTTCCACCGAGCCGGTGAACCGGCCGAGGCCGGCGGACTGGAGTTCGAGGCCTTTCTCAGGCTGCCAATCGCCCAGGGCCCGGTTGGAGCCGACAACGACCACGCGCTGGAGCCCGGGATCGGCGGGAACGGAAACATGAAAAGTAATTCGGGGCATGGGGGTGGATATTTGGCGCAACCGGGGCGATATTGGGGGAACACAGGGCGGCGGGGCAAACCCCGCGGCGACCCGCGGGGGATCGTCCCCGGGATCGCCCGCCTGAGATCAATCGCTCAACCCCCACCCCTATGGCAAACGCATTGGTGATCGGAATGGGAGGAGTCGGGTCCGTCATCGGACAGAAACTCCATGAGTACGACTGTTTTGAGAAGATCGTGCTGGCGGACGTCGAGCCGAGTTTCGCCCAGCATCTCCACGGCAAGACGGTCGACAGCCGGTTCCTGGTGGCCACGCTCAACGCGATGGACACCAACCAGCTCACGGCGTTCCTGCGCGAGCACCAGATCCACGTCACCCTCAACGCCTGCACCTGGCAGGCCAACCATTCCGTGCTCGAGGCATGCCTCCAGGCCGGCTCCCATTACTTGGATATGGCGGCCGACATCTATTCGCCCCAGGGCGTCAAACGGCCCAACAAAAACAGTTACGAGGCCGAGATCGAGAAGTTCGACGCCGGGTTCCGGGAGAAGGGATTGGCCGGGGTGCTTTGCATGGGGTGCGATCCGGGCGCCGTCAACGTGTTCGCCCGCTGGGCGATGGACCGGCTCGATTCCGCCGAGAGTATCCGGGTGCTCGACGCCGACAACGCCGAGGTGCGCGGGTACCGGTTTGCGGTGCTTTTCAGCCCGGAAACCCTCTTCGAGGAGCTCGGCGCCGTGCCTTATTTCGTCAAAGACGGCCGGGTCACCTCGGGAAAACCGCTGGAGACGGAGGTGGAATGGGTCCGGTTCCCGCCCCCCCTGGGGCTGATGAAAACGTACGCGGTTGCCCACGAGGAGGGCGTGAGCCTGGGGCTTTACCCGCCTTTTGTGGCAAAAGGGGTGCGCTCCTCGGTGTTCAAATACACGCTCAGCGACAAGGTGGTTGGCATTGCCAAATCCCTGGCCCTGCTCGACGCGGACACTTGGAAGAAGGTGCGGGTGGACGGCGCCGAGGTGGCCCCGCTGCGGGTGGTGTGCGCCAACCTGCCCAAACCCGCCGCGCTCGGGGCGACGGTGGACGGTTATTCCTGCGTGGGCGCCGAGGTGCTCGGCCGCAAGGACGGGAAACGGGTGGAGTATTTCGTTTACACGATGGACAACCACCGGGAGGCCTTCGAGCGGTACGGGTACTCGCTGACGGTGGTCCAAACCGGGATCCCGCCCGCGCTCACGGCCAAACTGCTCGTCACCGGCGAGATTAGGGAGCGCGGGGTGATGATGCCCGAGGCGCTCAACCCGGAGCCGCTGATGAACCAGTTCTCAAAGGAGGGCCTTCAAATTTTCGTGGAAAGACGCGAGGTGGCGCCACTGTAAGCGCCCCGGTGATCCGGAGGCTTGCGCCCCGGCCACGGAAAGGGAACCTCCCACGGCTATGAAAAGCGGTCTGCTCATCAACAACCAATGGATCCCCGGCGCCGGGCGGCTCCCGGTCCGCAACCCGTTTACCGGCCGGGAAATCGCCGAGGCGCCGCTGGGCGACGCCGGGCAGATCCGGGAAGCGATCGCGGCGGCGACGGCGGCGTTTGAGTTCACCCGGCGCCAGCCCGCCCATCAACGGGCCACCCTGCTCCGGGCGGTGGCGGGCGGGATCGGCCAGCGGCGCGCCGAGTTCGCGCGGGTGCTGGTGGAGGAGGTGGGCAAACCCATCGGATTCGCGGAGGCCGAAGTGGCCCGGGCGATCCTGACGTTTGAGGCGGCGGCCGAGGAGGCGCGGCGGCCCCGGGGGGAACTGCTGGCGCTGGACGCGATGCCGGCGGGGGAATCGCACTTTGGGCTGAGCCAGCGGTTCCCGCTGGGGGTGATCGCGGGCGTGACGCCGTTTAATTTCCCGCTGAACCTGGTCGCGCACAAGGTGGCCCCGTGTATCGCCACGGGCAACACGATGGTTCTCAAGCCGGCCCCGAAGACGCCGCTCAGCGCGCTTCTCCTGGCGGAGGTGCTCGTGGACGCGGGCCTGCCGCCGGGCCAGGTGAACGTGGTGCCCTGCTCCAACGCCGACGCCGCCGTGCTCACGGGCGATGACCGGGTGAAAAAAATCTCGTTCACGGGCAGTTCCACCGTGGGCTGGGCGCTCAAGGCGCAGTGCGGCAAGAAACGAATCACACTGGAGCTCGGCGGAAACGCGCCGGTGATTGTGCACGAGGACGCCGACGTGGCCGCGGCCTTGGGGCCGATTGCGATGGGTGCGTTCGGACAGGCCGGCCAATCCTGCATCAGCGTGCAACGGGTGCTGGTGCATGAAAGCCGATACGGGGAAGTCCGCGAAGGGCTCACGGCGGTGATCCGCGAGAAGATTCACACGGGCGACCCGGCGGATCGTCGGACGGTGGTAGGCCCGCTCATCGACGCGCAGGCGTTGAGCCGGTCGGCGGGCCTGATCCGGGAGGCGCTGGAAAAGGGGGCCCGGCTGGTGGCCGGCGGTGGGATTCACGGCCCCTGCCTGGAGGCCACGGTGCTGGAGGATCTGCCCGCCGACTGCGCGTTGGCCACCGAGGAGGCGTTTGCCCCGATCCTCACCCTGCACCGGTACCAGACATTCGAGGAGGCCATCGCGCTCGCCAACGCCACGCGGTACGGGCTCCAGGCCGGGGTTTTCACTCGGGACATCACACGGGCGATGCGCGCGTTTGACGCGCTGGAGTTTGGCGGGGTGCTCATCAACCAGGTGCCCACCTGGCGCGTGGAGACCATGCCCTACGGGGGAATCAAAGACAGTGGGTTCGGCCGGGAAGGCGTGCGGTACGCCATGGAGGAGATGACCGAACCCAAGTCGTTGATCCTCAATTTGCACTAAAGCTGGAAACCCAAGTTCCAGCGGAGCGACTAAAAGGGCGGGAGTGCAACACCCAGGCGTTCCGCAACTTCCAAAAAAGGCCTCCGCGTTCTCCTCGTCTCCGCGTGAAAATGATCTCTCTCTGAAATTTCGGAGTTCGTGCGAAAGCGGGGAGCCGCCGCCCGCCGGGGCCCAATTTCGCGCGGGAATCCGTTGTTTGGATTTGTTTCCCCGTCATTTTCAGGCTTCGTATGGGCACCCCGATGCAAGACGCCCTCCTCGACCAAACCTTCGCCCGTTTTCCCCAGTTCAACGGCCAACGCGTCGAGGTGCAGCCGCTGGAAAAAGGGGGCTCCGACCGCAGTTTTTTCCGGGTGGCCGTCGGCGACGGGACGTCCCTGATTTTGGCGCGGTACGGCCGACAACGGGAGGAGAACGTGCATTACGTCGAGATCGCGCGGTTCCTGGGCAACGTCGGGGTGCGCGTGCCGGAGATTTATTTCCACGATGAATCCCAGGGGTTGATCTGGATGGAGGATCTGGGCGAACGCGACCTGTGGAGCTACAGAAACGAGCCGTGGCCGGTGCGCCGGGCGCTTTACCAGAGCGCCCTCGATGAGCTGCTCAAACTCCACATGGAGGCCCACCTCAACCACGACGGCGAATCACCCAAGCTCCAGGCCGAGTTCAACGC
>CAMARB010000114.1 GCA_945860355.1 Chthoniobacter flavus | reverse complement strand
TGTCTGGAGCTGGCCACGGGGAAAGTGGTTTGGCGCCGGGACACCCAGAAGGAGTTCGATGTGCCGGAGGCGTTTTTTGGGGTGGGCAGTTCGCCGGTTCTCGAAGACGGGTTGTTGATCGCGATCGTGGGGGGGCAGCCCAACTCGGGCGTGGTGGCGTTTGATGCCGCGACCGGCAAAACGGTCTGGGAGAATGTCGGCGAAAAAACGTGGACCGGCGTTCCGATGACCGGTTGGCCCGGCGAGCGCAAGGTGGTTTGGAACGTCGCAGACCCCGCTTTTCAGAAACAGGCCAGTTATTGCACCCCGGTGCTGGCCAGCATCCACGGCAAACGCCATGTGCTCTGCGTGACTCGCCAGGGTTTGGTGTCGTTGGATCCAAAAACGGGCGCCCCTTATTTTTCTTTCTGGTTCCGGGCGCGTCCCGACGCGTCGGTGAATGCCATGTCGCCGGTGGTCGACGGGGATCGGATTCTGATTTCCTCGGCGTATTACAAATCCGGGTCGGTGCTACTGCGGGTGCGTCCCGATGGGTTCGGGGTGGAGGAGGTCTGGCGCGGACTCCAGCTCGAGATGCACTGGGCGCGTCCGGTGCTCGCCGGGGGGCATGTTTTTGCCTTCAGCGGCCGGAATGAGCCCGACGCCCGGTTCCGCTGCGTGGACTTCTCCGACGGCAGTTTGCGGTGGGATCGTGCGGAGGGCTGGCCCAACGCGGGACATTCGAAGCTCGCGGACGGTGAGCCCGCGCCGAATGTGTTTGGGCGCGGGTCGGCGATTTTGGCGGATGGAAAACTCATCGCGCTTGGGGAATCGGGTTTGCTGGGGTTGTTCAGGCCCAATCCGGTGAAATTGGAGGAGCTGGGCCGCTGGCAGCTGCCCGGGTTCAGTTACCCCTGCTGGGTTGGCCCGGTGTTGGTGAACAAACGGCTCTATGTGCGCTGCGACACGCAGTTGGCCTGCTACGATTTGAGCCGGTAACCCGCGCGCCGCCGGTCGCGGGGCCATAAAAAAACGCGCCTTCCCCCCAAACAGGAGGAAGGCGCGGCTGAAGGAGACCCCGGAAACCGAGGATCCGGATGGGCTACGGAGCGGCTTGGAAGCGGACCGTTTCACCCCGCATTGCGGCGTGTTCGGCGTCGCTGCAGGCGGCGTTGAGCGGAACGTTGGTTGTCCGCTCGGTGGAGCCGACGAGGCTGTTTTTGAGGAGATACTGCTCGAGTTCCTCGCCGCTGATGTCGGCGACCATCACTCCGTTGACTTCCACGCAGGGGCTCAGAGGTTGGCCGCTCTTCTGTTCCATTTCCCAGCGGAATGCGGGGTTGATGATGATGTCCTTCTCCGTGTAGGGCAGGTCATACTTCTTGAGCACGGCGCGGACGCCGTTGCTCCATCCACATTGCGTTTTGACGTAGGCGGTGATTTGAGGCTTTTCCATAAAGAGGTTGGGTGAAAATGCAGCGGGCGGACAGCTTTGCAACTGCCCGCCCGCTGGGGTTTAAGGGTTACTTGCGGCGATCGCCGGGGCGGTATTCCTCGGCGGCGGCAGCGAAGGCCTGTTCGAGGCCCACCATGTCTTCGCCGGGCTTGAGTGTGTCGAACGCAGCAGCTTCGCGTTTGATTTCCTCTTCGCTGTAGTTGGCGGCTTTCATCGAGAGCCCAATGCGGCGCTCGGTTTTGTCCACCTTGATGACCCGCGCTTCGATCTCCTGGCCGGGCTTGAGCACGTCCTTGACCTTGGACACGTGGCTCTCGCTGATCTGTGAGATGTGCACCAGGCCGTCGATGTCGCCTTCGAGCGCAATAAAGGCGCCGAAGGTGGCAATCTTGCTGACCTTGCCTTTGACCAAGTCGCCGATCTTGTACTTCTGATCGATGTCCTTCCAGGGATCGCCCTCGAGTTGTTTGATCCCGAGGCTGATCCGCTGGTTCTGTTTGTCGATGTCGATGACGACCGCTTCCATCTCGTCGCCCTTCTTAAGCAACTCGCTGGGGTGGTTGATCTTGCGGGTCCAGCTCATGTCCGACACGTGGATCATGCCGTCGATGCCTTCTTCGAGTTCCACGAAGGCGCCGTAGGCGGTCATGTTGCGCACGATGCCCTTGACCTGTTTGCCGATCTGGTAGCGGTGCTCGATCTCGTCCCAAGGATTGGGCTCGAGCTGACGCACGCCGAGGCTGATCTTCTGCTCTTCCTTGTTGACCCCGAGCACGACGGCTTCGACTTCCTGACCCACGGCGAGCACGTCGCTGGGACGGGCAATCCGCTTGGTCCAGGAGAGCTCGGAAACGTGGATGAGGCCTTCGACGCCTTCTTCGATCTCCACAAACGCGCCGTAAGGCACGAGGTTGGTGACTTTGCCTTTGACCTTGGCGCCCACGGGGAACCGGTTCTCGGTCTGATCCCACGGGTTTTTCTGGGTCTGCTTGAGGCCGAGGGAGACGCGCTCCTTCTCCTTGTTGATGTCGAGCACGACCACTTCCAGTTCCTGGCCGACTTTGAGCAGTTCGCTGGGGTGCCCGAGGCGGCCCCAGGTCATGTCGGTGATGTGCAGCAGGCCGTCCATTCCGTCCAGGTCGATGAACGCCCCGAAATCGGTGAGGTTCTTGACCGTGCCCTTGACCGTGCCGCCGATTTTGATCGTGTCGAGGAAGCGCTGGCGTTTTTCGGCCCGCTCCTGCTCGATGATCTCGCGTCGGCTGAGCACGACGTTTTTGCGGTCATCGTTGATTTTGACGATTTTGAAATCGTACGTGTTCCCGACGAACTGCTGGAGGTCGCGCGGGGGGACGATGTCGATTTGTGAGCCGGGCAGGAACGCCTCGACCCCGATGTTGACGGTGAGGCCGCCTTTGACCACGGCCTTGACCTTGCCTTTGATGAGGCCGTCGCCCTGGAAAACTTTCACGATTTTCTCCCAGTTCTGCTTATAGGCAGCCTTTTCCTTGGAGAGAATCACCATGCCGTCATCGTTTTCGAGACGGCAGAGCAGCACTTCGACTTCGTCGCCGACCTGGAGGTCGTCGATGTCGTCAAATTCGCTCGCGGAGATGACACCTTCGCTCTTGTAGCCGATGTCGACGAGCACTTCACGGTGGCGCAACTCGAGGATGCGGCCTTTGACGATGCTGCCTTCTTTGAAATCGCGCATCGACTTCGCGATTAGATCCTTCATTTCGATCATAGATTGTCTTTCATTCATCCCACGGGTTCCGGTTGGCTTTTCACTCGGGGCACTTCCTCTGAAGGGCCCAGGGACGGGTGAAAAGGGGCCGTAAAGTAGCCTTGAGACCAATAAAAGCAAGGCGCTTGTTTCCGGAATCCCGCAAGCCCCTTTCCGTCCGCGGAGGATGCCACCCCTACCCGGCGTCGCCCGCCGCCGGCAGGCGGCGATGAGGCCGCTCCAGGGGGGGCTGATTTTTCCTTGATAGCCGGCGGGCTTTTAAGGCTCGCCGCGGCGGCTCTCCGAATGCTTTCTTACGGGCGGCTTTTTCAAAGCAGCCGTTCCCAGCCTGCAACCCCCCCGCCTTGGTATCAGCAGAATGTCCACTCGCACTTTTCCCGACGAGCCCGAAAGCCCTTTGCTTCTGCCCCAGAGTGTCCGGGAGATTTTGGGCGACGAATTGGGGCGAATCCTGCGTCTGGCGGGGAAGGCCTTGGGAGCTGCCCAGATCTGGGTGATCCACCGTGAGTCGGGGCAACCGAGGGCACTCGCCGCTCTGCGCGGACACGGCAATGAACTTCCCCCGGACGCGATTGCACCTTGGGTGGACGCCGTCTTGGCGGAACGCGGCGAGATCTTGGTCGTGGAAGATTGTGTGGGGGATCGGAGGTTTCCTAAAGGGCATCCAGGCGCGGATGCCGGGGGTCGCGCTGGACTCGGGGCCGTGTTCTGCTGTCCCCAGGGGCGGGAAGTCTGGCTTTTGTTTGTTTTGGCCGAGAGTCCCAGGGCGTGGATGGGCGAGGATATCGAGACTTTCCGTGACGCGGCAGCGAGTGTGGAGCGGCTTCTTTTGGGGGCGGTCCAGGCCCAAAAGGACGCGGAACAGGGCATCCTCTGGAGGCATTGGCGGGCTTTCGCCGCTGCGCTTCCCGGTGCGCTCTCTTTAAAGGATGGGGAGGGGCGCATCCTCTATTTGAGTCCGAATGCCGAGGCGCTCTTTGGTCGGCCCGTGTCGGAAATGGTGGGCCGTCGCGATGCGGACTGGTTGCCGGAATCCGCAGCCCGTCGGATGGAAGCCAATGACCGGCTTGTCATCGACTCCGCCCGCGCGACGCAGACGTTTGAGGCTTTGCCTGATGGCGCCGGGCGAACTCAGCACTGTCTGGTGGTGAGGTTTTTGGTGGAGGACAGCAGCTTGGGCACGCTCCTTGGCTCCGTCATCCTCGACCGGACAGCGCAGAAAGAAAGCGAGGACGAACTCCGGCACAGCGAGGAGCTCTTCAGGCAGTTGGCGGAATTGGCGCCCGTGGGAATTTTTAAGACCAATCCCGAGGGGCGCTGTGTGTATGTGAATGAGGAGTGGTGCCGGTTCACCGGATACACCGCGCAGAGAGCCTTGGGGGACATCTGGCCCGCAATGGTCTATTTCGGTTCACCGGAAATTTACGCAGGCTGGTGCGAGGCCGCCCGTGAGGGGCGCGGTTTCAGCGCGGAGTTTTCTTTTGCCAGGCCGGATGGAAAACGGGTGTGGGCGCAAGGGCACACCGTGCCGCTCAAAAACGGGGTGGGACGGGTGATTGGCCACATCGGTGTGTTTGAAGACATCACCGTGCACAAAAAGGCCGAGGAGCATGCCACCAAGGCGCGGGAGGCGGCCGAGCAGGCGAACGAAGCCAAGTCGCGTTTTTTGGCCAACATGAGCCACGAGGTGCGCACCCCGCTCAACGCGATTATCGGCATCAACGAGATGCTGCTCGACGGGGCGCTCGACGCCGAGTCGCGCCGGTTGGTGGGGACGATGCAGACCAGCGCGGGCGCCCTGCTGGAGGTCGTCAATAACATCCTCGATTTCTCCAAAATCGAGGTCGGCCAGCTTGCCACCGAGCGGATCGAGTTCGATTTGACCACCCTTCTCACCGAGGTGGTTCAACTCAACGCCGGGCGCGCGACGAGCAAAGGCCTCGCGCTCGAATCGGAGTGCGCCCCCGGTACGCCCGTCCGGTTGCTCGGCGACCCGGTCCGGCTCAAACAGATTCTCAACAACCTCATCGCCAACGCGGTGAAGTTTTCCGAGCGCGGTAAAATCCAGGTGTTCGTCGGGATCGATCATGAATCGGACGCGGGATTATGGCTGCGATTCCGGGTCGTGGATTGGGGGATCGGCATCCCTTCGGATGCTCTGGAGCGCATTTTCGAACCCTTCACGCAAGCCGACAGCTCCACGACCCGCCGCTTTGGAGGGACAGGCTTGGGGCTGTCGATCTGCCGCCAATTGGCGGAGCTCATGGGCGGGCGGATCGGGGTGCAAAGTGAACCGGGTGTGGGTTCCACTTTTTGGTTCACCGCCCGATTGGAGACGGCCTCTAACGCCAGTTCGGGAGACGGAAATCACGTCCCGAGGAGGGCAATTCCGCTGCGGGTGTTGGTGGCGGAATCGGATGCCGTCAGCCGGCTGGTTTTTGTTGAGCACCTCCGAATCAAGGGTTGCTCAGCCAAGGGCGCCGAGAACGGGAAGAAAGTTTTGGAGATGTGCAGTGCCGAGACCTTTGATCTGCTGCTGCTGGACTGTCATATGCCTATTTTGGACGGATTTGCGACCGCCGAGGAAATCCGGCGCCGGGAAGGCCCGCAGCATCGGGTCCTGATCCTGGGGCTGGGCACCAAGAAAGAGAGCGAAGGCCGGGAGCGCTGCATCGGCTTTGGGATGGACGGCTACTTGCGCAAACCCCTCAGCGTGTCGGATCTTTTTGAGGCAATCCGAAGGCTGGCCGGGGCTAAGGCCATTCCCGGCGAGTGGGTGGAAGACTCGTCGGGCTCGTCGCTCGGCTAATTCTGCGGCGGTGCCGCCTAAGCCCCGTCCTCCCTCCTAGAATCGGGTGTCGCCCTTGTTTTTGGTGACCCGGCGCGCACGCGCCTCACGGGAGGATTTTGTTGGCTGTGTAAGCCACCATGGTATGTCCCAGCGCTTGGTTCTGGGAGGCCGCACCATGGATCGTGATCCGGTAAACGCGCCCGGCTGTTATGGGGCCGTAGGTCAGCCGAACTTTGCGCCGGTCGTTGCTCCAGCGGACTTGGGACGGAGGCAGGGCTTTTTTGTCCGCCTCGGGGCCGCCGTAGCCGGAGAGGTATTCGTAGCGGTACGTCTCGGTTTCGAACGCCTCGGGTTTTTCAGCGCTCCCGGTATCCATGGGTTGGGTGAATTCGACCTCAAACCCGTCGGCCTGCAAGCGCATGGCCAACACTTCAAACACGCGGGTGCCGTGAAAAACGATCCGCTGAAGCCCTTCCATCGCGCCGGCCCATTCCCTCATGGTTTGCCCCACGTACAGCTCCGTGCCTTCCGGTGAAAAAACCATCCGGTTTGACCCGTTCCGCAGGCCGTTGCCGGAATAAAAGTCGGCGCAGGCCCCCTGCCAAACGCCATCGATCTGCTCCAGCATGACCCGCAGGATTCTCGGGGCGGCTGAATCCGCCACGAGCATCTGCCCGGCGAACGGCCCAAATTTCCCGCCGGTTGTGTCCACGAGGGGTTGGGCGGGGGAGCGGGAGAAGCCGTAGGGGAACTCAACAGCGGCGTGCGTGCGAGCCGCATCGAGATCCGCCATCGGCTCTTTGAGCGGGTCCCGAAGGGGATCTTCTTTGGTAAAGTCGGGGTCCCAAACCAGCGAGGAGGGATGTCCGTAGAACTTGCCTTTCTCAACATGGTAGAGCGGATTGGTGGTCCTGAAATCACCTTGGTTGTCCGTCACCCAAACCCGGCCCTGCGGATCGATGCCGATGCCGTTGGGGGAACGAAAACCCTTTGCCCAGGGCTCGACTTTGCCTGTGGCGTCGACATGCATGATCCAGCCCCGATACGGCACCGAGGAGAAATTGCGGCCACGGCGTCCGACGGCGGAGAAGGTCCCCCGGGTGTGCTGCATCGTAAATCCCGCGTAGGAGGCCGTGTTGAGGGCGACATAATATCCGCCCTTCCCATCCGGGACGGGCCCAGCGGTGACTTCATGATAGGCGCCGCTGAGATTCCATGGCGCCACGCAGGTGTAAGAGTCGGCCACCCCGTCGTTGTCCGTGTCGGTGAGCCGGGTGAGTTCCGGCATCTGGCTCACGAGAATTTCTCGGTCTGAGAGGGCCAGCAGTCCGTTGGCGTTGTGCAAGGATTGGTCCGAGAAGGTCTGCCACTGGAACTGGGCTGGGTCCTTCGAGGGTTTGGCCATTTGGACCCCAGACCTGCGCGTGAGCACCACCAGTTTCCCGGAGGGTGTGAAATCCAAACCGCCGATTTCAGGGGCGACGCCCTTGGGCATCACAATTTCCTGCACGCTGTAGGGAGCGGAGTCGGGAGCCGGGGACTGGGCCAGTGTGCGCGTGCCAAGGGCGCCGACGCCGAAGGCCACAGCCGCTGTCAGATAGGCGGGAGAACGAAAAAAGAAGTTCATAGCGGGGTTTAAAAAGAGGCTAGTTCTGCGGGGTCTGGGTGCCGCTCGGAGCCGGAGCCGCTTCCGGGCGGTCGCGGAATTGAACGCGCCATTTGCCCGGACCTTCCGGGTGGACTTCGACAACGCCTTGGTCCAAGCCGCCCGCTTTCCACGGGGACTCCAAAACGCCCCCCTCCACTTGAATCCGAAGCTCGAATCTGCCGTGAGCGCCAGGCAGCACCTGTTCGCGAATCGTCCTGGACCCTGCCGTGTACCAAAACTCAGGGGCATTTCCGACCATCCGGTAGCCGCCAAACCGAGGCGAGCCTCCCGCAGAATCCTCAAACGGAGCCGCGCCGGATGCGCGATACACCAGATTTCCTAGGAGTTTGGGGATGTAGAGGTTGGCACGCCCGCCCCCTGGCTCCCGCCCCCAGTAAGGGTCCATATCTAGGAATCCCCCTCTCCACGCGTAGAGCAGTCGACACTCGGTCGTGTCCCATGCGTAGGAAAAGCTTTCCCCGTGATTGACTGCGATCGCGCCGGGGATTCCGGGCTGAGTGGGAACTCGTTGTGGAATCTCCTCTGTTTTTCCTGTGCTCGGGTCCTGTTTTTTCTGCGAGAGATCGCTGCGTGTGGCGGGATCGTATTTGAAGCCCGGAATTCCCACTCCGTGGTGGGCAAAAACCGCGGGGTCCAGCCCAGGATCCGGCAGAAAGGTGCGCATGAGGAGCGGTTTATCCAGGGTTCCTTGGGGCCGATGAGAGATGCCCGCAGTTTGGAGCGCGTCGGGCACCGTGGCGGTTTTTTCTGTCTCTCGTTGCGCGGCTTGAAGTCTCTCCCCCCGAGGGCGCACCTGCATGACGCCTCGCATGGTGAACCAATGTCCGGGAAACGTGCAGAGGAAGGGGTATTTTCCCGGCTCCTCGGGCGCGTTGAATGAAAGCACCTCGAAGCCTTGCGGTTGCAAAAGTCGGCTCGAGGCGAGGATGCCCGGCACGTCGGGCACAAAATGTTTCTGCATCCCCTCGGCGCCTAGGGCGTTGACCCCCGCGATCAATGCGTTTTCTGCGCTGGGCTGTATCAGCACCAGGTTGTGGGGCATGATACAGCCGTTCTCAAAACGCAATTCCACCGCACTTCCCGTGTTCACCTCAAAATGCGTGGTATCGAATTTCACCATGCTCGGGATCACCCGGATGGTGATTTTCAGCCGCTCCTGGGCATCTTTGCCTGCGCCTTGTTTTGTGGTCGTGGCGGGTTGCTCCTGAGCGGCGAGGGGGGCCATCGAGCTGAGGGCGAGAGAGATGGCGAGGAGGGAGGATCGCATGGGAAAGGGGTTTTGGTGGGATCGGGCAGGGGAGTGAAGCAGCCTTGGACGAGTCAACTCGTTGGACAAGTTAGTCTTAATGGGAACTTTCCAATCCAGAGTTCGTCTTGTACAAACGAGGGGGAATGTCCGTTCCCGAGCGACACTATTTTAAAGAACTCCGTCTCCAGCAATTTCGCGGCCTGATCGCCGTGATTCGTTCCGGGAGTTTTTCCGCGGCGGCCAAGGCATTGAGAATGACCAAGGCATCGATATGGCAGCAGGTGCGCGCTTTGGAGGAGGAGTTTGGTTGTGTGCTTTTGGAGTCGGCGGGACGCAGAGTGCGGCCCACGGCCCAGGGATTGCGTTTGGCGGAGCTGAGCACTCCTCTGGTGGAAGGTTTTGATTCGATTAAAGAAGCTTTTTGTGCGGACTTGGCGAATCTCCCGGCGGAGCTTTCGGTGGCAACCACCCCGGGTTGCCTAACTTACGAGCTACGCGGCGCGATTGAGGCGGTTCGGGTGCAGTTCCCTACGGGGCATCTCACGTTCCAGGACCGGAATTCCCCGGCGGCCATCGACTTGGTTGAATCGGGCGAGGTGGATGTGGCGGTTGCAGCGCGGTTTGAGGAATGGCCCCAGAAACCCGCCTTGGAGCTGATCCCGTTTACCGAGCACCCTTTTGCACTGGCCGCTCCGGCCGGGCACCCCTTGTTGGAGGCCCCGGAGTTGCGTCTCGCGGACTTGGCCAATTACCCGCTTCTGCTGCCGGGGCCCAAGGCCAATTGCCGTCCCAGGCTGGAGCGGTTGCTCCGGGGGGAGGGCGTCTGGGATCGGCTGCGCATCGTGCTCGAGTGCAGTTTTCCATCCAGCCTCCTCGAATACGTTGAGGCGGGATTGGGTGTGACGGTGACTCCGGTTCCCTCGGCGCTGCTGCGGGAGGCTCCTCATGGCCGGAGTCCACTCCAGGGGCGGCAAACGGTCCTTCGGGACTTGAGTGCGCTCCTTGGCAAAGAACCGCTTTTCTACGTGCGCCGACGAGGTTGGCATGAGACGCCGATCGCAGTCGCCTTCCGCACGGCAATTCTCCAAGCAAGGAGTCTTGGAATCCGAGGGGTCGGAGACCAATAGAATGAGCTGGCACGGCGTGGAACAGCCTGGGAAGGAGGAGGTTGCATCGGATCTCTCTTGGGTGCGCAGGTTTTCTTTGGATGTCAAAGAGGCATTGCTCTGGCTGCTAAGGATCTTTTCCCTGGCGGTTGTGGTGGGGTCCGCCTGCGCCTTTTTCCTCTGGAGTTTGGACGCAGTGACGGACCTCCGGTGGGCGCACCCTTGGTTGGTGTATCTTTTGCCCATGGCGGGTTTGGGGCTTGGCTTGATCTATCATCGTTTCGGTCGTCCTGCCGAGGCGGGCACCAATCTGATCCTGGATCAGATTCATCTTCCCGGCGGCGGTGTGCCGCGTCGCATGGCGCCCCTGATTTTATTGGGCACGATCTATACGCATCTTTTCGGCGGGTCCGCCGGCAGGGAAGGCACTGCGGTTCAGATGGGCGGGAGTATCGCCAGTGGCTTGAATGGGTTTTTCGGGCTTCAAGGCACCGCATTCGGCGCGTTTTTGATGGCGGGTGTGGCTGCGGGATTCGGAGCGGTATTCGGCACACCCTTGGCAGGCGCGGTTTTTGCCATGGAAGTCCTGACACGGGGACGGATCCTTCATCAGGGACTGTTGCTGTGCCTTGGAGCGTCGGTGATGGCGGACTGGACCTGCCAGGCTTGGGGTATTCGGCACGCCGTTTATCGAATCCACTCTCATGCGCCCGAGGCGGTTGGGACGTTGGGGCTCGAGCTGGCACTCGTGCTCAAGGTCGCTCTGGCGGCTGCGGTTTTTGGTCTGGTGAGCCGCGGATTCGCCGAAGTCTCCCACCGGTTGAGTGCTCAATTCAAAATCTGGATTCCCTATGCGCCGCTGCGCCCGGTTTTCGGGGGAGTTCTCCTACTCGGCCTCCTCTGGGTTTGTGGTTCGCCTGATTACTTGGGGCTCGGAGTGGCGTCCCCGGATCCGAATGCCGTGACGCTTGAGAGTTTCTTTGAGGCGAACCGACAGTTCAACGCCCCTTGGAGCTGGTTCTGGAAGCTCCTCTTTACGGTGCTGACTCTCAGTTCAGGCTGGAAAGGGGGGGAGGTGACCCCCTTGTTTTTTATCGGCGCGGCTTTGGGTCAGAGTTTGTCGCTCGTGCTCGGGGTGCCGGGAGACTTGCTTGCCGCCCTAGGGTTTGTCGCGGTATTCGCCGGAGCCACCAAAACACCGCTAGCGTCTTGCCTCCTTGGGCTGGAGTTGTTCGGGATAACTCACGGGCTTTACGTCGCTGAAGCCTGTTTCGTCGCCTACCTCTGCAGCGGCACCGCGAGTATCTATCCCGCTCAGCGATCCGCTTAGTGCGACTGGGGGCTGCAACGTTTGATGTGCTCTCCCTTCCCGAGTGAATCGGAGTCGCCGATTCTTTAGGGCTCGTGGCGAGGGGCTGTCTGCGGGCCTCGTCGAGTTGGCTGCTGAAACTACTGGGACACGGATTTCTGGCGATCCTCGGGCGCTGGGACGCGATCCCTCCGCGGCGAATCGGAGTTTCGAGCGAAGGGAAGAGACGGCTCCCCGGGGCATCACGAACCGCTGGGTGGGTCGTTCAAGGAGCCTTGCGAAGTAATGGCCTCTCTGGATGTTGAAGGGCCAACTCCCGACGCCAGAGCCCCGCTGTTTACTGACTCCGCGCGGTCTTTCCCCGTGAAGGGGCTATTTGCTGGTGCAGACCTTCACCCTAAAGTCGCCCACTTCAACGGTCTGGCCGGAGCGAATTTTGCAACCCTTGCGCAGCTCGACTTGGCCGTCGACGCGGACTGAGCCCGTGCTCACCAGGGCTTTGCCCGAGCCTCCGCTCTCGCTGATGCCGAGGGTCTTGAGCAGCTTGAAAAGCTCGATGTAGGCTTCTTTTAACTCGAATTGGCTCTCTTGCATGGGTGGGGCGGGTTTTGCCCCGCAATCTGACACCGTCGGCGTGGTGGACAAGCCTCCTTTATTCCCGGAGCCGGACTCGCTCGGCGCAAGCTTCTGAGCAATTTTTCGGACGTTCTTCGTAAAGGCCTTGTCTCTGTTCCGTCTGGAACTTCCTACGGCCGAATCTTCTGCCCCCTGAGTTCTGGGGCGGTCTGCGGCCCCTTGATTTGGCGTCAGGCCAATAATGGATTTTACCCGTCGCCAAATGGCGGCGTGCGCTCCATGCCGCGAGGAGTGTGCCCATCCAACCCAGGACGGTGGCAGGCA
>CAMARB010000113.1 GCA_945860355.1 Chthoniobacter flavus | reverse complement strand
ACACCTCGCCGCCCCCCAAGTCCCCGCTCGCTTCCAACTGAGCGCCCGCCAGCGCCACCGTCTCACCCGTCACCTCGATCCGCCCGCCTTTTTTCCCATTCCCGCGCGCCGACACATCGATCTTTCCGCTCACCTCCACCCGCCCGCCTTTCCCGCCGCGCACCGCCACCTCCTCCGCTCGAATCTCCCCGCTGTGTTGCACCGCCACCGCATAAAAGTCCCCCGCCCCAAGCAACGCCTTCTTCGCCGCGATTTTGCCCGTGTTGCTGACCCCGGCCTTGGCCGCCTTGCCCGGCGTCGCAGCGTGGCTCACGTACACATTCCCCCCGCGCTCACCCACCAACACGTCGTCCCCGGCCACCATCGACACCAGTCCCTCGCCCGACTCGATGATCCCCGAGTTGGAAACATGCGCCCCTACCAGGCTCACGTCGCCCGTGGCACGGATCGTCCCGGCGTTGCTGACCTCGCCGGTCAACTCCGTGAAACGGTTCCGGCCCGCCATAAAATCCGCGTCGCTGATGTTCCCGGCCGCCGCGATTATCCCGCCCACGTTCACCATCGAGCCGTTTTGGAAGAACACGCCGGACGGGTTGACCAGCATCACCTGGCCGTTGGCATGGAGCTGACCGAAAATCCGCGTCGGGTTTCCGTCCGTCACCCGGTTGAGCACCCGCGACTTGGCTCCCGGCTGCACGAACGTCACCGCCTCGTTCCGGTCGATGTTGAACCCGCGGAAGTTGATCACCGCGCGGTCCGACGCGCGGATCTCCATCCGGCCACCATCCCGCTTGAAGTGTGCTTCCCCATGCGCCACCGCCTCGCCCTGCGGCAGCGCGTTTGCGCGTTGCCCGCCCATGGTCGCCAGAAGGGTCGCTATCGAGGTCGCTAGATACTGGTGTGCCTTCATACGGATTCTTTCTTACTTAAGGTTTCTTGTAAAAATGCAGGGGTCTTCGGTTTGGAAAAAAAGCGGTGCGCCGTCCTACCACGCCAACGTCACGGACACGTGCAGTCGGCTGTCGCCCGCGCTCACCTCGCGGCCCTGGATCTGGTCGTCGTCCCGGAGCGCGAACCCGAGGTCCGCGCGCACGGTCAGATACGCCGGGTTATACACCTGGAACTCCAAGCCAAACCCCGCTCCCAACAGCGTGTGATCAGCCTCCACCCCAGCCAGCCGGTCGTTGTTGTGCGTCTTCCCGAAATCAACAAACGTCCGGAACACCAGGTCCCAGTCCGCGATCGACGCCACCGTCCGGGGCCGCATCGCAAACGTGTTTCCAACATCCCCGGCCCCGCGCTGCGACGGGTTGCCGACCACAGGCTGTTTGACCCCTTTTTCCGCGTCCACCAGCGACGCCGGCTTCACAAACTGCCGCGCCAAATGCAGCCGGTATTCCACACTCCCCACCACCACGCTGTCGGCCGACGTGAACGACTCGTCATACCCGCGCACCGTGTCGAACCCGCCCGCCACCGCCAGCAACTGCGGCACCAGCCGCGACCCGCCCAACACCGTCTGGCCCCGCACCGACCCCGCCAACTCGTGCGCACGGTTCGCTTTCCACCACACGTTCCCCTCCTCCCAATCCTTCCCAAACAACAACGGCTCCAAATACATCGATCCCTGCACGTTCCACCGCGCGATCGTGAAATCCTTGTCCGCTGCGAACCGGCCCAGCGCCGCGAAATCCTCGCGCTCGGTCCCGGCGATCGCCGCCACGTTGGTCTCCACCTGCGCGTTGGCCAATAAACTGTAGGTCTCACGCACCCGTTCCGTGCCGATCCCCACATAAGGCAGGAAAAAATTCGCCGCGCTCTCCACTCCCGCAGGCCCGTTGTTCACCGCCGCGTTCATCCAATACGCGCCCAGGGTGAAATCCACAGGCCACCCCTTCACATACCACGGCGTCCACGTCAGTTGCGCCCCAACCGATCCCTCGTCCGACTCGAAATCGGCGATGTTCACCCCGAGATCCTGGGCCCGCGACTGCGAGTAACCGCCGTAGATCCGACCCTTGAGATAATCCGGCGCCACCAGCGCAAACTCATACGAGAGTTGGCCCGCGTGGAACTTGGCAAAATCCGACGTCGCATACTGGCCCCGGAGAATGTCGTCCCCGGCGAACAAATGCCGGTATTCCCCGCCAAACTGCGAGCGCCACTCCCCGCTGCTTTCCGTGCCCGTGTTGGCCATTTGATAATGCCCGAAGAAATGGCGTTCTTCGCGGATCACATAATTGACGTCCACACTCCCCTGCTTTTCCCCGGCGGACACCCCCACATCCACGCGCCGCCCGGAGAACCGGTTGAGGCGGTCGAGATACTCCTGCAAGTCATCCTTCCGCAGAAGCCCCCCCTCCTTCAGAGGCGAGCGCGCAACGATGCCGGCGTCTTTGGCGAGGTTCTCCTGGGCCTCCGCACCCTGCTGCAACGGCAGCTGGTATCGGGACGTTTTTCCCGCGCCCACCTCCGCCACGCTCACCACGAACCGCACATCCCCGCCCGTGCCGCTTTGGCCCCGTGCGACGTCCCGTTCGTCCACCGAGGCGAACACCCCGTAAATCCCGCGCCGGTTCAACTCCCCGACGATCACCCCGCTGACGGCAAGCAGGGCGTCGCCCCGGAACACCCGCGCCTTCCCGGCCGCCGCGCCGAGTGTGATGGTTTCCGCCGGAGCGCCCGGCGCGGCGGCGGCGACCGGGACAAACAGCCCGTCTTCCCGGGCGAGAACAACCGTGAGCCTTTCGAGGTCGACCTCGGAGGGAAGCCCCGGCTGGCGCTCACTCAAACCCTGCGGATACACCACACGGAACCGGCGTGCGCTCAACCGCACCGACTCCACGGCATGGGATCTGCTACCCTCGCCCCTGGTGACCGCTGTCGGTTCATTCGCAAACAACTCCGATTCCCAAAAATTACCGCCGCAGAAGATGAGGGCTCCGAGCGCCAAACGGCCTGAGAATCGGGTGAGTTTTTGTGGTGTCATGGAAAAACAAGGGCTGGCTTAAGAGAACTTTCGGTACAGGCACAAGCTGGCCGAGGGAACGGCCTACAGTGGGCATTGAACCCGGCAACCGGATCAATGCTCCGGTCTCACTCGATAATGATCTGCTAGGGCATTTCCTTAGCAGGAATTCCGGGAAAACCCGCACCTGCGAACCTCAGGACGAGTCCCGAGAGGGCAGTGGCGGCACCCAAAAAAGAGAGCAAGAGGTCTCATTTCTGATTTTTGAGTGAACTTTTCCCATTCAAAGAAGTCGCGAAGATCATGGATCTTCGACGTTTTTTTGAAGAAGCGGCGCCTGAATTGGCCTGACTTGAGATGACGCTCCCAGGGCTCCGCCCAAACAGCCTCACGATTCGGAAAGAAATGAGGGGGCTCAATCGGGCCCAAAGGCTTCACGTGCAGCCGATTCCTAAGAATCAGGATGCAACTCGGTGTATTTCCGGGCGTTTCCCCGGGAAAGAGCGACTGGGTATTTTGCAGCGTTTAAGCGGACTTTTTCGTCTACGGCCTCGTTCAGACAAATGCCCAAAACATCCGCCAGCCTCAGAACGTAAACCAAAATATCCGCCACCTCGTGGCGCACCGCTTCGGCAGTTTTTGGGGATTCCATGACCGCGCGCGACTCCTCCTCCGTGAGCCATTGAAAGAGCTCCAATAATTCGCCGGCTTCAGCGCTGAGAGCCATGGACAGGTTCTTCGGGCTATGGAACTGAGCCCATTCGCGTTCATCCACAAAAGCCCGCAACTGGGCCTGAATCAGCGAAACATTCAAAAGAGCATCGTCGGGCATGCCCTCCCCTATATTTCGCGCCGCGAATCGGAAACCCCCAAAGATCTGAACCCTCAGATTTTCGGGCTCTGCCACGGGAACCGACCACAGTCTTCTCGCTTTGCACTGAGGGAACCTGTTCTTTGATCCCAAGGCCTATGAAATTGCGTCTGTTTATATTTCTCGCTGGCGGCGCTGCGCTCCTGAGCGGCACCGGTTGCGCATTTCATCAGAAATCGTACTCGCGAATTTACGAGGGAGACGCGCCCACAATCAAATACACCTCTGTGGAATCAGCCGGAGGCCCCCTCGGCGGACGTTAATCTCCTATGCGGATTTCGAAAAAAGCCGAGTACGCGCTTCGGGCGCTGGTGGTGATGGCGAGGGAAAACAAGTCGTGGCGGATTGAGGAGCTGAGTGCGCGGGAAAATATTCCAATTAAGTTCCTTGAGCAGATCCTTCTGGCGCTCCGCCACGGGGGACTGCTGTCGAGCAAACGGGGAGTGGGGGGAGGCTACGCGCTGCTAAAATCTGCGGCGGAAGTTTCCCTGGCGGACATTGTGGAGATCCTCGACGGCCCGATCGCGCCGATTGGCTGCGCGGCAGAGCGCCCCAGCGAAACCTGCTCGTGCCCGGACCCGCACACTTGTCCCCTCCGCGCAATGATGAGCAGCGTCCGGTCAGACCTTTCTGAGATCATGCGCTCCCGATCCATCGAAGACATGCTGCGCCTTGCGCCGGGCCCGGACACTCTCGCGTTCGAAATCTAGCGGCCTTTCGGAGTCGAGAAGCGCGATCCGAGGTGCGACGGCAAAGCGAATTCCTGGAACACAGGACATTTCGCGAGGGGTGCGGGAGGCGTTTGGGGACGAGCGCGATCATGGCGCGGCTCCCGGCTGGGATCAGGCGCCGAGGATGACGGCAGCCTTCTTTAAAGTTCGAGGTTGGCGACTTCGCGTCGCAACCGCTTACCGGACGGCTCGGGCCCGCTCCACGCGCGTCGGCGCCGAAGCCTGGGCGATACCCGCCGGGATCGGTTCCGGGCTGGGCGCCTGTTGCACCAGGGCCGGGAATTTCATGCCGTAATCGTCGTACTCATCCACCATCCGGCGCACGTGCTTGAATTTGGAGCGGTGCTTCAGAACAGAAAGACTGCGGTGGGGGTCGCCCCATTGCAGGTTTTGAATGGTCACCCGGCGCACCCCCCAGGCGTTCATGGCGGACCGGCTCGGTTTATAGAGATCAATCGTGTTGGTGCCCGCCAAGGCCCAGCCGTAGTCGTCCACCTGATACACTTCACCCGTCTCCTGGATCCTGAAAATCGTGCCCGCCGGCCAGCGCGACCAGTCGGCGGCGGCACTGCGGATCTGGGTGGACTGCAAAGCGCCGCCAAGAGCGTTGCGGCGGCCGTATTTGAGATGGTCCGCCTCGGAGTGGGTGTAGGCGGTGGTCCGGACAGATTGAAACTCCGCGCGAGCAATCGGCTTTTGGAATTTCGGCAAGGGCCGCCCGGCGCAACCGGCGATGCAAAGGGCCGCCCCGAGGAGAAGGAGTCGCAGGGAAAGAATTCGCACGCGCGGAGCGTAGGCAATCATCGCCCATGATCGAGCAGGAAATGGGCGCAAAAACGCCCGCTTTTTCGCTCAAAGCCGGGGCTCGCCATCGAAGGAGTCCGCCGCGATCTGCAAGGCCTGTTCCTGCGTGGTGAACCGCACAAACCCCCGCCCCCCCGGCCTGCCGTTCCCGGACAATCCCCAGCCGCCAAAAGGCAGAGTGGAGGGCGACAACGTCGTGGGCAAATTGGCCGTGATATTGCCCGCCTGCAACTCCTCGGCGAGCTGCCAAAAAAGCGCCTGCGACCGGGTAAACACTGAGACGCTCAGCCCGTAGGGCGATTGGTTGTGCCGCTCCACCGCGCTCCGCAAATCCTCCACCGCCTCCACATCCACCACCGGCGCGAACGGTTCGTTCTGCAGCGCCGCGACCCCGCGCCTCAAGGCCGCGCCCACGTAATAACCGCGCTTCCCGTCCACCGTCGCCCACACTTTCCCGGGGAGAGCCCAGTCGCCATCCTCCCCAATCAACGCCTCGTAACGGGCCAGGGCCCCGGCATGGATGAGCGGTCCGAGCCGGGTCTCCGGCAGCAACGGATCCCCGGGCACAATCTCCCGGAGCGCGCCCGCCAACAGCTCGCAGAACGGGTCCGCCACGGCTTTCTCCACCAGCACCCAACTCGTGGCGTTGCAACGCTGGCCACAGGTGAGCGTGACCGCCTGGGCAATCAAGGCGGCCGCCCGGCTCAAATCCGCGTCCCGGCACACGATGGCCGCGTTGCGTCCCCCCAGCTCCAGGGCGAGTTCCTTTGAAAAATCTTCCGCCACCGCCCGCGCCAATTCCCGTCCCACGGCGACCGACCCCGTGAACGCGATGGCTCGGATCCGAGGATCCCGGCAAAGGATCCCGGCCTCTTGCGCTCCCCCTTGGACCAAGCCGAACACGCCCTCCGGAAAACAGCCCGCCATAAGTTCCGCGTACCGGGCCGCCACTCCGGCGGCCAGGGGCGAGGGTTTGAACACCACAGGATTCCCCGCCAGCAGATGCGCAACGAGCGCACCGTGGGCCAGGTGCAACGGGAAATTAAACGGGCCAATCACCGCCGCCGGGCCCCGCGCCCGCTGAAACACCCATGCCGGGTGCGGACCGTCGTCCACGGCTCGCGCGGTCAAATGCGCCCGGGCATCCGCCGCAGTCAACGCGCACTTGGCCACCACCGCCCGCACCTCGCCGAGCGCCTCCTGGAGCGGCTTGCCCGTCTCCACCGCGATGCCCCGGGCGAGCGGCTCGAGTTGCGCCTCCAGCAGGGTCTGCGCGCGCTCCAGCGCGGCGAGCCGATCCGGGAGGGGCGTTCGCGCCCAGGAACGCGCGGCGGCGGCCGCCGCCTCCAGCACGGGCGGGACGTCCGTCGGTGCGATCTCGGGCAGCTCCAAGTCCAGGTCGCCCGGACTGCGGTTGCGCCACGGCGCAGAGGCATGCATCAGGCCCCTCCTCCCTCGGTCCACGCCCGGAACGTGTTGAGATGCACCTCCACCACCTTGCGCACGTCGCGCGTGTAGCCCCCGGCCAAAACCCACGCCACGGGAATCCCCTCCCGCCGCGCAAACTCAAACACCCGCGCGTCCCGGACCCGCAAATCCTCCAGGGTCAAGGCCAGCGGCGAATACGGGTCCTCGTAATACGGATCCGCGCCCGCCTGGTAGAGCAGCAGATCGGGTTTGCCGTCCGCCAAAAGCGCCTCAAAAGCCCGTTCTAAAACGCCCTCCAACAACCGCCGGTCGCATCCGGCCGGCAACGCAAACGAGCAGTGATTCCCGCCGTCCCGGTGCCGGAGCACGGTGACATCACGGTAGGCGCAATTCTCGTGATAATCGCTCCCATACACCGACACCGCCCGGACATGGGGCCGGGACTCTGCTAGGGACGCCGTGCCGTTGCCGTAGTGCAGGTCCAGGTCCAGCACCGCCCCGCGGGTGATCCGGCGTTCCCCGAAGAGCACATCCAAGGCGACGATCAACCCGTTGAAGGTGCAGAACCCCTCGCCGTGATCGGCAAAAGCGTGGTGAAACCCGCTCACCAACGCGGCGCCCACCCCCGTTTCCAAGGCCTCCCGCGCCGCGCAAAGGCATCCCCCGCCCGTCAGGCAAACCGACCCGAAGAGCTCGGGCGACCACGGGAACTTCTGGGATTCCGCCAGGGCGCGCGGCTCGCCGCTCCGAACCGCTTCGATGTAGTCGGCGGTATGCACCAGGGCCAACTGAGCGGGCGTCAATGCGGCGGGCTGGGCCAAGCGCACCCCGGGCATGGATTCCAACGCCTCAGCCACCCGGGCAAACTTGCCGATGGGCATCGGATGGTTTCCCAAAGGGGCGGCTGTCCCGGGATGATGGAAGGCGGTGACCATCGATCTGCCGTTAATATACGCCTTCCCGGGACAAAACCAAACGGGCACATGGCAAAAACCTGTCGGCCCGACTCAATCCGGCATCCCCTGGGTGGGCGCCAGCAAAGCCACCGGGACGGAATCCCCCGGACAGCGCTCCAGGCTCAAAGCCGGGTGCGCCATGTCGGCGGGGCGCAGCTGCTCCGCATACAGATCCCGGAGAGCGGACGCCACGGTGCGCAATTCTTTGCCGTTGATGGTGCTTTCCCCCTCTCTGCCCAGCCGACGAAGGACCAACTGGAACGGCAAAGGTTTGGCCCCCCCGGTTGCGTCGATTTGTTCCGGCGCCCTGAAATCGGGCTGATGATAGGCAAAGGCCCGGGGGTCCACCTTTTTGAACCCGGCTTTTTCATAGGCCTTGAGCCGGAGCCCCGTGGCGGGTTGCAACGGATCAAAGAACTCCATCTCAGCGACCAAAACGAGAGGCGCGCCCGGGGGGAGCCCGTTGGCCTCGGCGCAACGCCGCCCTGTGTGCACCGGCAATGCCCGCATCCAACCCGCCAGCCCCGTGCGCCGCCACTCGGGCAGGACAAGGTTGTGGGAGAGATGCACAACCACTGCGCCGTCCATGGCCACCGCCGTGTGATCGCGCACCGCCGCCAACCGGCCCCGGGATAAAACCACCGCCATTTCATACAAAAACCGGGGGCCTGAGCCAAAACGCGCCTCCAGCGTCGCGCGCCTTTCCATTTCCCCGCGGGCGCCAAACTCCTCCCACAGCGCCGCATAGCCGGTTTCAAAGAGAGGCTCCTGGATCCGTCGGATCCTGTGGATCTCGAAACCGGCTGTATCCAGGGCGGCGGCGGCGCGATCGCCGGGGGCGAGATCGTCCGGGGAAGGAATCATGGGAGGGAATATCGTGGAAGGCGGCCGATTTGGCAAAACCCGGGAATGGATCTAAATTCCCCTATGAACACCCCAGACAACCTCCGGCGGGCCGATCAGCGGTTCCACCTGCATCCGTTCACCCAACACGAGGAGCTCCACGCGCAGGGCACGCACATCCTGGTGGAAGGCCGCGGGGTTTTCCTCCGGGACAGCGAAGGCCGTCAACTGCTCGACGGTCTCGCCGGCCTTTGGTGTGTGAACGTGGGATACGGTTGTCCGGAGATTGTGGAGGCCGTGCATGCGCAGATGCGGCAGCTGGCCTATTACCCCTCTTTTTTTAACTCCACGACCGAACCCGCCATTTTGCTGGCGGAGAAACTCGCCGCCCTAGCGCCGCCCGGGATGGGCCACACGCTTTTCAGCAACTCAGGATCCGAAGCCAACGAGACCGCCCTCAAACTCATCCGCACCCTGATGAAACTCCGGGGCACCCCCGGGAAAACCAAGATTCTCTCCCGTGAATTCGCCTATCACGGAGTCACCCTGGGCACGACCAGCCTGACCGGGCTGCCGAGTTGTTTCTCGCCGTTTGACCTGCCGCTGCCCGGGTTTGTGCATGTGCCCGGACCGCACGCCTACGCGGCGAACCGGGAGGAAGATCCGGCCGCCTATGGCCAGTGGTGCCTGGAACAAACCGAACGCATCGTGGAACGCGAGAACCCGGACACGATCGCGGCCATTTTCGTCGAGCCCGTGCAAGGCGCCGGCGGAGTCATTGTGCCGCCTCCGGGCTACCTCCAATCGTTGCGGGCGTTGGCCCGGCAACACGACATTCTCTTTGTGGCCGACGAAGTCATCACGGCTTTTGGCCGCGTGGGCGACTGGTTCGCCAGCGGGCTCTGGGAGCTGGAGCCGGACCTGATGACCCTCGCCAAAGGGCTCACCAGCGGCTACCTGCCGCTCGGCGCGACGATGGTGCGCGAGGAATGGGCGGAACTGCTCATCCACGGCGGCCCGCTCGCGCACGGTTTTACTTACAGCGGGCATCCGACCTCCTGCGCCGCCGCCCTCGCCAACCTCCACGTGCTCGAACGCGACGCGCTCCCCGCCCGGGTCCAGGCCGATGTCGGCCCCTATTTTCAGAGGAAACTCCGGGCCTTGGCCGATCACCCCGCCGTAGGAGAGGCGCGCGGCGTGGGCCTCATTGGCGCATTGGAGTTGGTGCCGCCCGGGGGAAAAGCGGGCCTCAACCCGGCGACCCCGCTAGGAATCCGTGCCGCCAAACTGGCGCGCGAAGCCGGGGTCATCGTCCGCGGCATCCGCGACCTGATCGCCGTGGCGCCCCCGCTCATCATCAGCCACGCGGAGATCGATCAGCTCTTTGAGGGTATCCAGCAGGCTCTCGACCGGCTCCACCCGCCGATGAAGTAACCGCACCCGCAACAAGGAGCTTGGGTTACTGCGTCCTGCGGCGCGGGCGACGGCTCTCCCTTGGGAAGAGCCGGTCGACTCAGCCCACTTTTGACAACAGGCATTCATACGCTCCAAGGCATCGCTTCGCACGGGCCCGGGCGCTGAACCGCCGCGCTCGCAACCGCGCCCGAAACCCGAGCTCGCGACGGGCGTTTTCATCGTGAATGAGCAGCTGGAGCAGGCCGCACCAGGCCGCCTCCTCATGGGGCGGCAGAAAAACCGCAGCCCCCTCCCAATGTTCGCGTAAACCGGGCAGATCCCCGAGCACCAGGGCACACCCCCGGGATGCGGCCTGAAGAATCCGATCGCCTGCGGGCATCTGCCGCGAGGGGGCACCATAGATGGCGGCGGCATCCAACCGCGCGTCCAAGGCCGCCGGAGGCAAGGTGCCCAGATGCTCCACGCAACCCGCCCCGGGCCCGGAAACCACGCCGTCGAAACCGCCTGCCACAGAGACAGGCCAATCCAGGTGAGGCGCAATCCGATCCCAAAGGCCCGACTCCAAGTCCCCGCGCTCGGCCACGGAAAAAATCGTCTGGGTTTTCCTCCGGGCCCGGCGGATCCGGGGCGAACAACCGTTTGGGATCAGGAAGGTCGCCTCAAAAGGCCCGTAAAAGCGACTTAACTCCTCCAACCCCGACCGGGTGGACGCCACCACCAAATCCGCGGCAACCAACCCGGCTGCGAACTGCCTGCGCTCGAAAGGGTCGATCTCGTTGGGCTCGTTTTTCCAGCGCCATCCCTCGCCCAAACAGGGATCCGCCTCCACGAGCACCGGCGCACCCCAAGGCAGATTGGCGTGGCGCGCATCCGCGAGATGCACCACATCGGGCCCGAAAGCCGCCGACACACTCAACACCCAATCACTCAGACGATCCGGAGCGGCGCTGGGCGGCAGCGGCGGGGGAAGGAAGACCCGATCGCACGCGGGCCATTGCGGGTGGAATCCCACCGACGCCGAGTCGAGGCGATGCGGATGCCCGTTTAAACAGGCCACGCCCACGGTCGCACCGCTCCCCCGGAGAGCTTTTACGAGGTCCACGAGCCCGGTGCCCCGGGAATCGCCGCCGTCCACGCCCATAAGCACGCGGAGACCTTTTGAGCCGGCCCTCCACGGCGCCGAGTCGGCCCGCGCCGGATGGAAATATTTCTCCATGAATCTCCTTCAACAAACAGTCCCCAACATCCCGGCCCCCGGCGTATGGGAGGTCTCGGTCTGAGGCACAGCCAAGGACTGGGCCCAGTCCCCGAGTCCGTCCTCTAGAGAAACCCGCGGAAAATAACCCAGCGCCTGGCGCGCCCGGCTGGTGTCGGCAAAACAATGGCGGACATCCCCCGCCTGAAAGCGCCCGGTGACTTGGGGCTGGAGATGGTCTTTCCCCATCGCCTCAGCCAGACCCCGGGCCGCCTCCAGCAGGGTCCGATGCGACCCGTGGCCGACATTAAAGATCTTCCCCCCGGCATCGGGCTTTTCCAATACGAGCCGGCACAACCTGACCGCATCGGAAACGTGAACAAAATCGCGCCTTTGCAGACCGTCCTCATGAATCAGCGCCGGCTCATCCCTCAGATAACGGGCGGCAAAGACCCCGAGAGCCCCGGTCAAAGGGCTTTGGAGGGAGAGCCCGGGCCCGTAAACATTAAAAAAACGCAGGCCGACCGCAGGAATCCCGCAGGCCCTAGCCACCGCCAGGGAAAGCCGCTCCTGCTCGTATTGCCCCATGGAATCGACCGCCGGCGGCTTCGGTCGGTGATGCTCGGGGGTGGGCACCGGCTCCAAGGCCTCCCCGGAGGGCCCGCGCAGTTCCCAATCCCGGGCGTCGAGCTGCGAAGTCGGCCGGATGGGCCCTTCCACCCAACAACCGTCGGGCCTCCGATACAGACCCTCGCCGTAAAGCGATTTGCCGGACCCCACAATAAACCGCCGCAGGCCATGCCCTTGGAAAGCATCAACCGGCAACGGCATCCCCCCGAAATGAAACACCGCCTCAACCCCTTTGAATGCCGAACGCAGGTGCGCCGCATCGCGGATGTTACCCCTGAAAGTCTCCACTCCCGGATGCCGCCAGACCGGCCCGGCCGCCCCTAAGTTTTCAAACACCCGCACGTCGTGACCGTGGGTCAGGAGTTCATCGGCC
>CAMARB010000112.1 GCA_945860355.1 Chthoniobacter flavus | reverse complement strand
AGCCGGAGGGGCATCACCTCACCAGCCTCTTACTGCATGCGCTCAACGCAGTGCTTCTCTGCGGATTGCTCTGGGTACTCAAACTAGACCGCTTTCGGAGTGTGCTCGTGGCGCTCCTCTTTGCCCTCCATCCGCTGAATGTGGAGGTGGTGGGATGGCTGTCGGCTCGCAAAGATTTGATCGGCGCGACCCTGCCGCTGGTTGTGATGATGGTCTATTGCGCCTACGTGCGGCGCCCTCAACCGTGGCGGTATATGGCTGTGATTGCAGTCTACGGCGTGGCCTCGATGACGAAGCCGATGGTCATGGTGGTGCCTGCTCTGCTGCTGCTGCTCGACGTGTGGCCGCTCAACCGTCCCGAGCCTTTGCGGAGGCGATTGATTGAAAAGGCGCCTCTTTTCGTGATCGCCCTGGGCGTCGCGGTTTTGGCTTGGAAAGCTCAGGCTCAGTTTAACGCGATCCAGGGCTTGGACATTTCGCCGATCCCCCGGCGACTCCTCAATGTGGTGGTCAACTACTCCATTTACCTCCGCCAGATCCTCTGTCCGCGTGCGCTGAGTATCTTTTACCCCAACGAAACGGGGCTCTCGTTCGGGCGCGCCGTTGGTCCGGGCTTGGTGCTCGCGTGTGTATCGGGTTTGGTTTTGCGCTGTCGGAATCGCTTTCCGCAGATGTTCATGGGTTGGCTTTGGTTCTTGTTGGCTCTGAGTCCTGTGATCGGCTGGGTTGGGCTGGGAAGCTCGCGGACGGCGGATCGCTACATGTATCTGCCCGGGATCGGGCTGTTCATGGGCGCTGTTTTCTTGCCATGGGAGACCTGGATGCCGGCTCGGCTTCTCGAGAAATACCGTCGCCAGCCACTTCGTTTTGCCTGTCTAGGGATGCTCGCGCTGGGCCTGGCGGCTCTTTCGGTTGCGACTTTCCAGCAGTCGCAAGTCTGGGCCAACAGCGTTGCGGTTTTCTCGAATGCGCGCCGATTTTTTCCGCGAGACCCAACCATCAATCTCCAGCTTGCCTTGGGGTTCCTGGACGAGGGCCATCCCTCAAAGGCCGTGAGCCTGAGCCTGGAAGTGATTCGCGCCAAACCCCAAGACGCCAAAGCGTGGCGGATCCTGGGCACCGCTTTAGGACGACTGGGCCATGCCGGAGAGGCAAAGAGAGCGCTGCAAAAAGCCATCCAGTTTGATCCGAAGCTGACGGTCGCGGATCTGGATTTGAGTGGGCTCGAAGCCGACTCCGGAAACATGGAGGGCGCTCTTGCTGCGCTGGAGCGTGCCACTGGGACGACACCCAACTACGCGGAGACCTACTATCGCCGGGCTCTGATTTACATCAAACAAGAGCGCTGGGGGGATGCTCTCAGCGATTTGGAACTCCTTCTCGCGTTGCGTCCCAGGAGCCCCGAATACGCGCTGCTGATGGCCCAGACGGCGAATGCTGCGGGAATCAAATCACGAGCTCGGGAAGTCTTGCGGAAATACGCGGACGTTTTCGCTAGGAGCCCGGATCTGTTGGACGACGTCGAAACGCTCCGTCGGCAGCTCGCGGAGCCTGATCCTTAACACGCGGCTCTTGGCAGCAATCTCATTGATGATCTGCGTGTGAGCTGATTAAGTCCATGACACATCCCTCCCATGCCTAAGATTCAGTTTACCCTACAAGACGGCACTGAGATCTCCCACGAGATGACTGCGGACTGCGTCACCGTGGGTCGAATTGCCGAGAACACCATCGAGCTAAACGACCCGTCCGTCTCCAGTCGGCACGCTGAGCTTTCCGTTTCCTCCCACGGCTACCGCTTCAAGGACTTGGGCTCCACCAACGGTTCACGCCTGAACGGCAACGTTTTGACGCCAGGCGAAATCTACGATCTGAGGCCCGGCGATGAGATTATTTTGGGGAGCGTTCTCGGCTGCTACGAGCCGACTGCGAAGCGTCCGGAGCCAGCCCCGCTTCCCTCGGCAGAACCCAGTCTTGCCAAGGTCGCAGACTCGAGCGTTCGCCCTTCCAACTTTTCCAACGCATCTCCTTTTAAGTCCCCAAAGAAGAAAAAGGATCCCATCGCGGTCTCTGTGATGGTGCTAGGGGTTCTGGCGATCCTCGCGTTTTTCGGAGCCGCTTTCATGATTTTCTCGATCCAGCCTCCGTTGTAGGGGCTGCGGGAATCTGCTGCTTCGCCAGTGGCTCAACAAATGCCGGAGGCCTGCGTGACCGGTCAGATCATCGGAGGGCTGCCACTCACCTCCTGTTCAATACTTCCCGGGTTCGACCTTACGGCGGATCCAAAGTCGCCACATTGGAGCTCATTGGCTCCTGTCTGGCTGGCGGAAGCGATCACTGGGGCCGCCCCGGAGCAGCGCACTGCTGTCCGGATGGGCTGGACCACTTCGGAGTTGCGGTTGCTTTTCAACGTCGAGGATTCCCATGTCTGGGCCACGATGGCGAATCGCGGTGACCCGCTTTACAAGGAGGAGGTTGTGGAGGTGTTCTTGGATCCTGTCGGGGATCTTGAGAGTTATTTCGAAATTGAGCTCAACCCATTAAACGCTGTCCTGGATTTGGTGCTGCGGAAAACCCGGAGTGGATACCGCAAAGACTTCTCCTGGCGGTGCGAGGGGCTCCGGTCCCGGGTTTGCTTGAGCGAGGGGGGCTGGGTGGCCGAGTTGGGAATCCCTTTCCTGAGTCTCATGCCGGAAACGCCAAACCCGGGAGACGTCTGGCGGGTGAATTTTTCCCGGATTGATCGGCCTCAGAACCGAGACCGGGAACTCAGTGCCTGGTCGCCGCCCCGACGTCCATCTTTTCACACGCCGGAGAGGTTCGGATTCTTGGAGTTTCAGGAGGGGGCGGCGCTTTGATTCCCGTCAGGGGCAGCCACATCCGTTTGGTTTAGTTTTCCAAAAGCATACGGACTGAGATGGCCCTCTGAAGATCTTGCGGAGTGATCATGCCAACGAGCTTGCCATCATCAACAACCGCAAGAGGGTCTGGCGCCGCGGCAAGGACCCGTCGACTGACCCTGTTGGCAGGCTCGTCGGGCGCGGCTTCCAATGCTTGGACGAAACATCCTGGGTCCAAGTCGCCCACAGAAGCGTAGGGCCAGCGGGGGCGTGGGATTTCAAAGAGGCTTTGAAGTCGAAGAAATCCCAGGAAATCGCCCGCGGCGTTGCAAACGGGCAGGGTGTCCTGGTGGGTTCTAAGAAAGTAATCGTCCGCCGCAATGTTCAGCGGCAGCGAGTCCGGAAGCGCAGCGGGCGGCGCCGTCATCAGATCGCGGGCGGACAATCCACCGAGCATTTCCCGCTCGAGCACATTGGAGTAGCCGGACTGCGCGGCGCTCTTGAGAAACATTGCGACAAAGAACAAGGGCAGCGCCCCCCACTGTTGCAGGTAGGTAAGCGCATAAAGGCCCCAAGCGATCAATAGCCAGCTTAAGCCGATGCCGATCCGCGAACTGACATACGTCGCCCTGCGGAGGTTTCCGGAATGGGCCCAGAGAACGGCGCGGAGCAGGCGTCCGCCATCCAGCGGGTAACCGGGGATCATGTTGAACAAAACCAGAGCCGCGTTGGCCATCGCCAACCAGAGCGCCACATCCGCGGCTGCATCCCATCCGAACCTCCCGAAAAGGACCCAGACGCCGGTGTAGAGGCCGATGAGGCCGACGCTCACGGCGGGGCCCCCGAGAGCGATTTTTAATTCCGCCTGGGGCGTGTCCGGTTCCCGGGAGATTTCTGCGACTCCTCCCACAAACAGGAGGGTGATTCGGGGGACCGGGATTCCGCAGCGCTGACTGACGACGCTATGGCCCAACTCGTGAAGAAGGATGCTCAAGAAGAAAAAAAGAGCACCTCCGATTCCCATGGCCCATGTCACCAACTCGGAGTGGGCGGCGTCGCTCCCGCGGGCGAAACTGCTGATCAAAGAAAGAATGAGCAGAGCCAGCATGATGAACCACGAGGGGTCCAAATAGAGCTCGATGCCTAAAATGCGACCGATGAACACTCCCCGGCTGGGACGCAGAAAGATCGAGGAGTTCATGCGCGGTTTGTGCGTGGGCGGCGGGCGCTGGAAGCCCTCACTGTCCAGACTGAGATTCCTGCGGAATATTTTGGGGAGCGTTTCCCTCCGGAGTCGGCTCGGGGGGAGTCGCAATGCTTGCCCAAGCTGGGAGGGAAATGGTGCGTGCCGCCGCCGGCACTTCCAGGTTGAGATTGGACTGCGGTGAGTGTTTCAGAGGCTCGATTCGGAGAGGGGTCTCCTTGAATGCCTCAAGGGAGAGAGGGGCTCCGATCGGGGCCGCCGGGTCCGTTGACGGGCCGGACATTGCATTCCAAACCAAGCTCTCATTGAGCGGAGGCGGCAGGACAAACCAGCGGATGAGATAGGAGAGTGGCCCGTTGCAATAGGCCCTGAAATCAGAGGTGAGGAGTTGTCCCGATGCCACGAGATCGAGCGTTGGGCCTTTTTCAGAGTCTGCCGGGAAAAGTAACGTCGCCGTCTCAACACGAAGAGGAACCTGATCTGCCACTGCGTTGACCCCGTGGAATTGCAGGGTTCCCACAAGAGATGGGTTGGACCCATGCCCCTTGAGCTGGACATCCGCGTTCAGAGTGCCCGGGTTGTCCTTGAGGGGCACCGATGTCCGGGTTTTACAGCCAATATCGAGGCTCCATGAGCTCCAAGGAGCGTGCTGCGGGCCTGAACTGGTCGGCCATTGCGCGGCGCCATCGGGTTGCCAGATTCCCTCGATGTTGGGAGCCGCCCCCAAATCCACCTCCTGCAGCCGTGCGTCACCCCGGAGTTGGAGGTCGCTCACCGGCCCCTCGAGCTTGAGATCCAGCGCGCTGGTGAGGGTCGCGTCTTCTTGGCGGGAAGCAGTTAGCCTTCTCTCCGGCAGGTGCGAGTGGGCTGCGTCACCGAACAACGGAAGTCGGGCCTTTGCGCTCGTGATATGGAGGTCCAAATGGGGGTCAGCGACCTTCTTGAAAGACACGGAGCCGTTCACCTCCAGCTTGCCAAAGCGGTGTTCAGCGCGTGCGTCCTGGATTGAGAGTTCCGCGCCTTTGAGGGTGGCGTTGGAGGTCACGGCGGAGAGGCTGTCTCCGCTGCGGCCCAGGGGAATGCGGCCGTCGGTGAGTTTGAGCGTTCCGGTTGAGTGGATGGCCTTCGCGGGGCCGCTGACGGAAAGCGAGCCGTCCAGGATCCCCGCGACCGGGAAATTCCAACCGGTGAGCAGAGAAGCCGACCTGAGGTTCAGGCGCGTGGCCGTGAGGTTGACATCACTGACTGTGTCGGCGTTGAGAAGCTGGGCGAAGGACGTGTTTGGCCATGCCGTCCACACATCGAGCGGCAAAAGTGCGTCTCCTTGAAGGGCGACTTGCGAGCCGTGCGAGAGGCGGATCCCTTTGATGCTCAGCGCGCTGTTGCCGACGCCGACATTGGCAGTCAGGGAGGAGTCGTCATCGGACAACGCAAAGTGGCTGAATTGAATGCCTCCGCGGGTGTAGGTGCCTTGCAGATCGACATTGATGGGGTGGAGCTGGGATGCCAGCGCGCCCAAAGTGCGGACCTTGTTGAGGCGAGCGACAAACTCGCCGCTTTGGGCCTTTGCAGAGCCTTCCCCGGACCACTCCACGAGTGCCTTGCCGGCCAGGGGTTCTGGGACGATCGGTTTTTGTAAAATCGCCGCGTAAGTTGCCAGATCCTCAATGGACGCCCTCAGTCTCCCGCGATACTGACGTTCGCCGAGGATGTTGACGCTTCCCCAGGCCCGCACATAGTCCCCGTTGTTAAAGACCTCCAAGTTGCTGAACTGGCATTCATTCCCCTCTAGCTTGATTGCGGCGTGCAAGTTTTCGATCGGAGCGTTCCTCCACTTGAGTTGAGCCCCGGAGACAATCAGCTGCCCGGCAAACTCTTTGTTCCGCCCCCGGATGGATCCGTCGATTGCGGCCTTCCCTGCCGTGTATTTGAATTCGGGGAGGAGTAATGCGGAGAGTTGGGTTAAATCGCCGATTTTGGCGGCGATGTTGCAAGTAAACTCGTTTTGCCACCACTTTTCGCCGGGTTTTGGAATGGCCGCCTCCCCGCTGAGATTGAGCCGGTTGTGGCCCTGGAGAAGATCCGCCTTTGCGATCTGGATTCGGCGGTCGACCAGCGATCCCACCAGCGTGAGAGAGTCCCACTGACGGCTTTCCCATTGGAAATGGGTCGCCTCCAGTCGCAGCGACGCTGTGGATTTCTGGAGGCTCCGCGGAGACCCGTGGAATGTGAAGTTCCCGACCTTGATAGTGCCTCCCGTGGCATCAGAGAGGCGCAGAAAGTTGGATAATTTGGCGATGCTTATGTTCTCGAACTGGGCGCTCGCTTCCAACGGGAGCGTTGTTTGGGAGGCCTGCGTTTGGACCTCAATCCGCAGTTTGCCATCGAAAGCGGCGGCCTGCAGTTCGAGATTCGCGCGCCCCTTTGCCAAGTCCAGAGGTTGGGTCGAGAGACTGTGGATGACGAGCCCCGGCTCCAACTGGAGTCCCGCGACGACAAACTTGGAGTCTTGAAGGGCTGTGGTTCCCGTCACGTTGCGGAACGAACGCTCCATCCACGGTTCCTGAAGATTCAGCCGCCGCAGAAACAAGGTGCCTTTCTGGAGCTTGCTCACAAAAATTCGGCTTTGCTCAATCCGCGCCGAGTTTCGTCCGCTCTCAATGGCGATGTTCAGGTCATCGATCGACAACGTTTCTGGCGCCGGCATCCAGCGTCCACGCGGTGTGAGTTTGCTCTTCCAAAGGGGCGCCGATTCGGAGGGGGGCGAGCCGGGGTTCTCGGAGGAGCTGACCCTCGCGATGACCCCCTCAAGGCTGAGTCGTTTGAAGCAGCGGTCCCACGCCCCATGGATCAACTGGCCCCAGTCCATTTCTGCGTCCGCACGCGCGATTTCCAGATGAACGAGCGCGCCACCGCGGCTCACGAAGTCGCATCCGATGCCATACACGGTTGCGGGGGAGAAAATGCTGCCGTCGATTCTCTCGATGCGCAGACTTGCGTCTGCTCGCCAGGCCTCGAAGCCCAGCAACTGTCGCAACGCGAGTTTAAAGACGGTTGGCTCGCTCAGAGAACAGAGCGCGAGCACAAACAACAGGCAGCTGACGCGGAAGGCCAGAAACAATCGGTTCCGGCGGTGGGGCTTTGGCGAAGGGGAGGCAGACACAGGGGATGGAGAGGGCTTGCTCAAAACGGAAAGGGGGATGCTAGCGCGGAGAGAGGAAAAAGAAAGAAGGCGGTTGTCTTCGTGGAAGCAACGCATTTGTGGGTGGCCTCACGAGGAGGGCGGTGATCTCGCTCGAAGCGCTCCTCGAAAGGAAATACGCGGGCTGAAGCTCTCTCAAGGGAGGAGTTAAGAGTTCAGCGATTGAAGGGTGGGGGCGGCACTTTCTGCGGGTTGAGGGTGGGGAAGTGGGCGGGGTAATTGAAAGCAGTGAAAGGGTGGAAAAACAAACGCCCCGGACCGGATATTAGCCGGTCGGGGCGCTTGAGGAATTCGCAGCGATGAGCGCTTAGGCCTCCGTGTCGGCCGGGCGTTCGTCTTCTTCCCTGCTCACCACCGGAGCGATGGCTTGGAGCTTTTCTCCGGGCTTGAGGTCGATGAGTTTCACGCCCTGGGCGTTTCGGCCCGTTTCGCGGATCTCGTTGATCCGAGTGCGGACCATCTGGCCCTTGTTGGTGATAAGCATCAACTCGTCCGCGTCGCGAACGGTCAGCGCTCCCACGACCGCCCCGGTTTTGTCGGTGGTTTTCATCGTGATGATTCCTTTGCCTCCGCGCGACTGGAGCCGGTATTCATCAAATCCGGTGCGTTTGCCCAAGCCGTTGTCTCCGGCGACCAGAAGCATGCAGTCCGTCAACACCACCTCTGCGGCCACCACGTAATCGCGTTTTTCGGGACGGATCCCCCAGACGCCCACGGTGTTGCGGCCCTGATCGCGAAGTTCCTCCTCGTTGAAGCGAATGCTCATGCCTCCGTGGGTGATGAGCACAATTTCGTTGAGTCCGTTGGTGAGCTTGGATGCGATGAGCTTGTCGCCCTCCTCGATTTGGATGGCGATGATCCCGCCTTTGCGGATGTTTTTGAAGTCGCTCAGATTCGACTTCTTCACAATGCCGCTGCGGGTGGCGAACACGATGTGCAGGGACTCGCTCCAGGTTTCGTCGTCTGTCTTCTGCCCCTGGATCCGGATGGTCGCGGCGATCTTCTCGTCGCTCCGGAGCTCGAGGATGTTGGCGATGGAGCGTCCCTTCGATGCGCGGCTCATCTCGGGGATTTCATACACCCGCTCCACGTAGCACCGGCCCGATTCGGTGAAGAACATGAGGTAATCGTGGGCGGTGGCTGTGAAGAGGTGTTCGACAAAGTCCCCGTCCTCCTCCGACTGCCCCTCGCGCGTGGTCATGCCGATGACGCCTTTGCCCCCGCGGCGCTGGGCCCGGTAGGCGCTGACGGCCGTGCGCTTGATGAAGCCGTTGTGGGTGATGGTGATAATGCAGCCCTCGTTGGCGATGAGATCTTCCATGTTGATCTCACCCTCGGCCGCCACAATTTGGGTCAGGCGCGGGCTGCCAAACTTCTCTTGGATCTGCCGCAGTTCGGCTTTGATGATCCCCATGACGCGGGCTTCCCGGGCAAGGATGTCCAGCAGGTCTTTGATCGTCTCCAGCAGCGCGTCGTATTCCTCTTTGATTCCGTCGCGTTCCAAGCCGGTGAGCTGGTAGAGGCGGAGATCGAGGATGGCGTTTACCTGGCGCTCGCTGAACATGTAGCGGCCGTCGACGACACGTGACCCGCTCCGGATCAGAATCCCGATTTTTTCCACGGCGCTCGCAGTCCAATGAAGGGCGAGCAGTCTGGATTTTGCCTCATCGCGGTTGCTGGAGTCGCGGATGATCCGGATGAAGTCATCCAGGTTCGCCAGCGCGATGAGATACCCCTCGAGCACTTCGGCGCGGTCCTCGGCCTGCGCCAGAAGGAAGCGGGTGCGTCGGAGGATAACCTCCCGGCGATGCTCAATGAAGCAGCCGATCGACTCCTTGAGGCTGAGCACCTTGGGTTTGCCGTGATCAATGGCCAGCATCGCAACCGAGAAAGAGGACTCGAGCGACGTGTGTTTGTAGAGATTGTTGATGACGACCTTCGGGATCGCATCGCGCTTCAACTCGATGACGACGCGCGTGTTCTCATCGGACTCGTCCCGGATCGCGCTGATGTCGGTGAGGATCTTCTCGTTGACCAGCTCCGCGATCCGCGAGACGAGGACCGCACGGTTGACGTTGTAAGGAATCTCGGTGATGACGATCTGCTCCCGGTTCCCCTTGAGCTCTTCGATCCCGGCCTTGCCTCGCACTTTGACGCTGCCTTTGCCGGTCTCGAAATACTGACGGATGCCCGTGGTGCCGCAGAGCATGCAGCCGGTCGGGAAATCCGGTCCTTTGACGTGCTCCATGAGACCGTCCAGGGTGATTTCCGGGTCGTCAATCTGGGCGCAAACCCCGTCGATAACCTCGCTGAGGTTGTGCGGGGGGATGTTGGTGGCCATGCCCACCGCGATGCCGGTGCCCCCGTTGACCAGGAGGTTGGGGAATGCGGCAGGGAATACCGTGGGCTCCGAGCGGGTCTCGTCGTAGTTGGGAACGAAGTCCACGGTGTCGCGCTCCATGTCGTCCATGAGCGCGGCGCCAAGATGGCGCAGGCGGGCTTCCGTGTAACGCATGGAGGCAGGAGGATCTCCCTCAACCGACCCGAAGTTTCCCTGGCCTTCGATGAGCATCTCGCGCATCGCCCAAGACTGCGCCATGTGCACCAGGGTGGGATAAATCGCCTGGTCGCCGTGGGGATGGTAGTTGCCCATCGTTTCGCCGACGATTTTTGCGCACTTGAGGTGCTTGCGGTTGGGCTGAACGCCCAGCTCGTTCATTGCGAAGAGAATGCGTCGCTGGGACGGTTTGAGGCCGTCGCGGGCGTCGGGCAATGCCCGGGAAATAATGACGGACATCGAGTAGTCGAGAAACGACTTCGACATCTCTTCCGCGACGTTTACGGGTTCGACTTTTTCGTTTTGGTTATACACAGCGGGATGGGTTGCGGAGGGAACTGGGCGCCAGTCGCGGCCATTGCCGGAGCGAGGCGCCGTTCTCAGGTTCCCGGTTCAAAGGTTCGGGGCGGCAGGAAAAGAGGGTTAAACGTCGAGGTTGCGGACGTTGAGAGCGTTGTCCTCGATGAACTGGCGGCGCGGCTCGACGATGTCCCCCATGAGGATCGTGAACATGCGATCCGCGTCCACGGCGTTGTCCTCGTTGAGGTCCACCTTGTACATCTTCCTCTTCTCCGGGTTCATCGTCGTCTCGAAAAGCTCCTTGGCGTTCATCTCGCCCAATCCTTTGAAGCGTTGAACGGTCATCCCTTTGCGGCCGATCTCGATGACTTTGCTGAGGATTTCCGGGATGCTAAAGAGCGGGTGCGTCAGCGCCTTCTCGCCGTCTCCCTCAATCAAGCTGAAGATGGGTTGGTCGCTGTTGGAGTAGTGCTCGATCTTGAGGCCCTTGCGTCCGAGCTCCACCAGAAGCTTCTGGACCGAATTGGACTCGTGCAGTTCCACCAAGCGCGCCCTGCGGCGGGGCCCGTCGGATTTGCGTCCGGTCACCTTCTCCGGGGCTTGGGATTCCCCGGCTTCGGCGCCCGTCTCCGCGGGCTCCTCAAACAGATTGAGGTCTTTGTTCTCAGCGCTTAGCGCCCAATTGCGCAGCTCGGTTTCGTTGTGGAAATATTTGACGTGCTCATTGTTCCCCTCCCGGACCTTGACCAGATAGGTGGGGAGCACACCTTCCGGCGTGCGGTCCGTCAGATAGGCCTCGAAATCGCCCCCGTGCCTGCGGATCGCTTCGCTGAACTTGGCCATGCGCTCCAGGAGCGCCAGGATTTCCTTGAGCTGGGTGGCGGTGAACTCCTTGTTGTCGGCCAGGTTTTTGAACCGCACCTCGTCGGCGCCCAGGTTGATCAAAATCCGGTTGAGGGCGGCGTCATCGTCCACATACTCCTCGCGCTTCTTGCGTTTGATCTTATAGAGCGGGGGACAGGCGATGTAGATCTTCCCGGCCCGGACCAGCTCGGTCATCTGCCGGTAAAAGAACGTCAGCAGAAGGGTGCGGATATGGGAGCCGTCCACGTCGGCATCGGTCATGATGATGATCCGGCCGTAGCGCAGGTTGGCCATGTTGAATGAGCCTTCCTGTTCTCCGCCCCCGATGCCGGTGCCAATGGCGGTGATCATCGTTTGGATTTCGGTGTTCTGCAGCACCTTGTCCAAGCGGGCTTTTTCGACGTTGATGAGTTTTCCGCGGATGGGAAGGATGGCTTGGTAGCGCCGGTCGCGTCCCTGTTTGGCCGAGCCGCCTGCGGAGTCGCCCTCGACGATGTAGAGTTCGGTCAGGGAGGGATCGCGTTCTGAGCAATCCGCGAGTTTGCCCGGGAGCCCGCCGCCTGTGAGCGCGCTTTTGCGCACGGTTTCCCTGGCGCGCCGTGCGGCGTCCCGGGCCCGCGCGGCCATGAGGCACTTTTCAATGACTTTTTTTGCAACCGGCGGGTTTTGGTCGAAATGCGTCATCAACCCCTCGTAGGTGATGCTTGAAACGATGCCTTCGACCTCCGGGGTGACCAGCTTCACCTTGGTCTGTGATTCAAAGCCGGGGTTCGGGTGTTTGATGGCCAGCACGCAGGTGAGCCCCTCGCGCACGTCATCGCCGCTGATGGCCGGGTCCTTTTCTTTGAGCAGGCTGTTCTGTTTCGCGAATTGGTTGATGGCCCGAGTCAGCGCGGTGCGGAACCCGGTGAGATGGGTGCCACCGTCGGGGTTGGGAATGGCGTTGGTGAAGCAGAGGATCTGGTCGTTGTAGCTGTCGTTGTACTGCATGACGCAGTCCACGATCATGTCGTCCTCAATCTCGTTCTGATCCTTGTTCTTGAACTTCACCTTCCGCCGCCCCCCCATCACGATGGGCTTGGGATGGAGCAGGGTTTTGTTTTCGCCGAGCTGACGCACGAACTCTTCGATGCCGAGTCGGTAGAAATACTGCTCTTTCCTGTCCGCCTCCTGGCGTTCATCGGTGAGGTTAATTTCCAGGCCGGGATTGAGGAACGCAAGTTCCCGGAGGCGCGTGGCGAGTTTCACGAATTGAAACTCGGTGGTGATGGTGAAAATCGTGGGATCGGGCTGAAACGTGATGAGCGTTCCGGTGTGTTTCTTGTTTTTGACCTGCCCGATG
>CAMARB010000111.1 GCA_945860355.1 Chthoniobacter flavus | reverse complement strand
CGGGGTGACATTTGCCGAGGCGCACAGTGCCTCGGGGTTTTCCGGCATGGCCCAGGGCGCGATCCAAGCGGGCACGGTGGACGAGGTGCTTCCGCCGGAGGCAATTGCGGCGGCCCTTGAGAAGGTGGCGCAGCGCCGGAAAAGCCTGCAAGGGGGGGGGGAGGGCAGCCCCTGGCAGCTGATCTTTCGGATGCTCAAAGCCAGCAGTGGCGTCAGCTTTTTCCATTACAAACAGAGCACCCTGAGGCGCCGGATTGGTCGCCGGATGGCTTTGGCGTCCATCCCCAAGGTTCAAGACTACGCCGAGCTCCTGGAGGAGAATCCCAAAGAACTCCACAGCCTCTTCAACGACCTGCTCATCAACGTCACGAGCTTTTTCCGGGACCCCTCGGTGTACCAGGCCCTCAAGCGTTCGGTGCTGCCCCGGCTCATCCAATCGCGGCATCCCTCTCAGAAGGAAATCCGCATTTGGGTGCCCGGGTGTTCCACGGGTGAGGAGGTTTATTCCATCGCCATCTGCCTGCTTGAAACCCTGCCTCGGCTCCAGAGCGACGCCCGGATCCAGATTTTCGGGACGGATCTGAGTGAACGCGCCATCGCCAAGGCGCGCGCGGGCCTTTACCCGGCGAGTATCGCCCGGGAGGTCAACTCCGAGCGGTTGCGGCGCTATTTTGTGAAGAAAGAGGGCGGCTACCAGATCTCGCGCGAGCTGCGGGAGCTGTGCACCTTCGCCCGGCAGAACCTCTGTGAAGACCCGCCCTTTTCCAGGCTCGACCTTGTGAGCTGCAGGAACGTACTCATTTATTTCGGGCCGGAGCTGCAGCGCAAATGTGTGCCCATCTTTCACTACGCGTTGAATCCCCAGGGATGCCTGATCCTTGGCACCTCGGAAACCATCGGCGGGTTCGCCGATCTCTTTGCTCTCGTGGACAAAAAAAACAAAATCTACACCAAAAAAGTCACCGATCTGCCCGTGCGCGATCTGCCTTTGGGGCGCGCCAAGAGCGTCGACTTCAAGAATCCCTCCCTGCCGTTGCCTGCCGCGCCGGTCCGTCCGGTGGATTCGGCCAACGACGTGCATCGCGCGGCGGACCAGCTTTTGCTCACGCATTTCGCCTCCTGCGGCGTGGTGATCGACCGGCTGCTGCAGGTCTGGCATTTCCGGGGAAACACCGCGCCTTACATGGTGCACGCGCCCGGCGCCGCCAGCCTCAACCTCTTTAAAATGGTGCGGCCCGAGTTGGCGGCCGATGTCTCCGCCGCCGTGCATCACTGCCTCAAGCTGGGGGCGGGTGTCCGCAAGGAGAGCCTCCATTTCGAGCAGGACGGCGTGGTGCGGTACCTCAATCTGGAGGTGGTGCCATTTGCCGTGGCCCCTTCCTCCGAGCCGTGGTTGTTGGTCATCTTCGAGCCGCTCCGGCAGGTGCCGCTCCCGGTGGTTGCGGGCAAGGAATCCGCGCCCGACAGCGCGTATGCGCGGGAGATCGCCCGGCTGCGCGCGGAACTGGCCTCCACGAAGGAGTCTTTGCAGGCGATTATCGAGGAGCAGGAGGCGGCCAACGAGGAGCTCAAATCGGCCAACGAGGAGATCGAGTCCAGCAACGAGGAGCTTCAGAGCAGCAACGAGGAGCTTGAGACGGCCAAGGAAGAGCTCCAGTCCACCAACGAGGAGCTCACCACGGTCAACGACGAGCTCCACCTCCGCAACCAGGAGATGAACGAGCTCAACGGCGAGCTCCAAAACCTGCTCCGGAGCATCCATCTGCCTGTGGTGCTGGTGGACGAGAACCTGACAATCCGCCGGGCAACGGCCCTCGCGGAAAGGCTCTTCAACGTCATTCCCTCGGACGTGGGGCGCCCGCTCAGCGACATCAACCCGAGCGTTTACGGAGCCGACCTGCACGGGATGATCCGACGCGTGCTCGAACACCTCAGCCCCCTGGAATGCGAGGTGCGCGACGCCGATGGCCGGGTTCATTGGCTGCGGGTGCGCCCCTACCGAACCCGAGAAAACCGCATCGAAGGGGCCGTGATGACCCTGCTGGATATTCACGACCTGCATCGGGAACCGTCGACTTCCCAACATGGCCCGGAAAATTAGCAACCCAGGGCGCGCCGGACGCCGCCCCCCCTCACTGAGCCAAGGGGACCGGGAGGACCACGAGGACCAGTTGGCCGCGCAGAATGAGGAACTGCGCCGGGCACAGTCGGAGCTGGAGGCTTCGCGCAACCGATACGCCCAGCTCTACGACCGCGCGCCCGTGGGGTATCTGTCGTTGGACGGAAGAGGCTGCATCATGGAGATCAACCTCACCGGGGCGCGCAAGCTGAGGATGGCCCGGGAACAACTTGTCGGCAGCCAGCTCAGTCTCTTTGCCGACGGCGCCGCCAACCTCACCCTCCTGCTGGAGCATCTGCGCAAGTGCCGCAGTTGGCTGGAGCGCGTGGTAACCCGGCTCGATCTGAGGGTGCCCGGCGGCGTGGTGCTCCCCGTGCAGCTCGCCAGCGCGCCGGAGCGGGCGGAAAAGGGGACGCTTTATTTCACCACACTCACGGATCTCACCGAGCAGGCGGCGGCCGAAACCGCCCTTCGCCACCGCGATGAGGCGCTGCGCCGGCTCAACGAGGAACTCGAGTTGCGCGTGCACGATCGCACCGAGGCGCTGCGAAAAAGCGAGGCCCTCAAACGCGGCGTGTTCGCGTCCATCGTGGCCGAGCTCGTCGTGCTCGATTCCCAGGGCGGCATCCTCGATCTGAGCAAGGCCGGGATCGCCCCGGAGGAGTCCGCGCTTTTTGTCGTCCCCTCGGAAGCCCAAAACTATCTTGAGATTTGTCAGCGCGCCGCGGAGGAAGGGCACGATGGCGCCAGCCAGGCGGCGGTCGGGATCGCCGCGGTGCTCGGGGGCAACCTCCAGAAATTTCACACCGAATACCGGCGCACGGTCGCCGAGGAGGAGGACCGCTGGTTCTCGCTGACGGTGACCCCTCTGGCGGAGGCCGGGGGCGCGGTGCTGTTGCACGAGGAAATCTCCGAGCGCAAGAACCTCGAGCGCCAGATCTTGGAGATCAGCGAAAAAGAACGCCGCCGGATCGGGCAGGATCTCCACGACGGTCTCTGCCAGCATCTCACGGGCACGGCGCTGATGGCGGCGGCGCTGGCCCGTTCCCTGAGCGACGGGCCCGAGGGGGGACGCGCCTCGGAGATTGCGCGGTTTATCCGAACCGCCGTGGAGGAAACCCGGCATGTGGCCCGCGGATTGCACCCGGTGGAAATCGACGCCTGCGGTCTTTCCTCGGCCCTCCAGGAGATGGTGGACGAAATCGCGCGTAGGATGCCCTGCGAGTTTGAGTGCGGCGAGGACGTGGACGTGGGCGACGCGGAGGTGGCGGTGAATTTCTATCGGATCGCCCAGGAGGCCGTCGCCAACGCGCTCAAACACGCCGAGGCCACCCGCGTCCTGGTGAGTCTCCAGCGGTCGGGCAATTACCTGGTGCTCACGGTCGAGGACGACGGAATCGGGTTTCAGCCCCTCACCGAGAGCCACAAGGGAATGGGGTTTGCCATCATGCGCTATCGGGCCAGCACATTGGGGGCAAAACTCGATTCCATGGTGCTGCCCGGGGGCGGTGTGCGGGTTCGCTGCTCGTTGCCCCTCCATTTGGGGCGTCGCTCGCGCGGTCCGGCGCCCTTGACCGACTCGACCCCGGTCCCCGCCGCCGTTTCCGCCCCGGCGACTAACGGCGACTAACGGGGGGGCTGATCCAGCTCCGGTCCCTCCAGATTCTCGAACTCCGCGAAGTGCTCAGGGCTGAGCGGTTCGCTGACCCGGTAGTCCTCCCCGAGCCACTTGCCTAGGTCGATCTGCCGGCAACGGCTGGAGCAGAAGGGGCCCAGGGGATCTGTGAAAAAATCCGTGGGTTTGGCGCAGATCGGGCAACGCAGGGGGGCTTTTCCGGGCATGATCAGAAACGGCTCTGTGGAGGATGCCCCCCGGTCGGCCGCGCGGCGCGCCTTGAACCCGAACTCCGAAATTTCAGAGAGAGGGCATTTTCACGCGGAGTCGCGGGGGACGCGGAGAACTTTTTTAAAATTACCGCACGCCAAGGCGTTGGGGTTCGGGCATCGCAGTCAATCCGCTGGAGCTTCGGTTTTTAGGTTGATTGGGGGAGCGCAAAAGACGCGGGTGAACGGGGGAACGCCGTTAACGCGCGCCGGTGGCGAGCACCTTGAACGCGTCCTCGGGAGTCACCCCGCGTTTGAACGGGTTCGGGCCCTGGGGGAGTTCCACGTCGCTCTTGGCCGGAATGGCCTCCTCGAGCCCGACCGCCCAATACGCGGCGTTCACAAACAACCGGCGGAATCCTTCGCTCTCCCAGTCGGCTTTCCCCGCCAAAGCGCCGCCCATGGTGGTGGTGAACACACGGCCCGTTTTTCCGTTGGCGCCAGAGTAGGTCCGAGTCCACGCCACCGGCATCATGGGCTGGTTTTTGTCCACCATCTGGCCCGTCTTCGCGTCGGCTGCCGCAGGCGCCGGGGGATCCATCTTGTCCATGCCCGTGAGCACCTGCCCAAGCACGAGGGGTTTGCAGTTCTCGGGCTGGGGCAACCGCACCCCGTACACGTCGGTGGGGCCGTAGATGTCGGGGCCGCTGATCCCGCGCAGGATGGGATGGCTTTCCGCGCCGGGCGCAAGGACGCCCCGGGTGAACTGACGTCCGTGGCCGCCGTGATGGTTGATCCACGTCTCGCCGAGAATCTGGCGGCCGAACCCGCCCGCAAACGAAGGGTCTTGGTTGTTCCAGCTGTATTTAGCGTAGGGGCTCTTGCTGTCGGCCGGGTAGGCGAACGCGTGGGTGGCTGTGCGCAGCCCCATCACCGGTCGGCCCGAGTCCAGGTAATCCACGATCTCCTTCATCTGGGTGTCTTCCAGGGCCCGGAACCGGGTGAACACCACCATCAGATCCGCCGTGCGCAGGGCGTCCAGCCCGGGGATGTTCTTCTTTTCGCCGGCCTCGATCACGCCCGTGGTGGGGTTCACGGCAAAGAGCAGGGTGCTGCGGAATCCGTGTTTCTCGGAAAGAATCCGCGCCATGAGCGGCATGCCCACCTCCGACTGGTATTCGTCATCGCCAATCACAAAGACGACGTGTTTGTTTTTCCCCGGCCCCGGTTTGCCTTCAAACACCAAAGGCGTTTGGGCCGAGAGCCGGGGCGCGGCGGGGAGGCAGAGCAGGAACGCGGCGGAAAATGCGAGGAACGGGGTTTTCATAAGGGGAAAAAGGGAGGGCTCTAACTGACGGATTGACGCCGTTTTGAAAACCAAAAAACCGGCGGTTTGCCCGGGGCGGAAGCGTCGCATTGAACGCGAACTCCGAGGTTTCAGAGTGAGATTATTTTCACGCGGAGACGCGGGGGGCGCGGAGGGATTTTTGGAAATTGCCCAACCCAAATGCCGAACCCAAAGGCTTTCCACTTTAGCCCCTTCAGTGATTCCGCTGGAACTCCCGTTTTAGGGTTGAACCGGAAAACCGGAGTCCCAGCGGACTGACTGCGAGTAAGGAAAAGCAACACCGTGGCGCTCCGTCATTTTCAAAAAGCTCTCCGCGCCCCCCGCGTCTCCGCGTGAAAATGATCCCTCGCTGAAATCTGGGAGTTCGGGGGGGAGGGGGGATCGAACAGGGCTCACGCATCGAGAAAAGCTGGAGGAACCCGCGTGTGGGGGACTCGGTCCGATGCCGGAGGCATCCCGGAAGGTAGCCGGGGGTCGAGCGAAGCGATACCCCCGGAAGGCAGCGCCCCCGGGACGGCACCCCGGCAGGGCGTGCCAGGGCCCCCCCGGGGAACGAATGCTCTGCCACCCCTCTGCGGGGTGGGCTGTTTTTGGGACCGCGTTCCGGTGGTGTCGCTTTGCTCCACTACCGGCTACTCTCTCTGTTCACCTCGGGAACAATTCCCCCCGCTTTGCCGAGCACTCTGAGACCTTGTGCGTCCCCGCCCCCCCGCGCGTCCCCACTCCCCCCGCGAAGCTGAATTTTGGATGCGTAAGCCCTGGGGGATCGAACCCCGGGGCTGGGCAGTTTTTTTGCCGTTTAATACGGCTGGAATCGTTTGCTGTTCACGACTCGGAACCGGTAGGCGGGCTCGAGGGATTGCTTGTCCACGTCGATGTAATCCGGGTGCTTGTCGTCGAACCGGGGATCGTGCGGGTCGATGTAGCGTTCGATGGTGCTCGAGCCGCGGTATTCGGAGGTGACCTGGTCTTTGGCTTCGTCCCAGACCTCGTGTTTGGAGCCCGGTTTTTTGCGCAGGGTCTGCACCCGCATGTGGACGGTGTACGTGTTGGATTTGGTGGTGAGCCGGGGATAGAGCGCGCCGTAGGGCTGCTCCCGAAGGTTGTCCCCGGTGATCGAATGGCCCCGGACTGCGTTGGTTTTTCCATTGCCCCCGGTTCCATACCAGAATGTCCTGATGGCGGTTTCTCCCGCCGCCCATTTGGGGATGGGGAGGCCTTCGTTCACGAGGGTCCCGTCGAAGTATGTTTTGGGGTAGAGGAAGCGGTCGCAGATCTGGGCGGCGGATTTGTAGAAGCCCCCGTTGAGTTTGGCGGGGAACTCGGCGAACAGGGCGTCGGACGCCTTGAGTGTTTCATCCCGGTCAACCTGGAGCCGGTAGTTGATGTTGGCTCCGGGCCCGCTTTTGTAAACGGCTATTTGGGAGAACGGGATGGCGGTGACCCGGGTGGACTGGAGCGCGGCCCTCACGGCGGTGCTCCTTTGGATCCAGTTAAAGGGCGCTATCCCGTAGTTCATATTCACCTTGCCCGCCGTGGAAAGCGGTTCGCTGATGGCGTAGGGCTCCACGATGGGCATGTGGAAGAGGTCCAGCAGCAGCGAATCCTTGGGCGCGACGTTACCGGGATGGTTGGTCCCGGCCGGGTTGGGAGAAAAACAGAGGGTTTCCCAGTGTTTGCTGCGCCCGGCGGGCAGGGACCCAAAAACCACGGCGGATGAAACCTGCCGGTTCGGGGAGAAGAACGAGTCGTGCGGGACGTCTTCATTTCCGCCCCCAACGTAGGGCTGCGTGTATGCCCAAGTTCCGTGGTAGTTGTCGTAAGCAGGAACCGCCACGAGGCCGTCGTCGGTTTTACCCGAGAATGCGCCATCCGGCCAGATTCCCAGGCCCGTGTCGAAATCACCGGGTTGCCCATCGTTGCGGAACACCCCGGTGACACTAGGGAGAAGGTCCGCACCTTGGGCGTCTTTGACAAGCCTCCCAAAGGCAGACTGTTTAATCGGTTGCTGGTTTGGGCCGGTGGTTAGGTTCGGGGCTTGAACCAGCCGGAGTGTCGGAGGTGTCGGAGGTGTCGGAGGTGTCTCGGCGCCGGGAACGACTGTGTAACCTCCCCACGGCCAGTTGTTGGCGAAGTAAGTAACGACGTAGTTCCCGGTCACCCACTGCTGCGCCCTCCGGATTGCGGGGTTTGATTAGTCCGGGTGAGGCCTGAACGCTGCGGATGAATCCGTGATCGCGGCGATCCGGAAGTCTCCGTCTGCTCTCCCCGGAAGATGGTTTTGGAAGATGAGGCTGCGGACCGTGTCTCCGGGTTGAAACATTTGGCGGCCGCGATTTGTGAAGTTACTCCCGGCGGGGGCTTGTGTTACATCGTGAAAGCCGTCGCCGTTGGAGTCACCCGGTCCGACCCCCGCGGTTGCAAGGACGCCGTAACGGCCTTTCGTATCTGGCGGCACGGGTTGTGAAAGTAACCGCCCGGCGAGGGATTTCACTGCCCAAGTGGTGTCCCCCGTTCCGCAGGCCCATGCCGGTGGCGGTACTGGTAGGTCTTTAAATTTGGGTGCCGGGTAGAATCCACCTGGATCTGGGTAGGGCGGTGAGGTTTCGGTGTAATTGAATGATTGCGGTGTCCCATTCGAGTTCCCAAGAATCCACACTGCATCCGTGGGTGTGGGCACGTTGGCGTCCGGGAACTCGAGTTCGAAGTTTTGGGGGTCCATTCCTGCGAAGGAGATGCGAACCGAGAGTTTGGCACCTCTCAAGGCCACCGTGGCGGGGGTGCCGGGTGCGGCCACGGGCACGGGGACGCCAGGACCGAGAGTGAGATCACTTTGGAACGGGTAGTAAGTGGGAGCCCCGGAACTATGGGAGGGGTTCTGATTCAGCGGGACTTGAAACCCTTGAGACGCTCCGAGGCGCCATCCGAGTCCCGATGCATTGCCGGTGAAGCTCACTTTCCGAGATCCTTTGGGGAACAAGAGAGGCTGGCTGTTGAGCTGGAATCCGTCCATTCCGGTGACCTCGATCTCAACCGCGCGTTTGTCGGGCGAGGATAAGTTTGGGTAGGTTATCGAGCTGTAACCCATGGAGGGGATGAACATTTCAAAAACCAGGAAGGCCCGCACCAAGTCAGCACTGACCTGCGAAATGCCAGTCCCCACGTCCACCAAATAGTTGCCGGTGGCGTCCTTAGCGAACTTCTCCCTGTAGTCCAGAGTGACGGTGCCGTTGTTTAGCTTGTATCCGGCGTGATAAAGCACAATGGAGGCCTCCGAGATGGTGGGAAACCTGGCAAGTCCGACTGCGTTGGCCCTTTTCGTGGGCACCACAAGACCTCTCGGCGAGAACTGGATTTTCTCCCGTTCAGCGATTTTGGCGGCGGGCGCTTGGGGATTGGGATGGACAACTGTGGGAAGTCCCCGGTCCCTGAGTTCGGTGCCATCCCTGAGGTTGATCGTGCGGACCTGGTCAAACATCTCCGTCAGGATTTGGTCCCGGTCCGTGCCGAACTTGTCCGCGAAACTCCGGGTGCCGAACCCCGGGATGCCCGTGCTGGTGAGATCTTGGAGGTAGGTGTGGAGCTTTGCGTTGCGGGGGATGTTTGCGTCGTGGGTGGTGCTGTAGGGGTCGAAGCGCTGGAAATAAAACCGCCGGCTCCAGTCCCGCGAGGCGTCCTTCGCTCCCAACGTGGCGCAGAACGCCAGCGCTTTGTCGGCGGCGGTGCGGTAGGATTCGCTGTTTCTCTCGCTTGGGTTGTCCCAGCGAACGGGCCAGAGGGACAACCGCGGCCTGCCTTGCAGGTTGAGCTCCGGCGCCCGGCTGTGCGCGGTGAGGAAAAAGCGCGTTTTTTCCAGCATATCCGGGGTGAGCCCGCCGGCATTGGTCGCGCGCTCCTGGTTTGTCCCGGCTGTCGCGGAGAACAGCAGTTCGTCCACCGAGGCGTAGAGGCGGTCTTTCTTGAACGTTTTGTCGAAGGCTCTGGGGATGCCTGCGCCCCCCGCCCACGTTCTGGATGGCATTTCGGCCGTGCCGCCCATCGAGCCCCCTCCGAGGATTCGCGGGGTGAGCTGATAGATCTGCTCGGAGGTGAGGAAGCTGCCGAAAATCAGGCCCAGGGAGGTGGTGGCGGGATGGCCCGGATACCGTTGGACCTCGCCATTGAGAGGCTGGGAGATGGCGAGGCCGCCGTCTTGCGGCGAAAATCTCCCGTTGATTGTGTCCCACCATCCCCACTGGTTGGTGGTGGGGTTCCGTTGGCCTCCCACCTCAAACTTCGATCTCGTGCGCGGGGTGTCCCAGAACGAGCCCGCGTAGCTGCGATCGTCGTAGCCGTTGGGGATGTTTTTTAAGGAGAACCCGCCTGCGGTGTTGATGTTGACCTTGGAGGTCTCGTCGTCGGTCCAGTAGGCGATCCGGCCGACGATGGGGTTTTCGGCGGAAGGGCGTTGAGAGACCGGGGTTGTGGCCTCCCATTCAATGGTGGTGTTCTTTGCTTTTCCGGTGGTGGTGTTCTTTGCTTTTCCGGTGGTGAGCGTTCCGTCGCGCAGCACGTAGATCCAGCGCGCGGGCATCCGGGCGATTTTCTCGTCTTCTGCGAGAGTGCGATCGTCGCTCCCATCCGCTGTGAGGTCGAATCCTTCGACAAAGTCGGAGCCAGACCTGGCCGCTCCATTGGCGTTTTTGCCGTTCGTCGCGAGGTACTTGGAGAAATAGGGATCCATGATCGGGTAGCGGTAGGAGGTCCTGCTGGGTGCGCCCGGGTTTTGAAGGGTGAGTTTCACCGGCTGATTGAGGTCGGTGAACGCGGCGGGTTGTTCCCACCAGTTGGCGAAGTTCTCGGTCACATTTGCCGGCTGGGTCAGGTCGGTGCCCGACACGAGTAATTGCTCAGAGGAATAGAGCTTGTAGAGCGAATGAAGTTTGTCGCTGGGCGTGAGCGCCGAGCCGGGCGTCGTCCCGCCGGACCCGTACACCCGGATCATCCCGGGTTGTGAACCCCAGGCCCCGCCCTCCAGGGCCGTCGCCTCCCGGATCTGGCCCATGACCACGTTCACGGCTGAATCCGCGAGCTGTTTGGTGGTGACCCCGTCGGCGAACGAGTGAGCCGAGGAGAACTCCGTGGAGACATTGGAGAAAAAGGCGATCATGAGCCCGGCGATCAGGACAAGGAACGCCAGGACGATGACGAGGGCGATGCCGCGCTGGGCGGGCTGCGAATGCAGGGGTTTCATGGGCAGGATGAGGGGGGGTTACTCGGACTGGGCCCGGCTCCACTTGGCGCCGCGGATGCTGACGTTGGTCGTGAAAACCCGGTGGGTGAGTTTCAGCTTGTTGAGCTCGGCCTGGAATTGGGTGAGATCACCCGCAGTTCCATTGGCTTGGTCCGCCAGCCGTGTGGAGTCCGTGAAAAAACGATCCACCTTCAGGTTTTCGCGCAGCTGATTTGCGGTCTGGCTGATGGCTGCGAGGCGTGCGGCGGAGACTTCGTCGATGGCCACCATTGTCACCTGGACGACCGGCGGCAGCTGGTTCTTGGGGTTGATTTCCGGGTCTACGGTGGTCGCATCGGAGTCGTAAACGTTCGCGTAGGAGTCGTAGACATACCCTTTCGCGAGCGGGGTGGCGCCGGGATTTTTAGTGACCCGTGCCAGCTCATCCTGCGGGGTGAGTTTGGGCAGAATGATTAAGGCCACCACGTTGTCGGCCAGCCGACGGACCGGAGGGTTGGCGGAGGTGAGTGTGGTGGTGAACCATGCCAAGCTCCCGCTGAGCGGACGGAAGATGGTAGTCCGAGGCACCCTCTCGTCATCTTTCTTCTCCTCGGGCTGCGTGACCTGATAGACGCTGAATTTTTCGCTCGGTTCCCTGAGCTCCATGAGCCTTGAACGAAGTCGCGGCGGCACGACTGGGTTGAGATCGCCGGACTCGGACTCGAGGAAGGGGGGAAGGTTCGGGTCGGTGCTGGAGATCTCCAGGAAAAAACCCGAGGTGTTGAGCAGGTTAGTGAGCGAGCCGTTGTTAACGGAGTTCCCGACAAACCCGGTCGGGGCTTGGAAAAAAACACCGTGGGTCGGGTATTTCGTAACCCCTCCTCCCACCAAGGTGTTCATGGGGCCTGAAATAAAGCGCAGTTCGGACTTGCGGATGTACCGGCTGGGCGTGGTCGCGGGTGTGCGGGAGCCCGAGGGATACTCCACGTCCCAATACGTGTTGAGGGTCGCCTCGCTCAGGCGGCGGGTCATCGCGTCAAACGCAATCCGCGCCTCCTGGAACTGTTCGGTCTTGCTGCTCGCGTATTTCCAGGTCTTGGCCGTGCTGTCGGTCATCGCCACCAGAAAGAGCAGCAGCAGGACGATGAGAGACGTGGCGATCAGCATCTCCACTAGGGTGAAGCCTTTCCGGCTCCGGGAGAAATGGGCGTTTTTCACAGGTTCCTCCCGACTAAAGCTGAGTAAGTCATCACGGAGACGCCCGGTTTGGGGCTGAAAAGGTTGCGGAGCGGTTTGTCCGCGTCCTTCGGGTCGGACGGGTCGACGGGGAGCGCTGCGTTGGAGGGATTAAACGCCACTTGAATGGTCAAACAGGCCATGTGCCGGGCGCGGCGATTGGACGCGCCGGGCAAGACCCCCCAAGGCATGATCCGCGTGTTGACCCAGTAACTGATCCGACGCTGTTGCTCGGCCGTCAGACCGGTGAGATCTGTTTGCCCGGCGGCGGAACGGATTTCATCCCCTTGATCGTCGAAGTAACGATACGCGGGTTGTTTCACCAGCGGCGCCCGGAATGTGAAGGCCGCGTCATAACCGCTGTATGCCGGCAGGTTTTTTTCGTCGATCAACGTGCTGAAATCCGTCTGCTGGGCGTCGTTGATGACCCGTTGGGCGATCTGGGTGCAAACCGAGAGCTCCATGGAATGCCGGAAGGTTTGCATTCCATTGGGCAGCAGGGTGAAGAGCCCCACAAATGCAAACGCAATGATTCCGAGGGCGATTGTGACCTCGATGAGGTTAAAAGCGCGGTTTTCAAAACAGAGCCGTGAACGGCGCAGCGCAGGAAAGCGGCGGGGAAGGGAGGAGGGGGATTTCACGCGGGTGTTTATTTTGTAAATACAAATGCGGGTGATTGGCAAGGCGGAAAATGGTTGCCCGGCGGCGAGAGAGAGGGGGGAGAGGGGCGGCGCCACAGGCCGCGCACACCAAATCTCTTAGACAAACAGCACTCAATCTCAAGTTTTCTGTCAGAAAATAGGGGCCGCAGACCGGGGTGTGCCAGATGAGGTGTTTACCGAGGGAAAACAAACGTTGCCGCAGCTGCGCGGGTTTCGCTCTGTGTAAATACAACGCTTCCTAAGAGGCTCTAACAAAAGGTCTGAAATGGGTGTAAGCTAACCCATGAAGCCGATGGTTGCTGAT